>NC_017096.1:311620-623241 GCF_000284335.1 Caldisericum exile AZM16c01
AACTTTTGACTCAACTTCTTCAAAGCATTGGTATAGAAAGGTCGGAAGTCTTTATTGGCAATATTGTTAAGTGTAGGCCTCCGAATAACAGAGTACCAACGCCTAATGAAATTGAGGCATGTGTGCCTTATCTATATGCCCAGATTTCCGTAATTGAGCCTGAAATTATTGTAACACTTGGCAATACACCTTTAAATGCGCTTGTTTCTCCTGCATTGAAGGTGAGTGCGGTTCATGGGAGAGTGTTTGAAAAAGACGGTCTTAAATTTTTTGTGACATTTCATCCTGCTGCTGCACTTTACCATGGTGAATATAAAGAGTTGCTTAAGAATGACTTTTTGAAGTTAAAACAAATTTTAGACGAGACAAAAATTGTAGGAGGTTCTTAGATGAAAAGAAAACTTTTAGTGTGGTTTATTATCTTCCTCGTTGTATTTGTGCTTGCAGTTTACATCGATTACACGGCAATTACTGCATCCTCAAAGCCACTTGAAACTTTAAACAAATTTGAAAGTTACATTGTGCCACGTTTTGGACTTGATATAAAAGGCGGTGTAAGATTTGTCCTTGAAGCAGTTGATACGCCTGAGGTAAAGGTTACTTCTGAAGCAATGCAAACTGCAATAAGTGTTATCCAAAAAAGAGTTAATGCCTTAGGCATATCCGAAGCAATTGTTGTTCAAGAGAAAGGTGCAAACTGGAAGAGAATTGATGTTGAGCTTCCAGGCTGGAAAGACCCACAGAAAGCAAAGGAACTTATAGGACAAACGGCACTATTGCAATTTAAAACAGAAGATGGCAAAGTTGTTTTAACTGGTGCGCATATAAAAAATGCAACACTTGAGTTTAGCAAGGATCCTGCAACTTTAGGGCAGCCTGTAATTGCTTTCCAACTTGACTCTGAAGGTGCAAAGATTTTTGCAGATGTTACTCAGCAAAATATTGGCAAGACAATTTCAATATATCTTGATGATAAACTTCTTATGGCACCAACTGTAAAAAGTGCTATAACCGATGGCCAAGGTATCATCGAGGGTAAATTCACAAAAGAAGAGGCTGCAAACTATGCTGCGCTTTTGAGATCTGGTGCATTACCGGTTAAGTTAAACTTTATTCAGGAAGAAGTGGTAGGGCCGTCGCTTGGAAGTTATACAATAAGAATGGCAATAATTGGTGCAATCGTTGCTTTTTTGCTTGTGGCTATTTATATGATTATCTTCTATGGCTATCTTGGAATTCTTTCTGCACTTTCCCTTATATTTTATGTGTCTCTTGAACTTGCAGTCCTATTTCTTTTACATGCAACACTTTCCCTTCCTGCAATAGGTGGTGCAATTCTTTCCTTAGGTATGGCTGTTGATATTAACGTTATTGTTTTCGAAAGAATGAAAGAGGAACTCAAACTTGGAAAAACACTTAAATCAATTATAAACGCAGGATTTGCAAACGCATTGCGTACTGTAATTGACTCTAACCTTACAGTGCTTGTAGGTGCTGCAATTCTCTTTTATTTTGGAACAACTATCATCAAAGGATTTGCGGTCACAACATCGATTGGTATCCTTTCTGGATTTGTGTCAGGTGTATTCGTGACAAGACTTCTTGTAGAATTATTCCTTCCACAGTCTTCCGTGAAGAAGCCGTGGATGTGGGGAATATAGGAGGTTTGCGATGAGTTTTAGAGACAGAATTAAAAACTGGGATATTTTAGGACACACAAAACTCTGGTTCTCAATTTCTATTACGATTATAGTAATTGGCCTTATTGCAATGGGATTTAACTGGGTAAAATATGGATCACCACTGAACCTCGGTATAGATTTTAGAGGAGGTTCGGTAATAACGCTTGCATGTAATACAACACCAGACTCACAAAAAGTAAGGGATATTGTTGCTGGTATTGGCTATAAGGATGCAATTGTTCAAGAAGCACAGGGAAACAAAGTTATCATTAAGATTAATGCAACAAGTGTACCTCCCGATGATATTACAAAAATTGTAGATGGAGTTGATAAACTTTATAAAGTTAATAAAGATACAACGCAGATTACTTCGATTGCTCCTGTTATTGGAAGCGAGTTAATGAGAAATGGTGCAATTGCACTTTTACTTGCACTCCTGTTCGTTCTTTTCTATATTTCCATTAGGTTTGAATTTAAAATTGCGGTAGCAACTGTTTTGGCTTTGTTCCATGATATCCTTGTAACGCTTGGCATGCTTGCTCTTTTTAGGGTTGAGATTAATGCACCTTTCATAGGCGCCTTCCTTGCGATCATCACTTACTCAGTTGAAGATACGGTTGTTGTAATGGACAGGATTAGGGAAAAACTCAAATTCAAGTTAAGGGAAACTTTTAGAGAAATAGTTAACAGAAGTATTACAGAAGTCTGGGTGCGTTCAATGAATACATCAATTACTACACTTTTTGCATCTCTTTCGCTTGTTATTTTCGGTGGTACTGCATTAAGGGACTTTTCGATGACTCTCCTTTTTGGCCTCTTCTCGGGGACATACTCTTCAATTTATATTGCATCTCCTCTTCTTGTTCTCTTTAGAGGCGAAACCTTAAAGGAGGAAATTGCAAAGAAGGAAAGTGTTGTTAAAGTGGTTGAGGAGCCTACAGGGGAGGAAACAACCGAGCAAGCAGAAGTTAGAGTTTCCTCTGGAAGTGCACAACCACAGGAAAGCAAACCAAAATCAAAGAAGAAAGGGAAATCTTCCAAAAAGAGAAAGTGAGTATAATATATTGTTAGGAGGTAGAAATGGATTTGAGAAAATACATTAGGGACATTCCAGATTTTCCGCAGAAGGGGATTTTGTTTAGAGACTTAACACCTCTCATGGGGGATAAAGATGCATTTAACTACACTGTAAAAGAAATTGCTGACCATTTTAGAACTTTTCATGTGGATAAAGTTGCGGCAATTGAGGCGAGAGGATTTATCTTTGGTGCTCCTATTGCAAAAGAGCTTGGAGCAGGCTTTGTACCAATAAGAAAACCAGGGAAACTTCCCTATGAAGTTGTAAGGAAAGAGTTTCAGCTTGAATATGGTATGTCAATTCTTGAATTGCATAAAGATGCCTTCAAGAAGGGCGAAAGGGTTCTTATGATTGATGATCTTCTTGCAACTGGTGGCACTGCACTTGCTGCATCTGAACTTGTTGAGTCTCTTGGCGCAGAAATTGTTGGTTGGGGGTTTGTCGTAATACTTAAAAATCTGAAAGGAGAGGAAAAAATAGGGAAATATCACATATTTTCCCTTGTGAACTTTGACTAAAGAAAGCCTTTTTGAGGAATTAAAAAATAAAGTGTCCCCTTACCTTGATGGTGAGGGGATGAAACTTTTAGAGGACGCCTACAAGTTTGCACTTGAAAAACACTCTGGGCAAACGAGAGAATCAGGCGAAGAGTATATTATTCATCCACTGAACGTTGCAATAATTCTTGCAAACCTCAAACTTGATGCTGAAACATATGCAGCAGCACTTTTACATGATGTTATAGAGGACACAAACGTTACTTTAGAAGATATCAAGTCGCAATTTGGAGAAACCGTTGCCTTTCTCGTAAATGGAGTTACGAAACTCAGAGGTATAAAAAGTGTATCAACTGAAGAAGCACACCTTGAAAGCCTAAGGAAAATGCTTCTTGCAATGGCTCAGGATGTCCGTGTTGTCCTCATTAAACTTGCTGACAGACTTCACAATATGCGAACACTTAACTATCTTCCATCCGAAAGACAAAAAGAGATTGCCAAGGAGACAATGGATATTTACGTCCCACTTGCCCATCGCCTTGGAATTTACACTATGAAGTGGGAACTTGAAGATTTGAGTTTCCGTTATCTTGAGCCTGAGAAGTATTATGAACTTGCAAGAAAGGTTGCGAAGAAACGGGAAGAACGTGAGGCATATGTTAATGAGCTAATGGAAGAGTTGCGTAATCTTTTGAAAGAACATGGAATTTCAGGAATTGTTGAAGGGCGTCCAAAGAACCTTTACGGCATTTATCGTAAGATGATACGTGACGGAAAGCAGTTTGAGGAAATTTATGATATCATTGCTTTAAGAATTATTGTTGACGATATTCCAACATGTTATCAAGTTTTGGGAATCGTAAATAACTACTACAAACTTGTCCCAGGAAGAATCAAAGACTATATTGCAATGCCAAAGCCAAACTTTTATAGATCACTTCACACAACTGTTATAACAAAATCTGGAGAACCATTTGAAATACAAATTCGAACAAGAGAAATGCACGAAATTGACGAGATGGGTATAGCAGCGCATTGGAAATATAAAGAAGGAAAATCTCTTGATAAGAATTACGAAGCAAAGATTGCATGGCTAAGGCAGATGCTTGAATGGCAAAAAGAAGTGCGCTCTTCAAAAGAGTTTGTTGAAAGGGTAAAAGTTGATTTGTTTTCAGATGAAGTTTTGGTTTTTACGCCAAAGGGTGATGTTATTGAACTTCCTCAGGGCTCAACTCCGGTTGATTTTGCATTCAGAGTGCATACGGACATTGGGTATCGCTGTATTGGGGCAAAAGTGAACGGCTCTCTTGTCCCGCTTAACTATAAACTTCAAACGGGTGATAGGGTTGAGATTATTACATCAAAAACTGCAACTGGACCAAAACTTGATTGGCTTCAATTTGTGCGAACTGCATCTGCAAAATCCAAAATAAAGGCATATTTTAGAAAACTCTATGAAGAAAAGAAAGAGGCTGAGAAAGAAGAAGAGACAACTAAGCCAAACCTTCCTAAAATTATTCCTCTAAAACCAAAAACTGAAACCTCTGAATACTTTCCTACAATTAACGGCGCAACTAATATAAATATCTCTGTTGCAAAGTGCTGTAATCCAAAACCATTTGATGAAATTGTTGGCTACATTTCACGGGGACGTGGTGTAAAAATCCACAGGGTTGATTGCCCAAACTTAATAAGAATTATTGAAAATGGTGGTAAAGTCGTTGAAGCACACTGGAGTAAAGGCAAAGAGAAAAACCTTTATGCATTTTTTAAATTAACAGTGCAAGATGTCCCAGGTCTTATATATAAAATTTCAGGAGTATTTGCAAAGAGAAACATAAGTTTTGAAAACTTTCATTCATCGTCAAAGAAAAAGAAATTTAAAGGACGATTTCTTGCATATGTGCGATTTTCCTGCAAATTAGATCCAAAGGTTAATTTACCAGAAATCGTGAAAGAACTTGAGAGCCTTGAAGAAGTTGTAAAAGTGCGTGTTTCAAAGAGGTGGATATATGAGGGTAGTAGTGCAGAGAGTGAAGAAGTCGAAAGTGAAAGTGAATGATGAAGTTGTCTCAGAAATCGGGAAAGGAATTCTTGCACTTGTTGGAATTGAAAAATGGGATACAGAAGAAATCGTTGGGTGGGTTGCAAATAAAATTGTAAATTTGAGAATTTTTGAGGATACGGAAGGAAAAATGAATCTTTCTGTAAAAGATATTGGTGGTGAAATTCTCTTGGTTTCTCAATTTACACTCGCTGCCTATATCAAAAAAGGTAACCGTCCAAGTTTTTCAGAAGCAATGGAAGAAGAGCTTGCAAGAGAATATTTTGATAAATTTGTTTCAATGGTGAAAAATCAATATCCATCTGTTAAAACAGGAATCTTCAAGGCACATATGGAAATTGAACTTGTAAATGATGGTCCTGTAACAATCATAATCGAACGGTATCCGAGGGATATTTCGTTAAATAACTAATTTTTAAAAGAATTTTCTTCCATAAAGAGCAACAATCTTATGATGCGCTCTCAATTCTATTGTATCATCAAGCTTTTTAAATTCTTCTTTTGTAATTCCAAATTTTCTTTTGAGGGCACTAAAAATAAGATAATCTGCAATGTGCGGGTTTTTAGGTAAAATTGGCCCATGCATATAAGTTCCTATAAGATTTTTGTAAATGAGTCCTTCTTTTTTGTCTTTTCCATTATTTCCAAAACCAGTTATAACAGTGCCAAAAGTATTGTAATTATGATATGTACGGCCTCCATGATTTTCGAAGCCGACAACAGTCTTAGGTTCTAAACCGAGGTTATTTTTTATGATTAGGTTGCCTATTAATCTACCTTTCTCCCCAAATGTATAAAAATCCAGTATTCCAAGGCCTTTTACCTCTTGTCCGTCAATTGTAATGTATGCATTGCCCAACAGTTGATAACCACCACATATGGCAAGGACTGGAACGCCGTCTTCGATGAGTTCTTGGAGTATGCTTTTGATTCCAAGAAGATGTTTAAATAGTATTTTTTCTTCAAAATCTGATGCTCCTCCCAAAAGGATTATATCTGCTTTCTTAAGGACCTCAATTTTTTCTCCCAAATGGAAATTTGTGATTGTTGCATTGATATTTCTCCAACTCAATCTTTTAAATAGAGTAATTGCGTTCCCTTTGTCTCCATATAGGTTTAACAGTTCAGGAAAAAGATTTAAAATTTGGATAAACATCATACCACCTCGTTTATTGCATTTAGAATAATGTTTCGAGTTTCAAATAGAGCAGTATAGGTTGGTAGAAAATATAACTTTTCGACGTCTTCGTTTAATAGCAGAAATATGTTTTCCTTAAGATTTGTAAGAACACATTTTTCTATGTCAAAAGATGTGTATTTTAATCTCAATTTGATCTCTTCTTTTCTTTTTCCATCACAGTAAATCTTTTTTATGTTTTCTATTTTTGAAAGTATTTCAAAATCTGCATCCCAAATCCAAGAAACGTCTTTTCCGTCTGCATAGTTATCATTGAGAATAAATACCACTATTTTCCTTGAAGTATCCCTTGCGATTGTATACAGTGTTTCGCTTAAACTCACAGGATTTTTAACAAGATTAATAATTATTTTTTTGTTTTGATATACGATTTCTTCATACCGGCCGAGTCTGTGAGAAAAATTTTTTACAGCATCTTTTATTTGTTTAAAATCAATTCCCAAAATCATTGCACATGAAAGTGCCGCAGATATATTGTATAATTGATAGATACCGCTCCTTTTTGTGTTCAAATCTTTAACCTTGCCCTTCTTTTTATCTATAAAGTCAAATAAAATTGTGTCATCACTTTCTCTTACATTAGTTATTAAAAAACGAGGTTCATTGTTACTAAATCCACATTGAGGGCAAATAAATTTTCCGAGATGTCCAATTGTGTAGTATTCATAGTTTAATTTTGTTCCACAAACTGGGCAGAATTGCACATCTAAAGTAATATTTCTATCATGTAATTCGTTTTTCACCTCAATACTATAAAAAAATTTATTTTCTCCTTTTAATAGATTTAGACTTGGGTCATCACCGTTTAGTAATCCAACCGAATCTCCAATTCCTTCAAAAATTTTTTTACGAATTATTTCAATCTCAGCATATCGATCAAGCTGGTCCCTAAATATATTTGTCACAACAACTATGTCTGGTTTGAGTTGTTTTGCAATTTTAGGGAGTGTTCCCTCGTCTATTTCAAAAGTGCAATATTCATAGGTTTGTTTAAGATTGCTTATAAACGCACTTACTATTCCGCTTATCATATTTGCCCCAAATTCGTTATATAGGACCGAACCACTCTTAGAGAGAATTGTCTTTATAAGATAATTAGTGGTTGTCTTCCCATTGGTACCAGTTACGAAAATTTTTATTTTACATCTAATTCCAATTTCTTTGAGAATATCTGGATATATAAAATATGCAATAAGTCCTGGTAAGGAGGTTGCCATATGGCCGGATATTTTTAACAAATTTTTTACTATAATACCTAATCCAATTGCTAAATAAAACTGTATTTTCTTTATCATGTTTATGAACCAAATTAAATAATTTTTTACTACCATTGAAATTTTACCATCTTTTTTGGATTGTAAATATTAAGGCCATTTTGTATAAGAGTTTGTTCTATTTAAAGCGGTATTACATAAATTTGGGATATTTTTATTGAATTTGCAGATTCTAAATTTAGTTATTTACGGAACCTGAATTTATTTATCTATCTTTTTCCAAAGGATTATTTATATTAAATTGAAAGCCTTATTAGTTCCAAAGCGCCATATAAAATTTGCATTAAGTTCAATTTATAAATACGTTTTTTATAATATACTTAGTCAGTTTTAACTATATTTGTGAAGAGTCGAAACATATATTTGACAGAATGGAAAAAGTTAGTTATAATATTAGGTGTGCGGGAGTAGCTCAGGGGCAGAGCGCTGGCTTCCCAAGCCAGTTGTCGCGGGTTCAAATCCCGTCTTCCGCTCCATGGCGCCGTAGCCAAGTGGTAAGGCAAGGGTCTGCAAAACCCTCATTCGTCGGTTCGAATCCGACCGGTGCCTCCAACAGTGTTGCCGGGGTGGCGGAACAGGCAGACGCACGGGACTTAAAATCCCGCGGTGGTGACACCGTGCCGGTTCGACTCCGGCCCCCGGCACCATAAAGTAGCATTTCAATAGATTTCTTTGTATTTTTCTTTACTTTTTGGAATGGTTTGCAAGAGTTCTACTTTTGATTGTTGCTAAGACGCTTGCTGTGATTGTTCAATATAATATATTACCAATGCCAAACTGAAACGCTTTGTTAAATAGCCAAATAAGCCTTTTCAAACCATTAGCCTTTACCAATGTTCCATTGTTGTAGTAAAAAATAAACGACAAGACTATTTTCTAATTTATTGCTTATATTCTTAATGCTTTTAGAGTTAGAAAAATGTTTTTAATATCGGAAGGCTTTATATATATCAATAAAGTAAAAATCAACAAGCTACAGCACAAGAAAAAATACAATTTGCCTCACATACTGTATAATTAACTCAATACAAAACTAAGGCATTCTAACATATATTTTTTGTAATCTCTTTGACAGAAATTTTAAAAAAGGATAAAATTTATCTGTGGGATTCTTTAATGTCATTTTATAACTAATAATAAGGAGGATGAGTTTATATGTTGAAAGACGAGTTTTATTTTTCGCTCTTTGATTTTTCCTTGAGTTTGTCAGGTGCGGTAGATGCAGTTAGCCCAGCCTTGGTAAATCATCAGAAAAGGACTACCTATTTGGCTTGGAATATTGGCAAGGAGATAGGATTAGATATAGAACAAAGAAGAAAACTATTTTTGCAAGCCTATTCCACGACATTGGAGGTATTTCTTTAAAAGAAAGAATAGATATTTTAAATTTTGATGAAGATTCTTCTTACAATAAACACGCAGAATTAGGATATTTGCTTTTTAAAGATTGCAAGATGGTCTCAGAGGAAGCCGATATCATTCGATACCATCATGTTCCATGGGATTACGGAGCGGGAAGAGAAAAAAATAACGAAAGAATACCAATTGAAAGTCATATATTGCACCTTGCAGACCGTATTTCGGTACTTATTGACTACGATCATGAGGTATTAGGGCAAGTTGGAAGTATAGTAGAAAGAGTAAAAGGTCTTTCAGGTAAGGTGTTTGTGCCAGAGTTTGTTGATGCATTTGTAAAGATATCAAATAAAGAATATCTATGGTTAGATGTCGTATCTTCCAACATTGACGAAGAATTGAACAAGATACATAATTTACCGCTTGCTTCTTTTGATATTGAGTTATTACGTAATTTTGCAAAAGTTTTTTCGCGCATTATTGACTTCAGAAGTAGATTTACAGCTACTCATTCGAGTGGCGTTTCAGCGTGTGCTGTAGAACTTGCTAAATTGGCAGGTTTTTCAGAAAAGGAATTAGTAATAATGGAAATTGCAGGTTATTTGCATGACTTAGGAAAGCTTGCAGTCCCTAAAGAGATTTTAGAGAAACCTGGTAAGTTATCATTGGAAGAATTCAATATAGTAAAAAGCCACACTTACTATACTTATAAAATACTCTCTTATATCCCAAACTTTGAAACAATAAATCGATGGGCATCGTTTCACCATGAAAGGCTTGACGGCTCTGGTTATCCATTCCATATAAGTGCCTTTGATTTTCCATTAGGATCAAGGATCATGGCTGTAGCGGATGTTTTCACTGCTCTTACAGAGGATCGTCCTTACCGAGAAGGAATGGATGTGGACAAAGCCCTGAATATCGTGGAAATGATGGCACAAAATAACGCTTTGGACACTTATGTGACTTACCTTTTAAAGAAAAATTTTGCTAGAATAAATGATGTTCGGATAGGTGCGCAAACAGTTGTCCGCAAAGAGTATGAAGAATTTTCGAAATTCGGTATTTTATATTAAACATTTTGCATAAAAGTTAAAAGCTAGTATGTTTAAACATTTTAAAGAAATTTTTTGTTCTTTTTTGAGGTATCTCTTTTAATGGAGGATGGACACCCTCCTCCAACTCCACCCAAAAAATAGTAATCTTTTTATCCTTGGGGGTAAGTTAGAAAGGGGACGTGCTCCCTTTCTATTAAGTGTCATTTCAAACGTAGTGAGAAATCTCCCCAGTTTGAGGTGTAACTACCCCCCTCAATACTCCCCCAAAAAAGTCGTCCCGAACGTAGTGAGGGATCTCCTCTTATTGGAGGAGGGTATCCCTCCTCCAACTCCACCCTAAAAATAAAAAATTTTCTTAGCCTTTCAGGGGGAGTTAGAGGGGGAGACTTTAGGTCCCCCTCTAAATTAGGATACCCTCCTCTAACTTCACCCAAAAATAAAAAACTCTTTGTCCTTTAAGGAGGAGTTAGAGGGGGGAATCGTAAGTCCCCCCCTAATTAAAGGAGGAGATTCATCACCTTCGGCTTCGGAATGACTGAGTGTGCGTCATCGAAGGAGCGTTAGCGACTGAGAAATCTCCGTTTTTCAGGAGGAGTTAGAGGAGGAGACTTGTTGATCCCCCTCTAAATATTAAAATGGTTTTGTTCCTTTCTAATGCATGGGAATAAGAGGCATGATTTCAAATCTTTTCTAAATAGGATATTCTTCCTCGGAGTAACAAAAGAAAGTTCATTGTGAAAATTAAAAAAGGCAGGTGAAATACCTGCCTATAACCCAACTAAAATTTTTTTATTTTGATAACTTAAAGTATGTTGCTCCAATTTCTTTCAACTTATCATAGTCTGGCACGACATAAGAAATGCTATCAATCATTTTAGGAACACCAGGGAAATTTACTATTTGTAAGTCTTTACTTGTAAGATCATTATAAGTAAGCCCGAGTTTCGTAATTTGTGCAACGGTTAAATTTGTATCGATTGCATTGCCGATTTCCTGAGCAATCTGTGGAAGTTTGAAAATGTTTCTAATATCTTTTGTCTGGTCAATAATTGCCTTAATAAGTTCCTGTTGTCTTTCAACACGACCATGTATATTTCCTTCGGAATCAACTCCAAAATCACCCCATTCATCATATCTGAATCGTGCATATTCGAGGGCCTTCGTGCCATTGAGGTGTTGAACTCCTGGGTTTAAGTCAATTTTTACATCGCCAGTCCAAGAGTGGTAATGCATTGGCTCTTTTACATCAATTGTAACTCCACCAAGTGCATCTATCACCTTAGCAAAGCCATCAAAATTTACTATTGCGTAGTATGGTATATCTTTACTATCTATACCGAGAAGGTTTGCAACGGTTTTTATGGAAAGATCAATTCCTCCATCATCGAAATAATCTGAATTAAATGCTGAATTAATTTTGTCATATCCGTGTCCTGGAATTTCTACCCTTGAGTCCCTTGGAATTGAAAGTAGTGTTATCTTTTTGTTTGTTGGGTCAAGGTGAATAAGAATCATCACATCAGATCTTCCTGCTTCGTCTTTCGTGCGCCTGTCAGTTCCTAAGAGTAGTATGTTTGTTGGTTTTGAAGTATCAAGTGGAATTTCGCCTTTTGAATGTTCATTAATCAAACTCAAATTCTTTGCGGTGATGTAAACGTAATATCCAAGCACCGATAGAAATGCTATAAGAATCACAACTATAATCTGTTTTATAAGTTTTTTTGTATTTACATTCATCTTACAAAGCTTCCTTTCAATCAAAAATTGACGCTAAATATATCACAAGTGTTATTATAATCAAAAACTTTAAAAACATTATGAATTTTTTCATTAAAAATCACTTTACGAGAAATTTAACAATGTGGGGTCCAAACAGTAGGGAAATTGTAGTCATAAGTTTTATTAATATGTTGATGGAAGGTCCTGCAGTGTCTTTAAGAGGATCGCCAACTGTGTCTCCTACGACACTTGCTCTGTGTGCTTCGGATCCTTTTCCTCCAAAGTTGCCTTGTTCAATGAATTTCTTTGCATTATCCCATGCAGCACCTGCATTTGCCATGTAAATTGCAAGGATTACACCCGATAGAAGCGCTCCTGCCAAAAGCCCACCTGTAAATTCCTTTCCATAGGACATAAAAATAATTAAACCCGCAAATGGAGAAACAACTGCAATTAACGAAGGAAGAATCATACTTTTCAAGGCGCCTTTTGTTGATATTGAGATACACTTTTTGTAATCTGGATCTGCTTTCCCCGACATAAGGCCAGGAATTTCTCTAAATTGTCTTCTTACCTCTTCAACCATGTAACCTGCCGACCTTGATACGGCCATTATTGCAAGCGCAGAAAATAGGAAAGGAAGCGATGTTCCAACAAACATACCTGAAATTGTATATGGTGACATTACATTAAGCGTATCCATTTGCATTGATTGTATATATGAGGAAAACAAGGCTAAGGCTGTAAGTGCAGCAGAACCAATTGCAAATCCCTTTCCCATTGCAGCAGTTGTGTTTCCAAGTGCATCCAACGTGTCAGTTCGTTCTCTTACTTCGTGAGAAAGGTGAGACATCTCTGCAATACCACCTGCGTTATCTGCAATAGGACCATATGCATCGACGCTCAAACTTATCCCAAGAGTTGAAAGCATTCCTAAGCCTGCAAGTGCAATTCCGAAAAGTCCGCTAAATCTATATGAGATAATGATTCCGATTGCTATAAGAAGGAGTGGTATAAATGTGCTTTCCATACCAACTGCCATACCTGAAAGGATTGTTGTTGCAGCGCCACCTTCAGATGATGACTTTGCAATTTCAACAATTGGATTTGCGCTTGTAAAGTATTGAGTTATAAAACCTATCGCAAGCCCTATAAGAAGGCCTGTTATGATTGCAACAAAATAGTTTGTTCCATTTGGTATTCCTTTTGAGATGATAAAAAACACGATAATTGCAAAAATATTTGCTATTACAGAACCAATGTTGAGTGCCTTTTGAGGTGCGATATTTATTTTGGAGGCAACGAGAGAAGAAATTACTCCTACAATAGAAGATAAAATTCCATAACCTGTTATAAGGTAAATGTAAGTTGATGCATTATTTCCAAGTGTAAGTGTCCCAAGAATTATCGCAGCAGTAATTGAACCAACGTAAGATTCGTAAAGATCAGCACCCATTCCTGCAATATCTCCTACATTATCGCCTACGTTATCCGCAATAACTGCAGGGTTCCTTGGGTCATCTTCTGGGATGCCTGCTTCAACTTTTCCAACAAGATCTGCGCCGACATCAGCAGCTTTTGTATAAATCCCGCCACCTACACGTGCAAAAAGTGCAACAAAACTTGCTCCAATTGAATATCCTGTTACTGCAACAAGAGGGGAAACTTGAGGTAGAAATTTAACAGAGATAAAGTATGTTAAAAGCGATCCAACAACTCCAAGTCCTGTTACTGTAAGGCCCATAACTGAGCCACCTGAGAATGCAACAAATAGAGCTTCACCTGTGCTTTTCGTTGCGGCATTAGTTGTCCTCACACTTGCTCTTGTTGCAATATACATTCCAAAAAATCCTGATAGTGTCGAGAAAATTGTACCAAGAGCGAAGAAGACAGCAACGTATGGAGAAATTACAATACCAATTAAGATTGCAAAGATGATTACCCAAAGATACATCGTTCTATATTCTTCGAGAAGAAATGCAAGAGCACCATCTTGGATTGCTTTTGCAATTTTTTTCATTCGCTCGGTGCCCTGGTCACGCTTAAGGATAGAAATTGACAAAGCGACTGCAAAGATGAGTGATAATACTCCAAAGATACCTGCAAGTAAAAGCCCCATTTCCGCCTCCTTCGTAATCTAAATTATGGAGCCGGCGATCTGATTTGAACAGACGACCCGCTGATTACGAATCAGCTGCTCTACCGCTGAGCTACGCCGGCGCCTTAAAATTCACCTAAAATAAAAATGGAGCGGAAGACGGGATTCGAACCCGCGACACCTGCCTTGGCAAGGCAGTGCTCTACCCCTGAGCTACTCCCGCTTTTATCTTCATTTTCATAAAACTGGCGGGATCGATGGGATTCGAACCCACGGTCTCCGGCGTGACAGGCCAGCGTGTTAGACCACTACACCACGACCCCGCTAACTTATTATATTTGAACTTACAATTTTTTGCAATATCCTGAATGGTGGGCGAAACAGGATTCGAACCTGTGACCCCTTCCGTGTGAGGGAAGTGCTCTACCGCTGAGCCATCCGCCCACATCCCACCATTAATAAATGGTGCCCTCGAGGAGAGTCGAACTCCTATCGCCGCCTTGAAAGGGCGGTGTCCTAACCGTTAGACTACGAGGGCTCACTGGTGAGCCGTGCAGGATTCGAACCTGCGACACCCGGCTTAAAAGGCCGGTGCTCTGCCTACTGAGCTAACGGCCCCCATAGGGGTATAGCAATAATATAATACAGAAATATTAATTTCTGTCAAGTGGTAAACTTAATACCCTTCGGCTTTTTCAACAAACTTTGTGTATTCTTGCTGGAATAGGAGATGTGCACTTCCTTGAGGTCCATTTCTCTGCTTTGCAACGATAAGTTCAATTTCATCTTTGTTATCTTCATCGGGCACGTGCAGGAATATTACGACATCTGCATCCTGCTCAATTGAACCGGACTCCCTAAGATCAGACAAAACTGGGCGTTTATCTTCACGTTTTTCAACGGCTCTGCTTAGCTGGGACAAAACAATAAGTGGTATATCAAGCTCCCTTGCAAGATTTTTAAGTCCACGGGTGATTTGTGATATTTCAAGGACTCTATTTTCGACTTTTTGCTCTGAACGAATTAACTGAAGGTAGTCAATGAAAATGACTTCAACTTTTGCTTCGATCTTTAATCTTCTTGACTTTGTCCTTATATCGTTAAGCGTTACATCTGGCGAATCATCGATGTAGATTGGTGCTTCATAAAGGCTTGAATAGGCCTCGGTTAATTTTGGCCAGTCTTCATCCCTGAGATAACCCGTCTTTAATCTCATCATATCAACTTTTGCCTCAGCACAAAGCATTCTTTCAATGAGTTGCTCTTTTGACATTTCGAGTGAGAAAAACCCAACAGGTTTTTCCTCTTTAATTGCGATGTGCTCTGTTATATTAAGTGCAAGGGAAGTTTTTCCTATGCTTGGACGTGCGGCAATTATAATAAGGTCTGATTTTTGAAACCCGCCCGTTATTTTATCAAGGGATGGGAATCCGCTTGGGATTCCTGAGAGTCCCAATTTTCTTTTGTGCCTGTTTTCGATTTCTGAAAAGTGCTCGTGGAGAAAGTCGCGAACTCTCAAAAAATACGACTGGGATTTTCTTTGAGATATATTAAAAATCTTTTGTTCTGCAATATTTAAAACCTCGTCTATATCCATCGACTCGTTAAAGCCGAGTTCAGAAATTTCAGCCCCTGCCTTGATGAGTTCTCTTAACAGCGCTTTTGTTTTTACAATCTTTGCATAGTATTCAACATTTGCAGCATTCGGAACAGAGGATGCAAGTTGCATGATGTAAGTTACTCCACCAATAAAATCGAGTTTGTTTGTGGATTTCAGTTTGTCGGTAACAGAAACTATATCAATAGGCGTATTTTCTGTTGTCAGTTCAAATACTGCCTTCATTATTTCCTCATGCTCAGGGCGATAAAAATCTTCAGGGCGTAAAATTTCAAGTACTTTGAGTACCGCCTCTTCGTCTATGAGGACTGCACCAATTACCGATTGCTCTGCCTCAATGCTATAAGGTGGGAGCCTTTTAATTTCTTCAGCCATTATTCTTTTTCGACTTTTACTTTTAGTTCCGCTTGAATTTCTTTATAGAGTTTTACAGGGATTTTATATTCACCAAGTTTTTTAATTGGGTTATTTAATACGATCTTTTTCCTGTCAATCTCAAGACCAAATACCTTTTTTATCTTTTCTTCGATATCCTGAGCAGTTATTGACCCAAAAAGTTTATCCTCTGTACCTGCATTGGCTTTAAAAATGAGTTCTTTGGACTCTAAAATTTCCTTCTCCTTTTGTGCTTGTGCAATTCGACGCTCCTCAACATTTTTGCTTACATCTACAATTGTTTCGGCAGTATCTTCATCAACGATTTTTGCAAGACCTTTGGGAACCAAATAATTAAGAGCATAGCCCTTTGAAACAGCGACTATGCTCTTTGCGTTTCCCAAGCCCTTTACGTTTTGCAATAAAAGGACTTTAACTTTCATTATCTTACACTCTTACAAATGGCAGGAGTGCCATAATACGAGCACGCTTGATTGCTCTTGCAAGTTGTCTCTGGTGTTTTGCGCAAAGCCCAGTGTTTCTTCTCGGGAGAATTTTACCTTTCTCGCTTATGAATTTTGAAAGTTTTGCAACATCTTTATAGTCAATCTCTTCGTTTCTTGCACAAAAAATGCAAACCTTCTTTTTTTGCCTAAAGAAATATCCCTTCTTTGCAACTTTTTTTGGTGTTTCCATTTTTACCTCCCTCTATGCAAATGGTACATCTGGTTCTGACTCATCAGTAGCCTCTTCAATTTCAATTTCCTTTGCACCTTTTGCTACGATGAGTTTTATATCTCTTGCAACTACTTCCGTTGCATATCTTTTGTTCCCTTCAACTTCGTATTCACGAATTCTAAGTCTTCCTTCAACAAATATAAGATCACCTTTTTTAAATGTCTTTTCGACTTTGTCGGCAAGTTTGTTCCAAGCAATAATGGTAATAAATGAGGTTTCTTCTTGCCAATTTGTAGGGTCTTGCTTACTTCGGTATCTCATGTTTACCGCAATCCTAAATTGAGCAACCTCGTTTCCTGTTGGAGTGTAGCGGATATCAGGATCTGCAACAAGACGTCCTGTTAAGAAAATTCTATTTACATCAGACATTTTCCTGTACCTCTTCTGATTGTTCAGTTGGTTCTTCTTTTACTTCAGTTTCCTTCGGCGTAGATTCTACTTTTTTCTCTTCCTTCTTTACGACCATTGCACGCAAAAAACCATCTGTAACTCTGAAGAAATAGTAAAGATCCTTGACAGCGCTTGCAGGAAGATTGATGTAGGCAAGAAAGTAATAGCCTCTGTCCTGCTTTAAAATGGGGTATGCAAGAGTTTTTAACCCCCACTCGGTTTCACTTCTAAGACTTCCACCATTTCTTTCCACAAATTCGTGGAACTTGCTAACAAGCGCTGCTCTTTCTTCGTCAGAAAGATTGGCGCTTACAATGTAAAGCACTTCGTAGTAATTCATCTTTTTACCTCCTGGACTAAAAATTTATGCCTTGTAAGGCAACCCCTACAAGGAAGGTATTCTATACCAAACTCTATTATACAGAAATCAATATTCTAATCAAGTATACGAATTTGAGATTTGGAATTTGTGCTCTCATTAATGCACTACCCAAAAATTTGATGGAGAAACATGTCCCTCCGATTTTCCCAAAAAGTCATTTCGAACGCAGTGAGAAACTCCTCATTTCAATCTGAGGGGGGTATTTTGCCCCCTCAGTACTCCCCCAATAACGCAATTATCTTGTAGTCATGCCGAAATGACTTTCTGAGGCATCTCCTCCTTTCAAGGGGAGTTAGAGGGAAAATCGCAAGTCCCCGTCTAATTAAAGGAGGAGATTCCCTTTCGAGCTTGGAAAGGAATAATTAAAGTCGTACTAAAGTCCATTACTGAGGTTTTCTCCATTTAGAATATTTTTCGTAAGTATAAGTTTTATGCTATAATTTTTATACGGGAACTGTTATGAAAAAAATATTTTTGGTTTTTGTGGTTTTGATGTTTGTTTTTATTTCTTTTACAGGTGTTACAAATTCTTCTACTTATAGAATTGTTGTAGATAAGTCCTACAAATTACTTTTGCTTTACGAGGGTAATAGTATTGTAAATGTCTTTCCTGTTTGTGTTGGTGAACACACAACCGACAATGAAACACCAACTGGCGTTTATAAAATTATAAACAAAACCTTTGATCCAGTTTGGTACTTTGAAGGAAAGGTATATCAACCTTATAAAATAGATAAAAATAATGGACTTGGTATGGTGTGGATGGGTTGGAATCTCCCATCCTATGGACTACATGGCACAAATGAACCATTTTCAATTGGCTTTGCAAATTCTCACGGATGTGTTCGCATGGAAAATAAAGATGCCTTATATATTGCAACAACAATTCCCATAGGCACGCAGATTGAAGTGCGTGAGGGTTCATACAATGACCTTGTAAAGCACCTTGAGGCAATTAATGTCCTTTATGCAGTGAATACGGTTTTAAAAGGCACAAAGTGATTTAGGAGGATTCTTATGATTATTGAATTTGAAGGAAAAAAGCCAAACATTTCAAAAGATGCTGTTATATTTGATAATGCAACAATTATCGGTGATGTTGAAATTGAAGAAAATGCAAATGTGTGGTTCGGTGCGGTTTTGAGAGGGGACATTGGCAAAATCTACATAGGGAAAAACTCAAATATACAAGATAATACGGTCATACACGTTGATGAAGGTACAACGTGCTTCATAGGTGAAAACGTTACAGTTGGACATAATGCAATAATTCACTCAGCAACAATTGGTGAAAATACTCTTATAGGGATGGGTGCAACAATTTTATCAGGTGCAAAAATTGGAAAAAATTGTGTAGTAGGAGCTCAAGCCCTTGTTCTTGAGAATGCAACATTTGAGGATGGCACTCTTATCGTGGGTATTCCTGCAAAGGCAGTCAGAAAACTTACTGAAGAAGAAATAAATGCCCTCAAAGAACATGCGCTTGAATATGTGAAATTATCAAAAAGATATAAAACACAATTTAAATGATTTACTGCTAAGCATAAAAATCTGCTCTTCAATTTTTGGTGATGTTTCGGGCAAGGAAAATCATTTATCTTTTGTCTACCGAAATTACACTAAATCCGCCTTTAAATTCTGCAATTGCATGGGTTTTTGAGCCAGTGAGTTTTGAAAATGCACCTGCAAGGACTCCTCTCATAAAATTGTTTGTTGGTTTTGATCCATTCAGGACTGCTGATTCACTTTCAAAATCGTTATAAATTTTCACAAGAAGTTTTCCTCTTTCCAAAGACAGTTCAAGAATTTCAGGAATACCCCAGCCTGTGAAAAGTGCCGTTTTTGCTGCCACTATCGAGGGTATAACTTCTTTTTGTGCGCCTAATTTGATGTATCTTTCTGCTACCTTCTCACCATAACTATATCCAAACCAATAAACAAACTCTTGTGCCATTCTTTCGCCCATTATGTTCCCTGTTGATTTAATCATGTAATCGGGAAATGCCTCTACATCCATCAATATCCAACGCTTATTAAAAAGTATAATTTTTCCTTCCTCATTTGTAATTTTATTTGTTGTATCGATTCCAATTTGCTTTAAAAGCATTTCGTATTGCTTTTTTAATTCATTCATATTTTCCTCCATGTATAGTTTGCAAACGAGATAATTTTATAATGATTTTTGGTCTTGTCAATATCAAAGTTTTATTTTTCTTTAAATAAACGACTTCTTGTCTTTTATATCTAAGTCTATTAAATTTCGTTAATTTGGTATTGACTAAAATGATATTTTTCTTATAATTCCTTTAAATTCCTGCGAAAGGAGAATATATATGAAAGGCACAATTGTTAATGTAATTACTGTGCTTGTAGGAAGTACGCTTGGGCTTATAATTGGTGAAAGGTTTCCGGAGAGAGTTAAACATATTGTTATCCAATCTATTGGCCTTTTTACTATACTAATAGGTATTACAATGATTATAAAATCAACAAAGTTTATTGAAATATTTCTTTCTCTAATTCTTGGAAGTATTACTGGAGAGTTACTTCGTCTTAATGAGGGATTAGAGCATTTGATGGGGAAAATTAAATCTAAAATATCACCAAATTCACCACATTTTGTTGAGGGCTTCATAACTGCAACTCTTGTCTTTTGCGTTGGTGCAATGACTGTTGTAGGCTCAATTCAAGAAGGTCTCACTGGTGATGCAACACTCCTCATTACAAAATCTATAATGGATGGAATTACCTCTCTTACGCTTGCTTCAGGTTTGGGTATTGGCGTTATGTTTTCTGCAATTTCTGTTTTTGTAATTCAAGGAAGTTTGACGCTCCTGGGTTCAAGATTACTATTCCTTACACAGGATGTTTATATAAATAACTTTACGGGTCTTGGAGGCGTACTTATTCTTGCAATTGGGATAGAACTTTTGAACATTCAGAAAATTAAAATTCTTAATATGCTTCCTTCTCTTGTGTATCTTCCATTTGTAATTTACATTTCAAGTTTGTTGTGAAGATATAATGGCTTTTTGATTTGTAATTTCAAGAAGATTTGTAAAAGTTTTAAATCAACTTAATATTCCTTAATTTTGGGGAGAAAGCATCCTTTCCTCAGTTCTACCTCTAAAGTAATAAATAAAGTAACCGTGAAATGGAGATCTGAAGGGTACCTTTACAATATTTAATGAATATACTGCACCCTTCAATACTCTTCGTTTTTCGGGAAGAGTTAGATGGGGAGTCTTGTTAATCCCCCTCTATTAAAAGAGGAGATTCCTCAGTCGCTCACGCTCTTTCGGAATGACGAAACGATGTCATTTTGTGCGCGTTGAGAAATCTTATGTTGGTTACAACGTTTCACCATTTCAAATGTAGTGGGAAATCTCCAAGGTTTAGAGGGAATTAAAAAGTATAAGTTCATACACTCTACTATTAGTTAAAGGGTTTTTTTACATTTTTAAATGACATATAAGGTTTTCCACAGGTTATAAACAATCACTTAAGCGTTGTGAAAATTGCTGTGGAAACAAGAAAGCCTCATTAAATGCATGTCTTAATACTATTATATTCAGGTAATAATTTATGACACTAATTCTTAACTTATCCACATTTTGCTGTGGATAAGTGTGGATAACTGTGGAAAAGTCCTTTATAATTTCTTTAAAAGATAAGGTTTAGATGTAATTTTCTTTCCTTAAAAATTGGAAAATTTTACCAATTGTTCAACACTGAGTCTAAACATTGAATAATTTATGATAATACACTAATTTAAAAAGGCTCTCTTTGCAAAGAGAGCCAAAGGAGGACAAAAATGAAAAAAAGTGTAGATTTACTTATTTTGGGTCTTCTTTTATCTGGTTTTTTACTCTTTCTATTGCTTCCTGAAGCGTCTTTTCATCTGCAAGGTAGTAGTGGTTAACTGCATTTAAGTTCTCATCAAGTTCATAAACAAGCGGAATGCCTGTTGGAATATTGAGGTGTGGAATTTCTTCGTCGGAAATGTTATCAAGATATTTTACAAGTGCTCTTAAAGAGTTTCCGTGTGCAGCAATAATAACTCTTTTTCCTTCTTTTACTAATGGTGCAATAGTTGAATGATAATATGGAAGCACTCTATTGAGTGTATCTTTCAAAGATTCAGAAAGTGGAATTTCATCGTCTTTCAAATCTTTGTATTTTGGATCGAACCTTGGATTCCTTGGGTCATCTTTTTCAAGCGGTGGAGGTGGTACATCATACGATCTTCTCCACAAAAGCACTTGCTCTTCTCCATATCTTTTTGCCATTTCTGCCTTGTTTAATCCTTGGAGTGCTCCATAGTGCCTTTCATTTAATCTCCAATGTTTGTACTCTGGTATCCACATTAAGTCTATATCCTCAAGCACAATCCAGAGGGTTTTAATTGCCCTTTTCAAAACAGAGGTAAATGCTACATCAAATACATATCCCTGTTCTTTTAATAATTTAGCAGCAAAGTGAGCCTCTTCAACTCCTCTTTCAGATAAATCTACATCGGTCCATCCAGTGAATCTATTTTCTTTGTTCCATTCACTCTCACCATGCCTTAATAAAACGAGTTTATACATTTTCTTCACCCTTCCTTTCCTTAAGATACATTAGAAGCATTTGAATATCAGACGGTCTTACACCTGTAATTCTCATTGCTTGTCCAATTGATTTTGGCTTTATTTCCGATAGCCTAATCCGTGCCTCTTTCGAGAGCGATGGTACTAAATTATAATCAATATCTTGAGGAATTTCAAAGCTTTCAAACCTTAAAAATTCTTTTGCTTTGTTCATCTCACGCTGTATGTACCCTGCATATTTTGCCTCAATTTCAATTTCTATGAGGATTTCATCGTCAATATCTGCAAATCTTGAGTCAAGTTTCTTTAATGTATCCTTTGTGAAGTCCTGTCTTTTTAGAAGGTCAAAGAGAGTTAATGGTTGGTTAATTTCCTTAACATCAAGTTCTTTCAATTTTTCAACATTTTCCTTATTTGGATATATTGTTGTCTCTTCAAGGATCCTTTTGACTTCTTCAAGTTTTTGTTCCTTTTCCTCGAATATTCTAAATTTCCATTCTTCAACAACGCCAATTTCATAGCCCTTTCTTGTGAGTCTCAAATCGGCGTTGTCCTGCCTTAAAATTTGCCTATACTCACAATGAGATGGTGTAATTCTGTATGGTTCAAACAGTTCTTTTGTCAATAAGTCATCAGTCATAACGCCAAGATACGCTTCATTTCTTCTTAATATGAATGGTTCTTTCCCTTGAACTTTTAAGGCAGCATTAATGCCTGCAAGAAGTCCTTGTCCTGCTGCTTCATCGTATCCAGTTGTGCCGTTTGGTTGTCCTGCAATAAATAGGCCTTCGATGAGTTTTGTTTCGTATGTAAGATTTAATTGAGTTGGTATTATGTAGTCGTAGTCAATGACATAGGCAGGTCTTATTATCTCAACATTTTCAAGACCGGGGATTGTCCTTAAAACCTCAAGTTGCATATCGTAGGGCATTGACATGTACATTCCCTGCATGTACATTTCGTTTGTGTTAAAACCTTCGGGCTCGAGGAAAAATTGGTGTCTTGTCTTATCTGGGAACCAACGCACCTTCTCTTCCATTGAAGGACAGGTTCTTGGACCTGTTTTAACCATAAGCCCCGCAACCGATGGTGAAAGGTGCATGTATTTTCTTGTGATTTCTATTGTTTTTTCATTAGTCCAGCCAAGATATGACGGAATTTGATTTTCATATACCTTTGGCTTATTCCAGAAAGAGAAATGAAGTGGTATAAAATCTCCACGCTCTTCTTCAAATTTGCTTAAATCAATTGATCTTTTGTCTACTCTTGGGGTTGTGCCTGTGTTAAATCGTGACATTTTAAAACCAAGTTCTTTCAATTGATCTGACAGTGCATTTGAAGGTGGCTTGACCCATCTTCCTGCTTCCATTGACCATGAGGAAATGTAAATTCTCCCCCTTAAATATGTGCCTGTGGTTAGTACAACTGCATCAGCATAAAAGATGCTTCCATCTGCAACTTTTACTCCTTTTACTTTTCCGTTTTCAATAATGAGTTTTTCAACAAGCCCTTGTCTTAAGTGTAAGTTTGGTTGGTTTTCAAGACGCTCTTTCATTTTTCTTGAGTAAGCCCACTTGTCAGCCTGCGCTCTCAAACTCCATACAGCAGGACCTCTTGAGGTATTAAGCATCTTAATCTGGGTTAATGTTTCATCTGTTGTCATAGCCATTGCGCCGCCAAGGGCATCAATTTCTCTTACAACTTGTGATTTTCCAGGGCCGCCAATAGCAGGATTGCATGGCATCCAGCCAATACTATCGTTATCAATCGTAATAATTAATGTTGGGACACCCATTCTTGCTGAAGCAAGTGAAGCCTCAACGCCTGCGTGTCCTCCACCAACAACAATTACACCATAATATTTTTCCTTCATCATAGTTTATATTATACACGTTTAAGCCATATTCGTAAAGTTTGAATTGAGAAGAGGTTTTTATATAATTTGATTTCAGCATATAATTTCATGTAAGTGTTTTAATGTACTTCTTTGAAAGAGGAGTGAATGGACGAGATTAAGATTTCGCAAATTATTCGATCAAAAAGGAAGACGATTGCACTTATTATTAATGATGATGCAACGCTAATCGTTAAGGCACCTAATAAGACAACGGATGAAGAAATTTACCAAGTTATAAAGGAGCATAGGAGATGGATTAAAAAGCACATCGAAATTGTAAAACACCTTGAAAAGAAAGAGGAAAAGCAATTTGTCCCAGGAGAAAGTTTCTTACTTCTTGGAAGACCTTACAGACTTTTCCTTGTAAGCGATGCGGAAACTCCACTTAAGTTTGATAAAGGTTTTTATCTTGACGAAGGGTATAGGGAGAAGGCAAGGGATTTATTCATCGATTTCTATAAGAAAACTGCAAAAGGTATTATCGGTGAGAGGGTCGAATACTATTCGAAACTTACAGGAATAAAGTATAAAGGCGTTAAAATTACCAGTGCAAACAAAAGGTGGGGAAGTTGTTCTAAGGATAACAATTTGAGTTTTACATATAAACTTGTTATGGCGCCACTATCAATTATTGATTATGTGGTTGTGCATGAATTGTGCCATGTTGTTGAACATAACCATTCAAAGGCTTTTTGGGACAAGGTAAGAACAATTATTCCAAATTATGAAGAGGCAAAAAGGTGGCTAAGAGAAAAAGGACACTTACTTGATATCTGAAAGGCGGTTTAAAATGGAATTGAATTCTTATGAATCGGCAATTGAATTTTTGGCAAGAAACAACATTTACCCTGTGATGAAAAATTCAAAAGTGTATATAACAGGGAAAAATGCAAAAAATCTTGATAAGGGAAAAGCAAAGTTAATTATTGAAATTCTTTCAATTAAAAGCCCCACAGATCTTGAAAGAGTGAAAAATGATTTAAGGAATGCAAGAAAAAAAGCAAATTCACATGTTCCTATAAAGGATTGGATTGAAAGTGAACGTCCAAGAGAAGCACTTCTTAAGAATGGTGCAGAAACGCTCTCCTTATCGAAACTACTTGCAATAATTTTGAGGACAGGTTCTGATGGAGTTAGTGCTGAGGAACTTGGGAAGAGGATTTTGAACAAGTACAAAAGTTTGCGTGCACTTGATGAAGCACCATTGAAAAATTAATGAAGATTGATGGCGTCGGTCTTGCAAAGGCAACACAAATCAAAGCAGCGCTTGAGATTGGTAAACGCCTCATTAGGGAAAAGGCAACTGAAATCAAGAGAATTCGCTCTCCGAGGGATGGTGCACAATATGTCATTGCAGAGTTTTCACCATACTTGAGAGATAAAAAGCAAGAATTCTTTTTAATTGTTCTCCTTGATAAGAAAAACAAACCTATAAAGACAGTTGAGATAAGCAAAGGAAGTATTGATACAAGTATTGTTGATCCAAAGGATGTGGTAAAACATGCCACAGTTAATTCTGCAAGTGCTCTAATTCTTGTGCATAATCATCCCTCCGGTGAGACGGAACCATCGGACGAAGATGTGTTTTTAACCAAAAGGCTTATTGAGGCACTAAACTTTGTAAATATTAAGGTGCTTGGCCATATCATTCTTGGTAAAAATCCCGAGGACTACTTTAGTTTTGCAAGTAATGGTCTAATTTATACGCCATTACATTAGTGGTTTTATTATTTCTCTTGAAATTATCTTCGTTGTGTAAGAGTAAGGTTTTACGGTTCTATCAATTATTTTTACCAGTACAATTCCAACTGAAAGAAAGGCAAGAGTCGTTAGGAATACTGTGAAATCTTTTAAGTTCGAGATTCTCATATTATAGCGAAATTCAAGAATAGAACCAATTGCTGCTCCGATTATAATAAAAATCATTGGTATGCCATAAACTATAAACATACCTCTATTCAAGTCTTTTTCGCTAAACTCAAATTCTACATAATCTCCAATTTCTGCATCAATTGTATTTCTTACCCAAATTGTTTGTCCATCTTTTAGGGAATTATTAGAGCAACTATCTTTCAACGCACACGAAGAGCATTCAGACTCACGTGGAGCAACGACTTCTATATATTCACCACGAATTACTTTAACTGTTCCTGTTCCCTTCATATTTTATCTCCTTCCAAATTGGCACAACTTTTTTAACTTCTTCTATAATCCACTTTGCCGTTTCAAAGCCTTCTTCTCTGTGTCTCGAAGAGACACCAACAAAAAGGGAAGTTTCTTTTAACGGAATGTCGCCCAGCCTGTGAACAATTATTACATTAAGAATACCCTCCCTTTTTTTGGCTTCTTCTTCGATCTTTTTAAGTTCTTGAACTGCCATCTCCTCATATGCAGTATATTCAATTGAAGAAACATTACCATCGAGAGATCCTTTTCTTGGTTCGCCAAGAAATACGACAATGCTTCCAGCCTCATCATTTCTTAAAAGTTCGGTAAGTTCAAACTCGTTAATCTTATCCTTAGTTAATTTAACCATTATCCTCCTCCAACAGGTGGAATGATTGCAACTTCTTCATTGCCCTTTAATTCATAATTCAGGGTTTTATATTCTTTATTGACTGCAAAAGCGCAGGTGTTTAGAACTGATGCAACTTCAGGAAAAGTATTTGCAAGTTCATTCTTAAGAGCACTTAAAGAGCCCGTAAAATCAAATTCAATAAAATCTTTGTTTAAAATTCTTTTTACTTCACCAAAAAAAAGCACTTTAATCACATAATATTATAACTCAAAAAGTAATACTTTGTAATGTGTAAAAAGATGTTTTGTGTTAAAATGTGTTAAAGGAGGTAGGGATGGGCAAGGAAAAGATAATTTTAAGCGCAATTTTAATTTTGGTAATCATTTTCGTAGTTTTAATGTTAGTTTTTTACCCGAAACTTCCCTTGACCCTTGCAACTCACTTTGATGAAAAAGGTAACCCAAATGGATTTATGAGTAAATTTGAATTTTATGCCTTTAGTATCCTTGAAACCATTTTGTTGCCTTTGCTACTTGTTTTCATAATAAGAATTGATCCCCTGAGGAAGAATATTGAGCAATTTAAAGATATTTATTACGAGTTTATCCTTTTATTTGTTGTGTTTTTGGGGGTAATAAACTTTCAAACAATTCTTTATAATGTTGGCTTAAAATTGTCCATTAATGTAACTGTTAGCGTTTTAAGTGGTATATTATTTTATGCAATCGGTATATTATTGGAGCACACTAAGAGAAACTGGTTCATAGGGATTAGAACTCCTTGGACGCTTTCTTCAGACTTAGTTTGGGCAAAGACGCATATAGTTGGAGCAAAGGTTTTCAAAATATGCGGAGTGCTTGCTCTTATTGGCGCATTCTTTAAAAACTATTCGATTTATTTTATTATTGTGCCGATTATTATTTCTTCAGTTTATTTAATCGTATATTCTTATCTTGAATATAGTAAAGAAAATAAAAATGCAGTATAATTGAAACATAGGAGGTATAATATGCCATTAGTAAGAACAGACGAATTATTTAAAAAGGCATACGGCAAGTATGCGATTGGTGCGTTCAATGTAAACAATATGGAGATTCTTCAAGGCGTGATTGATGCTGCAAAAGAAGAGAGATCTCCAGTAATACTTCAAATTTCAAAAGGTGCAAGAAACTATGCAAAACTTGTTTATCTTATGAAACTCATCGAGGCTGCAACACAGGATGCCCCTGAAGTCCCAATTGCAGTCCATCTTGATCACGGTGATTCATTTGAACTTTGTAAGGAAGTAATTGATGCAGGATTTACTTCAGTTATGATTGATGGTTCACATTTGCCTTTTGAGGAAAATGTTGCCTTAACCAAAAAAGTTGTTGAATATGCCCACTCAAAAAATGTTGTTGTAGAAGGTGAATTGGGAAAACTTCAAGGAATTGAAGAGCATGTCGTTTCGAACGAAGCAGTTTATACAGATCCTGATAAGGCAGTAGAATTTGTTGAAAGAACAGGCGTTGACTCTCTTGCTATTGCAATTGGTACATCACATGGTGCATACAAATTCAAGGGAGAGCCGAAACTTGATTTTGAAAGGCTTCAGGAAATTGCAAGAAAGTTGCCTAATTTTCCACTTGTTTTGCATGGTGCCTCATCTGTTCTTCCTCAGTATGTTGAGAAGATCAATAAATATGGTGGAAACATTGGTGATGCAAAAGGTGTCCCAGAGGATATGCTAAGGAAAGCAACAACCATGGGTATCACGAAGATTAACATTGATACCGACCTTAGACTTGCAATGACTGCAACAATAAGAGAAATCTTTGCACTCCACCCAGAGGAATTTGATCCGAGAAAATACCTTGGACCTGCAAGAGATGAGATAAAGAATCTTGTAAAACATAAGATGAGAGATGTCTTAGGCTCATCGAATACGATTTGAGAAACCGATAAGTCATATACAGGGGAGGTAAAACTCCCCTTGTTTCTATTTTAGAAAAACTTTATAAAAGACCGAGTAAGTTATAATGTTTTGAAGTGTCAAAGCAACCCCAACTTTGGAAAATTCCCAAAAAGTTATAGTATGCCCTACTTTTTCACTTTTTTGTATTGCAATGATGTTTGATGCGGCTCCTAAAATTGTTAAGTTTCCTGCAATAGTTGTTCCTGAAGAAAGTGCCATCAAACTTTGTATTGAATTGTCTGCAAATGGAAGTAAAAGGATTGCTGCCGGGACATTTGATACAAGTTGGCTAACAAGTATGCTTGTGATAAAGATCGAAATTCGTCCCATCTCTTGTAAATTCAAGCTTTTTATCGTATTCTGAACTATACCACTAAGAAAGACACTTCTCATGAGGATAAACATAGAAATGAAAAATAAGAGAGTTTTATAATCAACCTCTTTTATAAGTTCAATGCGTCTATTCGAAAATATGATAATTGGAAGCGCGGAAATTGCTGCAATATACACAAGTGGAAAATCGTAAGAAGGATTAATGTATGCAATAGAAATCTTTGCAAGTATTAGGATAATAAGAATTATACTTGAAAAAGATACGATTTTTGCAAGCTTAATATCTTGAATTTCAACAAGTTCATGTGTGAGATCCTCTTCATGGAATTCATTTTTGTAGAAAAGCTTTAATATGAGATATGTAAAGATCAAGTTTACAATCATTGGGATAAAATTGAACTTAAAAAATGTTACAAATGGATTTGGTACTTTACCTAATACAGCAATGATAAGGTTTTGAGGATTACCTATTGGAGAAAACGTGCTGCCAATTGTAACAGAGAATGCAACCGTAAGAAGTATTAATTTGGGGCTAATTTTATGATTTCGTGAGAGGATCAAACCAAGACTTGTGCCAACAATTGCAATTGTATCGTTAGTAAATATGGAAGACAAAATGCCAAATACGAATATCATCTGAAGTATCAAGGTATCTACGTTTTTGGCATTTTTAAATACTTTGAATGAAAGAAATTCAAGTAAGCCGCTTAACTCAAAAGCACTGCCAATGACGAACATAAAGAAAAGAAAAAATATAATCTCGAAGTTTATTGAAAAAATTGCATCTTTAATGGAAATCTGCCGAAGAATAATTGAAAGAAGTGCGCCTGTGGCCATTGCCTGCCACATTTCAACTTTAAAGCGTCCAAAGTTTCTAATCGAGATAACCGCTACAACAAGTAGGAGAATTATCAAAGGTATCATATGATAAATTATAAACGAAAATTATCCGTGTTTCTTTGTGTTAAGATAAATTAATAAAAATTGAGCGGCCTTTCTGTTAATGTGTGACAACGCACAATATACCTGAAATAATTTGTTTTTGTGTATTGCAAATATCTGAAAAAGGTGTATCATAGGTTACTATCGTAAAAAGATAGAATTTTTTAAGAAGGTTGGTAAGTTAGAATGGAAAGATTCAAAGGAACAGTCAAGTGGTTCAACGCACAGAAAGGATTTGGTTTCATTGTCCCAGATAATGGAAGCAAAGACTTATTTGTTCACTACTCTTCAATTAAGGCTAACGGTTTTAGATCCTTAAAAGAAGGCGACAAGGTTGAGTACGAAGTAGAAAGAACTGACAAAGGCGAAAAAGCGGTTAACGTTACAATCATATAGTTTGACCTATTGATTGAAGATTATGCCCGGGTAAACCCGGGCATAATTAATATTTAAGATGGAATAGACTCTCTCAGCACTCTCTGTTTTTTATGGCTTTTAGGGGTAAGTTAGAAAGGGGATGTGCCCCTTTCTAATGAACGTCATCCCGAACGAATGTGAGGGATCTCCAAAACTTGAGGGGGGAAAAGACCCCCTCAACACTCCCCAAAAAATAGTAATTTGTCATTTCGACGAACGAATGTGAGGAGAAATCTCCGCCTTTTAAGGGGGAGTTAGAGGGGGAGCTTTGTTAATCCCCCTCTAACTAAAAGAGGGTATTCCTCAGTTGCTTGTGCTTTTTTAATGAGTTTTTATTTGTAATTTCGAACTTATGTAAAAAAACGCCTTGGTTCTGTTTAAAATTAGAGGGCATAAGTATGCCTTATAATTATTTTATTATTCCTAATTTCTTTCCTGCTTTTTCAAAAATCGTTAAGGCTCTATCGATTTGTTCTTCTGTGTGAGTTGCAATATAACTTGTTCTAAGAAGCGAATCATTTGGTTGCACAGCAGGTGGGAATACCGGGTTTGTATAAACTCCAAGATCAAATAACTCTTTCCACATCATTACTGTTTTCCATTTGTCCCTTATATACACAGGAATTATGGGAGTATTACTTGTTCCAATATCAAATCCCAATTCTTTGAGACCTTTTCGCATTCTATTTGCAATATTCCACAGGTGTTCAATTCGTTCTGGTTCCTCTTGCATCACATGAAGGGCTGCAAGTGCTGCCGCAGCAGATGAAGGCGTCATTGCAGCAGAAAATATGAATGGTCTTGCATAATGCTTTATGTAATCAATCACTTCTTTATCGCCTGCAATAAATCCCCCCAAACTTGCAAAAGACTTACTGAAAGTACCCATTATAAGATCAACATCGTTTTCCATGTTGAAATAATTTGCAGTACCACGTCCGTTTTTACCCAAAACACCAATTGAATGTGCATCATCAACCATAAGGCGTGCACCGTATTTCTTTTTTAACTCAACAATTTGCGGAAGTGGTGCAATATCCCCTGCCATTGAATAGACACCATCAATTACAATTAGTTTTCCTGCTTCCTCTGGTATTTTTTGTAATACTTTTTCAAGACTATCAACGTCATTATGGTCGAACCTTGAAAATTTTGCATGCGACATACTCCATCCATCAACAATTGATGCATGGTCTTCTTTGTCCATAATTGCATAATCTTTTGGAGAAAGAAGTGCAGAAATTGTTCCTAAATTTGTCTGGTATCCAGTTGAAAAAACAATAACTGCCTCTTTATTTAAAAATTCTGCAAGTGCTTCTTCAAGTTCCCTATGTATTTTTAGAGTGCCATTCATAAATCTTGATCCTGTTGCAGAGGTTCCATATTCATCAATTGCCTTTTTTGCTGCTTCCTTTACTTTTGGGTGGTGCGTAAGTCCAAGATAATTGTTTGAGCCAAGCATAATGATTTTTCGTCCATTGTATGTAACTTCTGTGCCCTCAGTCCCTTCGAAAGGGAGAAAATATGGGTAAAGTCCACGTTCTTGTGCAACTTTTGCGTCATAAAGCGCACTATTTTCTTTAGGATTATAACATTTTTCAAATAGATCCATCATATCACCTCAAACTATTTTACATTTTTTGGAAATTTTTACAAATTAGTTTTTTAGTTCGAATGGAATTTTCACATTTGTTTTATCCTTTTCAAGTATTTTAAGATATGTGTAATTTTCGTCAACTTCGACTTGAATTCCTGGTGTTTCAGGTTTTGCGATAAACTCTTTTGGGAGTGCAATTACAAATCCATTTAAACATCTCCCATTAACTAAAATTATTTTTTTGTTTAAATCTATTTCAAACTTTGCGCTAAAAAGATTTTGAAAGAATTCGGCAAAATAACTCATAGGTTTTATTTGGATTTTGCCTTCATTTTTAAGATTTATCAAATTTAGAAAATATTTTCTTAATGCATCTTCGTATAGAGGGAAGTCATATGGGTGCGAATAAAAAAGCCTAACTGTTTTGGTTTTAATAGCATAATTCGTAAGGTCATTTAAAAATTTCTCGACTTCTTTACTACTTACTCCACCTTGATACATCTCGTAGAGAGATGCATATTTCTTATACGAGGTTATCGGGAATGCAACTATATTAGAAGAAACCATTGAACCGTTTAGGAAGGTCCTGTTTGGTACGGATCCGTTATCTCCTGTATAGTAATACGAATTAAATCCTTCGCTTTCAAGAATTTTTGTAACTACTTCTGGATGGACTCCATTAGGTGCAGAATATTCCTTAATTTTATATCCAATAATATTTTCAAGACATTGGGTATTCTTGTCTATGTAATTTTTTCCTGACTTTATCACTTACTCTTCATTTTTGAGTATTTTTATCTAAAGAATGTAGTATTTATGTAGCTGTAATTTTTTGTTTTTTAAAATTGTAGTAGCAATATTTTATCATTTATTTCTTGTTTTTGCTTGCATTTTTTAATATTTATGATACAATAGGATATGTTTGTAAAAGTTACTAAGTCTGGAAAGCATAAGTATGTCTCCATAGTCTCGGCATACAGAGACAAAGAAAAAAGTATCATAAAGCACAAGGTGATCCTTAACCTTGGTAGATTAGATATGATTGAGAACAACCCAATGTTTGGAAGATTAGGCCTTCGCCTTGCAGAACTATCAAAGTTTAAGGATATGATTGACCTGAATACGGTAAAAGGTGGAAATGTCGTTAATACTGGCTATGCTGTCTACAAGAAACTCTGGGATAACTATGGATTAAATAAACTGCTTAATGATATGAGAGAGAAAACAAATATCCAGTTTGACTTAAACACTTCTATCTTCTTAATGGCAGCAGAACACCTTATGAATCCAAAGAGTAAGCTTGGAACATACAACAATCAACTGCACTATGCTAATCTTCCTTCTGTAGGATTAAACCACCTCTATCGTTCCCTTGACATACTATCAGAGCATAAAGAAACAATTGAAGATTACCTTTTTAACAAACAGAAGAGCCTATTCAATATGAATGTTGATGTTGTCTTCTATGATGCAACAACATTCAGGTTTGAAAGCGTAAAGAAGGATACATTAAGAGACTTTGGATTCAGCAAAGAAAATAGGGTTAATGAAGTGCAGGTTGTCTTAGGACTGCTCATTGATATGGTTGGTCGGCCAATAGGATATGAACTCTTTCCTGGCAATACCTTTGAAGGTAAGACACTTGAGTCGTCCCTTGATAAACTCAGTGGAAGGTTTGGCATACGCAGGGTAATCATCGTTGCAGACAGAGGGCTAAATTCAAAGCTCAACTTAAAGAAAATCAAAGATAAAGGGTATGATTACATTGTTTCATCACGCATAAAGAGCATGAAGAAGGATGTGCAGGAAAGTATCCTGAATGAAGAGGGGTACGTCACAATAAAAGGGAAAGATACCCTTAACCTCAATTCAGCCGATTCAAGCCAAGATGAAGAAACCTTCAGATACAAGCTGCTTGATTATGTAAATACTGTAAGAGATACAGATAACAAACTGTATGACCTCAAAGAGAAGCTCCTTGTAACTTATTCTCCCTTGAGAGCTCAAAAGGATAGAGAGGATAGGCAGAGGTTGATTGATAAAGGAGTAAAATTTCTTGATAACCCTTCTGCTATCAGTGGAAGCTTGAAGCGTGGAGGAAGAAAATACCTCAAGGAGACAAACAAGCTGAACTGGGAATTGGATAAAAATGCAATGTCAAGGGATGAGATGTTTGATGGATACTATGCAATAGAGGTAAGCAAGACTGATATGAATGTAAATGACATTCTTGATGCACACCATGCTCTATGGAAGATAGAAGAATCATTCAGGATAATGAAGAGTACGTTGGAGGTTAGGCCAATCTTCCACTGGACCGAAAAAAGAATCAAAGGCCACTTTGTTGTTTGTTTCCTCTCTTTCCTTCTTGAAAGAACGCTTGAACTAACACTTAAAGAGAATAATATCAAAGCATCACCTGAAAGAATCAAAGAAGCACTCAACTTAATGAATCTTACAGAATTTAGTGCAGAAGGACATTCATTCTATCTTAAAACAAAGTGGGATGAGCTTGGTAACAAGATTCTTAAAATACTTCATATTAAACCTCCAAAAAACATTACTCCCTTTGAAGAGTTAAGAATCTAATCAGAACAAAAAGATCAAACAGAAGTTTGTAGTAGCAAAATGAAGGTTTTTAAAAATTAATTCTTAGGATTTATGCGGGTTGGTTCAAGGTCAACTGATAAAGTCGGGAGAAGAAACCATTGAACCGTTTAGGAAGGTCCTGTTTGGTACGGATCCGTTATCTCCTGTATAGTAATACGAATTAAATCCTTCGCTTTCAAGAATTTTTGTAACTACTTCTGGATGGACTCCATTAGGTGCAGAATATTCCTTAATTTTATATCCAATAATATTTTCAAGACATTGGGTATTCTTGTCTATGTAATTTTTTATTTCTTCTTCTGAGAGGGCGTTTTGATTTAAAAGCGAAGAGAAATAATTGTGAGCCCAACCTCCGTGGTCACCTATAATTCCGAATTTTGTAAGTTCTAAAACGAATTTTTTTCCTTTTCCACAAGCATCAAAACCTAAATTATCTCCAGGATAGTCTCTAAAATCACCTGCGCAAATGTGGATTGAATATTCAATCTCTTTATTTAGAAAGCCATTGTTTTCAAGGTATGGTATTGAGTTGTAATCAATATTTGAATCTATATGCAGATTAATAACAAGTCCTGGAATGCCATATGGAGCTGCCAATATATGCGGCACCTTTACTATTTCAAACAGAAATGATGAAAGTATAGTTCTTAATGGAAAGTCATCAGAATAGGACTTCAAATATCCAAGGGGAATTGAAACATACATTATATATCCTTTTGTTTTTCTTAGAGTTATCGAGGGGAATTTTTCTCCATTTGTTGTTTGTAAATATGCTAACACCTCTTCATCTTTCACGGTAATTGGTTCGACAACAGGGCTTGGATATAACAACTTGCCGTACATATATCCCGAAACAAATTTTCCGTTTTCAAGTTTGTAAGGTGGTATTTTAAGAATTTCTGCCGATTCATGAGATTTTAAGAACAAACTCCCTTCAACAAAGGTTTTTTCTTTATATTTTCCAAAATTGATGTTGCTTATGCCAAGAATTTCTGAAAGTATCCCTCTGTTTCTATAGGTTTTATCCTGATTTAGAACCCCTACGTCAAAAGCAACCAACACTGAGCCGCCCTCGTTAGTATATTCTTTAAGAAATGGAACTACTTCGTTCGGTAGATACTTATTGACTTCGTCCATAAAGATAATTGCTTTGTGAATTTTATAATAGTTTTTTGGATTTTCTGAAACAAGATCGAAGACGCTCTCAAGCTTATATGGCACTTTCAGCTCATCTAAAACACTTTTGTAGGCTTCAATCGGAAAAGAATATTCATTTGGGTTGTAAGCGAGGACAATGCTATAATATTGGTCTGTCTTTTTATTAAGAGCAATTATTAAAGCGGACAAAATCAATACAAATATAATTAGAAATGTTATTTTCCATTTCATTTTGTTTCGCCTTCTTTAGAGGAAATAAAACCATATACTATTACATCTTCACCAAGTATTACTTTTCCATTTGCAACTACAGATTTGATTTTGTTCTCAATCCCTATTCTTATGCCATTGTTTAGTTCTATATCAACCTGAGAAAATACATTACCTTTTACTGCTACATTATCATGAAGTTTTATTTTTCCTTCACTTATAAGATTCCCAACAATTTCAATGTTTCCCTTTATCTCAATGTCTTCATCAGATTTAATTGTTCCAATTATATATGAATCTTTCTCCTTTTCTTTGGCTATGTTATATGTCATTATCCTTTTTGCAAAAAGCCGTTCGAACTTTACGCCTTGAGACAATACAATATTTTCTCCTGCGCTTGCAACAACTCCTAAATTGCACTTTGCAGAAACAAAAATACTTTTCATAGAATCTATCCATCTTTTAATAAAAACATTCTTTCCAAGAAACATATCGGAGTCTGATGCAATTGCCCTAACTTCAGAGTTTTCATCTACGTAAAGAGTTCCTTTTGAATATACTTCTTTAAGTCTACAATTTTTGCCAATGTATAGATCTTTTAGTGTATAAATGATATTTTCTGTTTCAAAATTATCTCCAGTTCTGAACTCATAAAGCAACAATATCTCGTCATTTTTCAAGTACAATCTTCTATTTTCTTTTAATAAGTCTTCTAAGATATCATTTTTACAACATTTTCAATTTTATGTCTAAAAGATTTTCCAAAGAATCTTGGGTCTCTTGTAAATGAGAAGTTTATATTTAAAGGAAGAATGTCTCTTTTGGATACAACTTCAATTATTGCAAGGAAAAAAGGAATAAAAGCCAAAACCAAAAATAGTAATACTATAATCATTCTCTAAACCTCTCTGTCTTTTGCCATTTCAGTTCTTTCTTTGTAATTACATACCGCAATGCATCAAAAAATCCAAGAGTTGAAAACCACATTTCAAAAAAGAAATTAATTCCAAGGAGTGGCAACAACTTGACTCTTTCAGAAACTCCGTCAAGATAAGCGCCAACTGCAATTTCGAAAAAGGGTGCAAAGTTGCCAAAAGATTGCAATAAAGAAACGGAAAACAACGTTTGAATAATGAAGTAAAAGTACTCTGAAGAGAAGTAAAGAAATATCGAATTTATTATTCCTAAAAAAATCAAAAATGGCACAAGATAAACATTGAGAAGCAAGATTCCATCTATTTTTTCTAAAAATGAAAGTTTGTTTGAAGAGATGATTTTAGTAATGTACTGAAACATTACCTGATTGTGTCCGCAAGACCATCTTCTTATTTGCTTTGCTCTTACTTCCCACTTTTCTGGGACTTCTTCGTAGCATTCTGCTCTATTTGCGTAAATGACTTTATATCCCATTAAATAAAGCCTGAAGGTTAACTCTGTGTCTTCGGCAAGAACATTTTCATTAAAGCCTCCTGTTAAGATTACGGGCTCTTTTCTAAATGCGCCAACTGTCCCTCCATACTGAGCGATGAGTTTAAGGTTATATCGTGCCTGTTGATCAACTTGATATCCACCAATCCTTTCAAGGTCTATTAGCCGGGTAAGGATGTTTTTTGAAATGTTTAGTGGAACTACTCTTCCCATAACAGCGCCAACGCCAGGATCAATAAAGTTTATCACCAATTCTCTAATAAGTCCTTTTCCTGGAAGGTAGTCTGCATCAAATACAACAATTATGTCTCCAGATGCAAGTTTCAATGCATCGTTCAAAGAGTGAGGTTTTCCTCGTTTTTCACTGTTTCTAAATAAAGGTTTTATGTATTCATACTTTTCTGCAAAATTTTTCAAAATTTTCGAAGTATTGTCATTAGAATTGTCATCTATAGGAGTAATTTCAAGTTTATCTTTTGGATAGGTGGAAAGAACCAACGATATTAGAATATCTTTTGCGACTTTTTCTTCATTGTGCATAGGTATGAGAACTGTAACAAATGGCAAGTCAGAATCAACGATTTCTCCGTAGCTTATTCTTTGTTTTCCAAAAATTCTATTAAAACTAAAAATATAGTGTCGTATAGTGTAAACCAGCAGCACTATTGTTAATGCAACCGCATAAACTTTTGAAATAAACAGTATTACTCCTACCATTGGAAAGCCTCTTTTTCTATTTGTTTTACGGAACTTGCCACAAACAGAGAGAAGAATGCAACAAAATAAATGGCATCAAAGTATGGACCGAACACGAAAAAGAGCAAAGGAGTAAATAAATAAGAAAAATTTTTTGTTATATATACAAATGTTGCAAATCTTAAAGTATGAAACACTATTGCATATACGAGAATAGAAACTACGAAAAGTAACTTCTTGTAGAATTTTGTTTTGAAGAATACAGTTGACATAAAACCGATAATGGGAATTAAAATGAGAATTGATGCTTGAATATATGTTAGCATCTCTAAAAGTTTTGTGAGGTTATACGGAAAAAGTTGTTTAAAAAATATAAAATAAATTGATGAAGCGACTAAAATTAAGTCTATATATACAAAAAAGTATTTTATCATATGAGGTCTTAGAAGAAAGAGGAACAAAAGCATAACGATAGAAACTATCAAAACTGAAACTGAATATTTGGTTGATGGAAATTTGCCTGGTATGTCAAGTGTGTAAAGATGAAAGTGTTGTGTTTTAACAATGTTTACTTCGGTTAAGTTTATGTATTTTATTGTAAAACTTGCCCAAAAGATAGTAATCTTTGGAAGAAAAAAGTAAATAACTAAAACTATTAATAAAGTTGCAATAATGAGGCTAAAAATCTCTTTTTTCTCAATTTTGACTTTTCTATATGCTCTATGCGGTGTAAACTTTTCTTTCATACTATTGATTATTATAAATTAGTTGAAAAAAAATCAAAGTATATTAAACTGTTTTAATGAGGAGGTATGTATGAAAGCAATTGTTGTGGAGAATCTTACAAAGTATTATGGTGATGTTAAAGCGGTGGATGGAATTAATTTTGAAGTTGAAGAAGGTGAAATATTTGGCCTTATAGGTCCTAACGGTGCAGGAAAGACAACTACTTTGAGAATCCTTTCGACAATTATAAAAAAAGATTCAGGAGGTGTGAGTATTTTTGGTTATAAATTGGGTAGCGATGATGAAAAAATACGGGAGATTATAACATATCTTCCGGAAGAAGCAGGTGCCTATAAGACACTTTCTGGGTTAGGATACCTTCAGTTTATGGCAGGGTTTTATGCGAAATCAAAAGAAGAGTTTGATGAAATTATTGAAAGAGGAAAAAGTATTGCAAACCTTGGTGATAGGATAAAAGACAAAGTTTCAACTTATAGCAAGGGCATGACACGGAAACTTCTTTTAGCAAGGGCATTGATGCATCTTCCAAAACTTGCAATCTTAGATGAGCCAACATCGGGACTCGATGTTGTAAATTCTATAGAAATAAGGAACATTATTAAAGACTTCGTGAAACTTGGTGTAACTGTTCTTCTTTCATCTCACAATATGCTTGAAGTTGAGTTTCTTTCTGATAGAGTTGCTTTGATTGACAAAGGAAAAATCCTTGACATAGGGACTCCTGTTGGCCTTAAAGATAAATATAGTGCACGCAATCTTGAAGAAGTCTTTATGGAGGTTGTAAGATGAAAAACTTTCTAAATCTTTTGAAAAAGGATATTAAAGAAATAATCACGCCACAATTACTTGTGCCATTGGTGATAGTTGTTATTTTTTATGGATTAATAGGAAATGTTATGCAAACTGAGACAAAAAAGGCATCGAGTCCACAGCCGGTATTGGTTGTGGATTACGACAAAAGCACAATCTCATCACAATTTATCGAGAATTTGAAATCTGTTGCGCTACCTGAAGTATATTATGGAGGTTTTGTCCCCCCTATAGCTTACGCAGAAATGCGGAAAATTGATGTGGTAATTGAAATACCACCTGGTTTTGAAGAAAGTATTAAAGCGTTTAAGCAACCTCAAATGAAAGTATATTCGTTGATAAGGGGTATCTCGGTAATGTCAGTCTCACAACCTGCAAAGGTAAAAACTGTCATCTCGGCTGTTTCTGAAACCCTCTCAAATATGTACATAAAGAATTTCACAAATATTGATCCTGCAATAATTAAAAACCCCATTGCACTAAAAGAATATGTTGTTGTAAATGGAAAATTGGGCAATGCATCACCTGAAATGGTTTCGAATTTGCTTATGTCTCAGGTGATTTTTGTTCCGATAATTCTTGCCTTTGTTATAATATTTGCATCACAGATGATTGTAAGTCTTATTGCAAGCGAAAAGGAAAATAAGACCTTAGAAACCTTGATGACTGTGCCTGTAAGGCGACCTTTTATAATCCTCTCGAAGATGCTTGCTTCCTCTATTATGGCTCTCATTATTTCTGCGTTTTACCTTGTAGGTATGCGAAGTTATTTTAATGGTATCTCTATGGGCGAGTTTTCGACTGCTCAAGGCTCCTCTCTTCTCAAAGCGTTAGGCCTTGTTTATACGCCAGTGCAATATTTTTATATAGGACTTTTACTTTTCCTTACAATTGTTGCATCTCTTGCTTTGGCAAGTATTCTTGCAGTGTTTGCGGAGGATACAAAATCTGCGCAGATGTATTTAACGCCTCTTATGATACTTATAATGATTCCGTATTTCCTTTCGCTTTTTACTAATATTGACACACTGAGTATTCCACTTAAAATTCTTGTATACCTTATACCATTCTCATATCCTTTTATCGCTTCTCAAAAGATACTTTTTGGGTCAACTTCAATCGTTTATATAGGTGTTTTATATTTGCTTTTGTTTTCATCGATTGCAATCGTTGTTGCAACAAGAATTGTATCGTCAGATAGAATTTTTACAACCAAAGTAAAGAGAATGAAAATTTCACTTTTAGGGAAATAAATGAAAAGAATTTTAATTCTAACTTTAATTTTTATACTTTTATTTCAAGCCCCAGTTTCTTTGGGTTCAAGTTATCAAACAATTCCTAAATTAAATAAACTTAAGGGGATTTGTGTTCGGGTTGACGAACTAACAAAGCGGGGGATTGATAACTCTTTAAAAGAAATTAGCAATTATGGATACAATGCAATTTTTGTCTTAACGAAAACACCAGAAGGCCAAGTTACCTTTCCTTCAAAAAAATTTCCAGTCTTTACTAATGCACTTCCACAAATAATTGGAAGTGCACGAAAATATAGTTTAAAGGTTTATGCATACTTTCCTGTAATGATGGATAAGTATTACGGAACAATACATCCAGAAGATCTTATGGGAAATCTTGGATACGAGAAGAATACTTACTATATAAGTCTTCTTTCAAAAAACTACATAAGTTACATCAAATTGTTTCTTTCAGAACTTCTTCAATACGATATTGATGGGATTGTTTTCGACTACATAAGGTATCCAAACGGGTCTTATGATTTTTCTAATGCTTTCATATCGTATGGGACAAGTGCAGGCATAGATATGGATTATGTAAAGAATATTGCGTATAAAACATTTATTAAGCCTGCGGACTGGAAAACCATGTTTACCCTTTACGAGCAAGGTGACAATGATATTTTGAAATGGGTAAATTTAAGAGAAAAGGTACTTAAAGATGTCGCAACAGAATTAAAAAATTACGCACAACAATTAAAGCCTAATCTTAAATTTGGCGCGTTTCTTGTTTCCCGTGGGTATAGGTTTGACCTTATAAAGAATGCGCCCTCAATCAAGAAATCATATGCCTATCAAAAGGTGAATTTTGCCTATTTTGGAGATACGTTTAATGGAATTCTTGATTTTGTGATACCTATGGTTTATCTTTCAAACTTAGAGGAAACGCCTGATTACGCAACGGTTGTTGCAAATAAAATTAAGGTATTAACAAAAGGAAACCTTGAAGTTTTTATTGGCATAAATCCTGATAGCATTTCTTATAGCGATACGGAACTTGAGGTTTTTAATTCATATATTAGCACAAATGGTGCAGTTCTTTTTAGGCATCCACTTTTTAATTTTGGGGATATATCGTTTAAAAGCACATTAAAAGAAGGAAGTGCAGTTTCTTACACTGTAAAAAATAATCTTGGAGAAGAAAGATCGGAAACTACAATTTTTAGTGACATTTTTATTCCAAAGGGAACAAAAGAGGTTATCGTAAACCATTTTTACAAGTTTTATGCTCTCACATTTACAGTGGGCGATAAATCATATCTTGTCAATAACGAGCCTTTTTCGATGGATGTGGCACCTATTATTAAAGACTCAAGGACATTTGTCCCCATAAGATTTTTAGCGGAGGCCCTTGGTTTTAAAGTATCTTATATTTCAAAAACAAGAAGTGTTGTTATTGAAGATAATTGCATTGTTTTAAAGATTGGCAGTAAAGATTACACGGTTTCAGGAAATACATTTTCTATGGATGTTGCACCTTTCATTGAAAATTCAAGAACATACGTGCCACTCCGTTTTGTAATGGAAGCATTGGGATTTAAGGTAGGGTGGGATGAAATCAAAAGAAAAATAGACATTGAAGGAATTATAAGAATTGATTAGTCTGAAATTACAATACCCTCTTTACTCTTTTTTGCCTTATAGAGTGCTTCATCAAGTTTCTTAAGGAACTCTTCTAAACTTTCACCTTTATATTCTTTTACTCCTATTGATGTTGAAAGATTTAGGCTTTCTGTAATTTTAACAGAAGAAATCAATTCCTTTAGTCGTTTTGCTATGAGGTATGCTTCGTTTTCCTTCGCTTCTTCGAGTTTGATTATAAATTCGTCCCCACCAAATCTAAATATGTAGTCAGATTGTCGTAAGTTTTCTTTAATGACTTTTGCAAAACTTTTAAGTGCAATATCGCCTATGTTATGTCCATATGTATCATTTATGTTTTTAAATTTGTCCAAATCAAGCATTAGGCACGAAAATTTGACTCCGTATCGTTTATATCTGTCAATATTTCTTTTCAATTCGTCAAAAAGTTGTTGTCTTGTTTGAACTTCGGTAAGTTTATCGAATGCCGCTGTTTTAAAAAGTTGTTCAATTAATTTGTTTTTTTCAATTACGCTTGATGCATACATTGAAAATGCCTCGGCAAGCCCTTGAAAATCATCATTGTAAAAGTTGGGCGTGTAGCTATCAATGTTTATTATGTATTTTACTTCATTATCAACTAAAATTGGAATGCCAATCCAAGAGCGAGGAGAATTTCCAACCTTAAGCCAGAACTCGTATTTCAAAGTATCTTCCAAAATAAGTGGTGACTTTGTTTCTTTAATAATCTTAAGATTTTTTTCGTTCTTTCCTTTGAAGAGCGATTCTTCAAGTTCGCTTGCAGCGGTGCTATCTACGTTTTTTAGAACAACAAAGTGGTATGGAATTTCTGATACGTCCATTATTGTAACTGATTCTGCTTTAAAGATAAACAATGTAAGGTTTGAAAGCTTCCAAAGCGCCTCCTCTATTGTGAGACTGCTTTCAATTTCCCCAAAACTTTTTAAAATTTGTTCTAAATCATCCTTCATTTTTCTTTAACTTTTCTATGTAAAGCAGTTTATCGCATTCCGTAATAAATTCGTTTCTCCCTTCATTATTGTATTCTTTAATGCCAATCGAAACACCTGGTTTGAAAGTGACTCCTAAATTAATTTTTGAAAGGTTATTTTTAATTCTTCTTGCAATTTCTTTTGCCTTTGATTTATCGGTATGCGTAAGAATGACTGCAAACTCATCTCCTCCGATTCTAAATGGAATATCAGATGCTCTTATTGAATTTCTTACAACATCTGCAAATTCCTTTAAAAGAGTATCTCCAACTGGATGCCCAAATGTGTCATTTAAACTCTTGAATTTATCAAGATCCATTAGAAGCAAAGCAAATTTTGTTCCGTATCTCTGTGATTGGGTAATTTCGTAGGCAAGCCTACTTTCAAATTCTCTTCTATTGTAAAGTTTTGTTAGAGGATCAGTAATTGAATCCATTCTATATCTTTCAAGTAAAAGATTTTTGGTAAGTGCAATATTTATGTTTTTCTTGAAGATTTCAGCAAATTTTATATCTTCTTCGGAAAAGTAATAGGGCACATTTTTGCCAACATTGATGATAATGAAGACGGATTCTTCCAAGTCGAATAGTGGAATTCCAATCCACGATTTTGGACTGTAGGTTGTGATAGCCCAACCAGGAAATTCATCTGTATTAGGGATATAGTTTATCCTTCCTGTTCTTATAATCGCATCGATGTGCTCTCCGAAATATGGAGAATTAATGCTATTTTCGATTTCGGAGAGTTCTTTTAGATCTACGTTTCTTGAGCCGATGAATTTATATTGACCTTTGCCTTTGGAAGTGTTAAGTAAACTTACAGAATCTGCATTAAATAATGCATTTGATGCCTTTATTATCCACATGTAAGTTTCCTCAAGGACAAGAGTGCCACTTATCCTTGAAGAAAACTCAACGAGATTGTTTAATCTTTCAATATATTCTTTTTGTTTTTCCAAATCCTTTTTGTTTTTTTCGAGAATAAATTTATTTTCTATCGTGTCCCAAAGTTTTGTAAGTTCATATTTGAGATTTATGATCTGTTCTTTTGAATCACCTTTGAGTATAAATATGCATTCTGAATCATCGAGTTTTACTTTTACTGTTCTTATTGGATTGTTGATTTCTTTTATAAGATTTTCCTTAGGATAATCGCTTAATATGGAGGTGATTTGATTACCTGTCTTTATGAAGACAAAGAAGGATGTATTGTATTTAGATTCAAAGTAGTTTCTAAATGTTTTGATCAAATTATCAAAATTATTCATTTTAATGAGTTCGTCTTTTATTCTATTTTCTGAGACAAGTTGATAATAATTATTTTCAAGTATTTCAATGCGCTTAAGTGAAAATTCTTCAAAGGCAAAAAAGAGAATCGCAACTATGAATGCTTCGAGTATGTGGTTTTCTTTTGCAAGTGTTTGGTCTCCATTTACTAAAGCATGCACAAAGATATACATCAGAACTAAAATTACAGCAATCGAAGAAACTACTGCAATAACCCTATAAAACCTCGAATAACTCTTCGTCATCTAAAATAGTCTCTTTTATTTCTTCAGCATATACCGACTTTACTTCATCTTTTGAATTAAGCACTGTCTGTACTACTTTTGGGTCAAACTGAGTACCGCTAAAATCTACAAGTTCCGAGAATGTTTCATCGAGCGTTTTTTTCTTAGAGTGTGGCCTTCCAGATACCATTGCATCAATTGCATCTGCAACATGTACAATTCTACTTGAAATTGGAATTTGTCCATCCTTCAAACCTTTCGGATAGCCTCTACCATTATACCATTCATGATGATAGAGTACTGTTTCAGAAACACCTTCGAGTGTTTTAAGTTTTTTAATCAATCTGTAGCCCAACTCTGGGTGCCTAAAAATTTCAGTAAGTAAGTCCTGGGTAATAGGTGTATCCTTTTTGAGGATTTCTTCAGAGATGCCAATCTTACCTATGTCGTGCAAGAGACCTCCAATTTTACATTTGGTAACTTCATTTTTGGGAAGTCCCATATTCTTAGCAATAATTTCAGAAATTCTTGAGACCCTAAGGGAATGTCCTGCTGTATATGTGTCCTTAAGTTCAACAGCAGTAATAAGTGTCTTGAGCATGTCAATAAAACCCGATTTAATTGTGCTAACCAATCTACTTCCTGCAATAAGGCTTGATGCCATATTCACAAAAATTTCTGTTATATTAAGTTCCTCTTTATTGAAGGATTTCCCTCCAAGTTTCGTTAAAAGTATAACTCCATAAAGTTCAGAATTGAAAATGACAGGTGCAGCAAGAAGTGCTGAATCCTCATTTGGAGTGCCCGGGACATGTTTTGCGATACTACTTTTGTTTGCGCCGTTTAAGTATTGGGGAGTTTTATCGAGAGCAACTTTCCCTGAAAAACCCTCACCAATTTTAAGTCTTGACTTTAGAATTTGTTCTTTGTATATTCCTTCAACGAATTCGGGAATGAGTGCATCAATGCCATCGAATTTAAAATAAGTAAATTCATTTGCATCTGTAATTTGCTTAAGGATACTCCACATCTCAGTGAAGAAAAATTCTCTATTTTCAAGTTGGTACATTTTCCTTGAGAGTTTTTGCACTGAATTAAGAATCAAAGTTTGTTTTGCGATTTTTAAATTGGCCTCTCTTAATTTGAGAACCGTGTAGACTAATAAGCCAATTGATAAAACTAACAAAACCGAAATTATCGTTAGAATGCTATTCATACATTAAACCTAAAGTGTACTATCTCTTTGTCTTTAACAATGTAATTTGCTCCTTCAATTCTCAAAAGTCCTTTGGATTTAGCGTCCTTGAAAGAGAAATTTACACTTTTAAAGTCTTCGTAGGAGATAACTTCTGCTGCTATAAATCCACGCTCAATGTCAGAGTGAATTTTGCCTGCCACTTTTTTGGCATTAAGACCTTTCTCAAAGAGCCATGCCCTAACCTCATCCTCACCAACTGTGTAGAATACATCCAAGTTAAGCAGTTTCATAGTAAGTTCCAAAACTTCATTTATTGCCTCTTTCTCAAGGTTATACGAACTTAAAAATTCTTTCTTTTCGTCTTCTGTAAGTTGTGAAATTTCTTTTTCAAGTAAAACCGGTATTACTGCAAACTCTGTATTTTTGTAATTAAACTTTTTTCTCAAAGCTTCTTCTATCTTACTTCTTTGAGGGATTTTTTCTTCTGAAATGTTTATAAGATATAGTGTTGGCTTTAGTGTAAAAAGCCCAAAGGATTTTGTTGCAAGGCGCTCTTCATCAGTTAGTTCAAGTGATCGAAGAGGTGTCTCTGAGTCAAGTGCATCTTTAAATTTTTGAAGTGTTTTTTGTTCAAGCACCTTGTCTTGCGTTAACTTTTCTTTTTGAAGTCTTTCAAGTCTTTTTTCAACAACATCAAGATCGAGAAGAATCAAATCATTTTCAAAGATTTTAATATCTGTCTCAAAGTCATCTTTCGTAAAAGCATCAATGACAGTTATAAGAGCGTCAAATTGCCTTATAGACGAAAGTATTTCGTTTCTCCTCTTTGCCTGTTCTACCCCTGATGGAATTCCTGGTAAGTCTACAAAGGTCACTGTTGCAAATGTTGTTTTCTTTGGTTTGAAAACATTGGAAAGCTCAATGATATTTTGATCGAAAACTTTTACATCAGAAATGTTTTCTTTTTCAAAACTTACAGGAAAATCTTTTCCAACAAGGGCCTTAAAGAGGGTAGTTTTGCCACTTTGTGGTAGTCCTGTAATCGCAACTTTCATATTAAATTATACCTCTTTTCTTGAAAAATAAAAAAATAAAAAATGGTAGCGTAGCAGGGAGTTGAACCCTGATCTGGGGATTGAGAGCCCCCCGAACTAACCGTTGTTCTACTACGCCACCTGGCTGGGAAGGATGGATTCGAACCATCATTAGAGGATCCAGAGTCCCCTGTCCTACCATTAGACGACTTCCCAGTGCAAGTTTAATTATAAGGAAATAGGAAAAATTTTCAATAGGTTTTATTGAATTACTTTATTTCTTCTTCCTGAATTTCAACTCCCTTTTTCTTCAAAATTTCTTTTGCCTTCTCTTTAACTTCTTCAACTTTTTGAGTGGCCGTTTCCTTTAGTTCTTCGCCTTTTTCTTTTGCCTTTTCCGTAATCTCAATTCCTTTTTCTTTAATTATTTTTCTTGTTTCTTCTCCTGATTGCGGTGCGTATAGTATTCCAACTATAAATCCAACTAATGCGCCAATGAATAAACCGCCAATGAATGATTCAACTTTACTCTCGCTCATTTTTACCTCCTGTTAATTTTTTGTAAAGATTGTATCCCTGGACAACACCCAAGGCAATTTTTCCGATATTTAAAATACGTGAAATTATATCTTTTTGACTGCCAATTTGGGTAAGAGGTGTAAATATTGCATTTAAACTTGTGATTGTATTTATATTTCTAATGAGGTTTTTGGTTTCCTCAGTTATGCCTGTTGTATTTTTAAGTGTTTTCTCGAGTTCGTATGAAATAGCATCTATATTTTTTTGAAGAGTTTTAAGCGTTATTTCAACTTCTGTAAGCGTCTTTGTTATGTCTCTTTGAAAATTTAAAAGAAATATAAAAGTCCCTGCTACACCTAAAAGAAGACTTATTGCAATTATCCAAACCGCTATGGTGAGACTCATTTTTTAAACCTCCTTATAAAAGGGAACCCCAGGTAGGCCGTGACTTAGCAGATTCTGGAGTCCCGAAGGACAAGTGGGAGTTTAAGCACTTTTCTGGGAAGCCCGAAGGCTTCATACCTTCTGGTGCATCCACTCCCAAGACTATTGTGTTGGCCCCAATCCGCTAAGTTTAACACGCACCTCCCAGAGTTCCATTATATTTTACTACAATATCAAATATTTTCAACTACCGTTTGAAAGTGCGCATATAGTAATAAATATATTGCTGTGCATAACCTGAAAGACTTCCAAAAGTTTTTCTACCAAGCTCTGTAAGTTTTTTTGTTGAACCTCTTACATTAAAAATTTTTTCTAACCCCTTTTTAATCCAAGTGTCAACTGGGAACCCTGTAAGGTCTCCGTAGCCAAAAAGTATAATGCACTCAGATACTTTGTCACCGACTCCAAGAATTGAGGTTAGGAAATTCTTTTTTTCTTCGTAAGGTTTATCCCTAAGGTTTTCGAAATCTTCCATTGTATAGTTTTTGATGAGATTAAGAAAGAATTTTTCTCTAAAGCCTAATTTCAAAGAATGCACTGCTTCAATTGGAAGTTCAAGAATGTCTTCTCTTTTGGGAAACAAGTAGAATTTCATATTGTCTATTTCAATTTGTCTGTTTGTAAGTTCCGCAAGTTTATTGAGTCTTGAAGTAATTACAGGTATTTGTGATTGTATCGAAAATATGAAAGATATTGTTGTTTCGTATGGTGGCATTTGTATAAGTCTTATACCCTTTGAAAACTCAATTGCTTCCTTCAAGATTGGTGTAATTTGAATAATTTTTTTGTTTATATAATCAATATCGTGATTTAATCCAAAAATTGATGAAAATTCATCTTTTGAAAGATATGTGCCGTAAATTTCTACTTTGAGGGTTGTAATGTCGTTATTAACACTTTCTTGTAATTTTATAACGCTATCTCCATAAGGGTAATAATAGTAACCGCCTATGTTAAAAAACCTAAATGTTTGTCCACAATTGAGAGTTTTTTCCAAGGAGAAGTCTTTTAATTTAATTTCAAAACTATTTTGCAAGTTCGTAGAGTGCATTCCCATAGATTTTTGCTAAATTCACAAGATGGTCTATTGCGATATATTCATTTGCCATATGTTCAACTTTCTCCATCTCCTCGAATGTTGGGCCAAAGGCAACACCTAAATCCATCGCTCTTGCGTATGTACCGCCACCAATTGAAAGCGTATAACCTTTTCTTCCCGTTGTCTTTTCAAATACGTTAAGAAGTATTTTTACTAACTCCGAGTCTTCCTTTACATAAAGAGGATTTTGATTTCTATATTCTGAAACCTTCAAGCCGTAAACTTCTGCCACCTTATTAAAGCCATAAATAATACGCTCAAAATTGTCAGAGATTGGATACCTTATGTTGAAAGTTAATATTCCCGAAGATTCATTTATTTCAATTACGCCTAAGTTCATCGTTAATTTTCCTGAAAGAGAATCAACATTTGCAATACCCATGAGCCCGCCGTAGACATCAGTTCCAACATGTTTAACTATAAATTCAAGAACTTTTTTAACTTCCGGATGTTTTACTACATCGACGATTGCATTTGACAGTTTAACAATTGCATTTACCCCCTGCTCTGGGAGAGCACCGTGCGCAGATTTTCCATGCGCCTCAACAATCGTTCCTTTTACTTCAACTCCTTCTTCAAGATCTTTTAAATAAACTTCATCATTAAACTCTGCCTTTGCGTAGTCGGGCACCATATTTGGACGGTTTCCACCAGTAATTTTTACTTCTTCGTTTTTTGAATTAAAATCACTTCGTAGTGTTACATTTAAAATTCCTTTTTCTCTGTTAATCAAGGGAAATTCCGCATCAGGGGTAAAGCCAATAAGTGGGTCATGGACTACATTCTTGAAATGTGCCATACATTTCCAGCCTGTTTCCTCGTTTGTCCCAAAAACGATTCTTATTCTTTTCGAAAGTTTTGCCCCGGTTTCTTTAAGAGTATATGCACCAAAAAGTGCAGCCATTGTTGGGCCTTTGTCGTCGATAGCGCCTCTGCCGTAGATTTTTCCATCGTGAATTTCTGCTCCATACGGTGGATAAGTCCAACCAGTTCCCTCGGGAACAACATCAAGGTGTCCAAGTACGCTTATTACATCTTTCCCTTCTCCAAATTCTGCATATCCCACAATATTATCAATGTTAACTGTTCTAAAACCGAGATCTTTTGAAATTTGAAGTGCAAGCAAAAGTGCATTCTTCACATTTTCTCCAAATGGAGCTCCTTCCGTAGGATTATCTTCTACACTTGGAATCCTAATGATTTCTTGTGTAATTTCAACAAGCCTTTGCTTATTTTCGTCTATGAATTTTTCCATAATAAGCCTCCTTCAAGTTATTTTAACATGTTTTTGAAATTTTTCGACACCTTTGCTATAGTATATAATGCGAAAATATTTTCGTATATTTAAAGCAGGAGGTAGTTATAAAATGGACGATAAATTTAGTTTATTGAAGGATTATGTAAGAATGCTTGCTATTTACTATGGTAAGAATTTTAACCTACCGATTGAGGATCTCTTTCAGGAAGGCTTTCTTGCATATTACGAGAACATAGAGCACTATAGAGGTCTTAGAGAGGAAGAGTTTTTACTTGTTATGAAGAGGATTGTTAACAGAGCAATGTATAGATTCGTAAAAAGCGAATTAGAGCGAAGAGGAAAAGAAATATCTTTGGACAATTGGGAGGAAATGTGAACTTATTAGACTATGAAATTGGACTTATTTTTGACAAAGTTTCGAAGAAGTTAAACCGCAAGGAATTTGAAATTTATTGGTATTTGCGTTATGAGAGGGTTCCTTATGATAACGATTCTACGATTGCAAGAAAGTTGGGGATTCCTCGGACAACCTATATTTCAAGAAAGAAGAAGTTTGAAGAGAACTTGCGCAAACTCATTCTCGAAGAAATAGGAATTGAGGGAGTCCAAAGAATAAACGAAAAGTTTTTCAGAATAAAGGATTTTGAATAAAATATAAGGTTATGAAAATAGTTGAAGATTTGCATGTACATACTAAATATTCAAAAGACTCAAAAGAAGAACCTATGAACTATGTGAATTTGGCAAAAGAACGAGGCCTTTCTTATTTGGGTTTTTCCGAGCATATAGATCTTGATCCACTTGATAAAGACTTTGGATACTATAAATTTGATAAGGTGTATGAAGAATACTTAAGACTAAAGGACTTTGTAGGTGATAGTTTTGAATTTGTTTTTGCAGTAGAGTTAACTTACCAAAGCACCATGCACAGCGCAATTGAGGAGGAAGTATTAACAAAACCTTATGATTATATCATTGGCTCCGTGCACAGGGTGAATGGCTACACCATCTCAGGCCCGCACGGAGTCGGTTATTTTGATGGTGTTGATGAATATACTGCTTACATGCGATATTTTGAAGAGGTTTTGAATCTTGTGGAAACTGACTACTACGATATTGTTGGACATATTGATGTTATTAAGCGTTATGGGAAAAATTTTTACGGCGAATTTCATATTGATAAATACGTTGATATATTAACCGAAATATTAAAAAAGATAATTAAAAAAGGCAAAGTTATCGAGATTAATGCATCTGCCTTTAGACAGGGGTTTTCGGAACCATACCCCTCAAGAGAAGTTTTAGAACTCTATAAAAAATTGGGTGGACATGAAGTTATTTTAGGGTCGGATGCTCACTCTGTAAAGCAATTTAATGCGCATTTAGAAGAGTCAGTCCTATTTGCAATGAGTGTTTTTGATTTTGATGCTGTTTCATATAAAATGAGAAATAAGGTAAAGGTTTCTAAACTAAGCGATTTATTAAAATAGGAGGCAAAAGATGAGTAAGGATTTTGTTGTAAATGAAGAAGTCCTTCGAAGGACAATTGAAAGAGCAAGAGAAAAAAACATTATTATCCCAACCTATGAAGAAATGAGAGATCCCAAGAAGATACCAGAGGGCATAAAAGAGGAATTAAAAAACATTGGTTTGTGGGATTTACATCCAAGAAACCTTTTTAGAATTACATGGAAAAACGAACCTGTTAAATTTGGTGGTGGTTTTGATGGAGTAAATTATATTGAACTTCCCAAAGAACTTACTGGTGTAAAGGCAAGAATTTTTATCCTTTTAGGAAAATTTTTCCCAACAGGTGCGCACAAGGTTGGCGCAACATTTGGACCACTTGTTGAGAAACTTGTGCGCGGTGAATTTGACCCGACAAGACAAAAGGCGTTGTGGCCATCAACCGGAAACTATTGTAGGGGTGGTGCATATAACTCAGCACTTCTTGGTTGTAAGGCAATTGCAGTGCTTCCCGAAGGAATGTCAAAAGAACGGTTTGAATGGCTTAAAAGCATCGGAGCAGAGGTTTATGCAACCCCTGGCGTTGAAAGTAATGTAAAGGAAGTTTTCGACAAGACAAAAGAGTTGAAGCAGAAATATCCAGATGAAGTTGTTGTATTAAACCAGTTTGAAGAGTTTGGAAACCCTGTTTGGCACTATGCGGTGACGGGTCCTGCAATGGAAGAAGTTTTTGAGAATAACAAGCGAGAAGGAGATAGATTTACTGCATTGTTCTTAACCCAAGGATCTGGTGGCACGCTCGGTTCAGGAAATTACTTAAGACAAAAATTCCCAAAGATCAAAATTGGTGCAGGCGAAGCACTTCAATGCCCAACGCTTCTTTACAATGGATATGGTGCCCACAGAATTGAAGGGATTGGAGACAAACATGTGCCCTGGGTTATCGATGTAAAGAACCTTGATATGGTTGTTGATATTGACGACGAATACACAATGCACATTTTGAGGTTGTTTAATGAGCCAGAAGGAAGAAAGTACCTCAAGAGGTTTGTGCCCGCTGAACTTGTTGATAAACTTGACCTTCTTGGAATATCTTCCATTGCAAATATTGTTGGTGCAATAAAGATGGCAAAGTACTACGAAATGACCGAGCATGATACAGTATTTACCGTTGCAACTGACTCAATGGAACTATATCAATCGAGAATTCAGGAGTTAAGAGAGCAATATGGTGAATACAGCGAAATTGAAGCAGCAAAGGATTTTGAAAGGTATCTTATGGGCATAACAACCGATTGGATGATTGAAATGAACTACTACGATAAGAAGAGAATGCACAACCTAAAATATTTTACATGGGTGGAGCAACAAGGGAAAACTGTTGAGGAATTAAATGAACAATGGTATAACGATAACTACTTTATTGAACGTCTGGAGTCTTATAAGAAATGGGATGAATACATAAGAGAATTCAATGAGAAAGTCGGTCTTATAAAGAAATATCGATAGTATTGTCGTTAAGGGGAGTGCTTGACACTCCCCCATTTTTTATTTATAATCGGTAAAGTAATAATTTTTAGGAGGAAAAAATGGGAGAAAAAGTTAAGGTTGAATTAAAGCAGGCATATGGGCTTACTGTGATTGCAAGGGCAAATTCCAACTCTTGGGTTGTGATGGATGGTCCGGAAACTTTCAACGGGCATAATGCAGGCCCAAGACCTATGGAACTTTTGCTTATGGGACTTGCAGGTTGTACTGGGCAGGATGTCATTTCTATCCTTGATAAGATGAAAGTTCCTTATAAAGATTTTAGAATTGAAATCGAAGCAGATAAAGCAGATGAACATCCAAAGGTTTATACAAAGATTCATATAAAGTATATTGTTTACGGTGATGTGCCAGAGGATAAGTTTGTAACTGCAATAGAGCTTTCGAAAACAAAATATTGCTCAGCACAGGCAATGCTTTCAAAGGCCGCAGAAATTACAACTTCTTATGAAATAATAAAATAAGTAATTGTAATTCGTTTTTGAAAGGTGTAAGGAAGGGTCGATATAGCCCTTCCTATTTTCTTCTGTAAAGCAATTTTTCATTTTCCACAAACTGCTCAATTTCATCATTATTTATGAAGTAATTAAGTATAGATCTTATTGAACTTTCAATAAGTGTGTAGGTTACAGGATCGTGGGGAAAAACTTCGAGATTAAATAAAATTTCTTGTAAGGTTTTTGGCTTAATTAAAGTGTTAAAGACTTTCTCTTTTATTTCGTTTATCCTATCAATGTTATATCGAATTATCGAATCTCCTTCACTTTTAGTGTATGCTTTTCCATGCGATGGTATTATAAATTCATAGTTAAAGGTAGGTATTAGATTTAAGGAATATTCAAACTTTTCAAGATCATGGAAATAAGGAACTATATATTTATCAAGGACTTCCTTTGAGAAGAATGCATCTGCTGAAAACAAAATATTTTCAATTTTTAAGCCTACCATTCCGATTGAATGCCCTGAAAGATTAATGATTTCAAAATCATCGTAAGTGAGTTTATCAAATTCGTAAGTTGCTAAATCTACCTTGACTTCACTACTTTTAACCCACTTTGAAAGAAAATTTTTATTAGGGCTACTTCCCAAAGATAAATATATTGGCTCAAGGATTGGATTTTCTATAAATACTTTTTCCTCTATACTTGCAATAACTTTTAAGCCAAATTGCTCTTTTAAGAAACTTGCTCCACCTGTATGGTCTGCATGATGATGAGTTAGAAGAAGATGAGTTGGCTTTATTCCTGAATCCTGTAAGACTCTTTTTATCTTTTTGCCTTTATCCTTATCAATGCCTGCATCGATAATTAAAAATCCATCGTTTAATTCAATTATTCCTATGTTTGTTGAATCCTCGAGGTAAAAAATACCACTCTTTACACTTTTTAGTTCCATCATTTGATTATAGCACTTTATGGTGGAGAAGAGAACTTTTTGAATAGAAGTAAATTTTTAGTATAATTTATTTAATTTCATGAGAGTGTAAATTAACGAGAGTGGAGGTTTTTATGGAATTTGAGAAACTTGAAGATGTAAAAAACATACCTCAAGAAGAAGAGAAACTGATTGAGTTTTGGAGAGAGAATAAGATTTTTGAAAAAAGTCTCAAGATAAGAGAAGGCAAGCCTCGGTTTGTATTCTATGAAGGGCCACCTACTGCAAATGGAAAGCCGGGTGTTCACCACGGCCTTTCAAGAATTTACAAGGATACCGTTTTAAGATTTAAATCTCTTACTGGGTATTATGTGCCAAGGCGCGGAGGATGGGATACACAGGGTTTGCCTGTTGAAATAGAAGTTGAAAAGATGCTTCACATACACACCAAAAGAGAAATTGAAGAATATGGTATTGAAAAATTTAATCAACTCTGCAAAGAATCTGTTATGAAATATGTTGATGATTGGGAAAAGATGACCGAAAGAATTGGTTTTTGGCTTGATATGAAAAATGCCTATAAGACTTACGAAAATTATTATCTTGAAACAATTTGGTGGATTCTAAAAGAAGTCTTCAATAAAGGGCTTCTTTATGAGGGACACAAAGTTGTTCCTTATTGCCCAAGGTGTGGAACAACCCTATCTTCTCACGAAGTTGCATTAGGCTACAAAAAGGTTAAAGATCCTTCAATTTACGTTTTCTTCCCCATAAAAGATGAGCGACTCCCCGATACAAGCCTTCTTGTTTGGACTACAACTCCATGGACTCTTCCCTCAAACGTTGCTGCTGCTGTAAATCCTGAATTTACATACATTTTGGTTGAATTTGATGGAAGGAAATTTATTCTTGAGAAAAATAGGGCACATGCAATACTTGGACATGAGGGTGTTGATTATAAGTTATTAAAGGAACTTAAGGGAAACGAACTTGAAGGCCTAAAATATGAGCCACCTTTTAGATATATTGATTTAAAGAAAGAAGATGAAGAAAAAGCACATAGGGTTGTCCTTGCAGATTTTGTTACAAATGAAGATGGCTCTGGAATTGTTCATATTGCACCAGCCTTTGGTGAGGATGACCTCAATGTGGGTAGGACTTATAATCTTCCCATAATTCAACTTGTTGACCTCGAAGGAAAATTAACAGAAGGTCCATACAAAGGAAAATTTGTAAAAGATGCAGATCCTTTGCTTATCGAAGATCTCAAAAAGAGAGGGCTTTTATTTAAGAAGGAATTATACGAACATGATTATCCCTTCTGCTGGCGTTGTGGAACACCACTTCTGTACTATGCAAAAGGCTCATGGTTTATTAAGATGTCTTCCTTGAGGGAGCAACTTGTCAAGAATAATGAAACTGTTAATTGGTTCCCTGAATCAATTAAGTATGGTCGCTTTGGAAATTGGCTTGCAAACATAAATGATTGGGCTTTGTCGCGAGAGCGATACTGGGGAACACCTTTAAATATCTGGAAATGTGAAAATTGTGGCCATGTTGAAGCAATCGGAAGTATAAAAGAATTGCAGGAGAAAGCAATTGAGGATGTGCCTGATAACATAGAACTACACAAGCCGTATGTCGATAGAATTCACTTGAAATGTCCCAAATGTGGTGGCACAATGTCAAGGGTACCTGAAGTAATTGATGTATGGTTTGACTCTGGTGCGATGCCCTTTGCGCAATTGCATTATCCATTTGAAAATGTTGAAGAATTTGAACAAAACTTTCCTGCAGATTTTATAACCGAAGCAATTGACCAAACAAGGGGATGGTTTTACTCTCTTCTTGCAATATCAACTCTCGTAAAAGGTGTTGCTCCATACAAAACTGTCATGTGTCTTGAACTTATTCTTGACGAAAAAGGGCAAAAGATGAGTAAGTCCAAAGGAAATGTTATTGACCCTTGGACGATCCTAAATGTGCAAGGTGCAGATGCCTTTAGGTGGGCAATTTACACTGCTTCTCCACCGTGGCTTCCAAGAAGGTTTGGGCCAAACGTTGTAAACGACGCAATGAAAGAATTTATAATTCCTTTGAGAAATGTTTATTCCTTCTTCTCTATGTATGCGAACCTCGATAAATTCAATCCGAAAGAGGTAAAATATATCCCAGTTAAAGAAAGACACATCCTTGATAGATGGATAATTGCGCGCGTAGAGGAGATTAACAAAGAGGTTTGGGATAGGTTTGACAAATTTGAAATTACACCACTCACGAAAGATATTCAAAAATTTGTGGATGACCTTTCCAACTGGTATGTAAGACGTTCTCGAAGGCGATTCTGGAAATCCGAGAATGACGAGGATAAGATTTCTGCCTACCTTACGCTCTATGAAGTGCTTGTAAAACTTTCTTATATCCTTGCACCTTTTACACCATTCCTCTCTGAAGCACTTTATCAAAGGCTTGTAAAACCAATTTATCCTGATTTGCCTGAAAGTGTCCACTTGACAGATTATCCCAAGGAAAATGAAGAGTTAATCGATAAGGAACTTATTCTCAATATGGAGCTTGTTATCGAGATTACCTCAATGGGAAGAAGTCTTAGAAAAGATTCAAAGATTAAGGTAAGGCAACCTCTTTCAAAACTCGTAGTGGTAATCAAAGATAACTCCCATAAGGACTTTGTAAAGGAAAATATCCCGGTAATCGCTGAGGAATTAAACGTTAAAGACATTGTCCTTGATACCTCTATTGAGCCATATGGTGAGGTTATCCTTAAACCAAATCTGGTGACATTAGGACAAACATATGGAAACAAACTTCCAAAAATCATAGAACACTTAAAGGATAAAGGCGTTGTTGAGTCACTTCTAAAAGGTGGGTCTGCGGAGATAAATGTTGATAATACACCTATAAGGCTTACAATGGGAGACGTCTTTGTGGAGGTAAAAGGACATGGAAACTACATTGGTGCTTTTGAAAATGGGAATTTTGTATTCCTTGATACAACATTAACGGATAACCTTATCAAAGAAGGAATTTCGCGTGAGATTGTGCATATGATACAAAATATGCGAAAGGAAGTAAACTATGATATTGCAGATAGAATAGTTACTTCAATACTTCCGAAAGATGAAGTCATAAAAGAATTCGAGGACTACATAAAAGAAGAGACACTTTCAACCGAAATAAAGGAAGACCTTGAAGAATTTGATATTTCAAATTCACTTGATGTAGGTAGCAAAACATATACAATTAAAGTGAAGAAATTATGAAAAAATTTAAACTGACCCCCGTGCAGTTCGTTCTTGCAAGTTTTGCAGGCGTAATACTAACGGGGGCAGTGCTTTTGATGTTACCTTTTTCAAGTAGATCTTACACTTTTACTGACCCAATTACTGCATTATTTACTGCAACATCTGCAACATGCGTAACAGGGCTTGTTGTTGTTGACACATACAATTACTGGTCTTTCTTTGGACAACTGATTATACTTCTCCTTATTCAGGTCGGTGGACTTGGATATATGACCATTGCAACATTTGTTTTAATTGGCTTGCGAAGAAGAGTTGCACTGAGAGAGCGAGTCGTTTTAAAGGAAGGTCTTAATGTCCCTCACTTACGAAAAATAATTCTTTTTGCGGAAGTTGTTTTTTACACAGTCATTATAATGGAAGGGCTTGGTGCGATTTTTTTATTCATAAGATTTGCCAGGATGTTTCCATTATATAGGGCGATTTGGGCTTCGATATTCCATTCGGTTTCCGCATTTTGTAATGCAGGTTTTGATGTGATGGGTGACTTTGTAAGCCTTACCCCATTTGTTAATGACCCAATTGTCAATATTACGGTAATGCTCCTTATAGTTGTTGGCGGTATTGGTTTTCTTACGATAAGAGAACTTATTGAGTTGAGTTTGGCACGATTAAGAGGTGACAATGTTAAAAAACTCTCTTTGCACACGAAAATTGTCATAAGAACAACTGGTATACTTATTGTTTTTAGTGCGCTTTTAATTTTCCTTATTGAGTATAGAAATCCTAATACACTTGCAAAACTTCCATTTTATGGTAAGGTCCTTGCAAGCTTTTTCCAGTCGATTACTCCAAGGACGGCAGGTTTTAATACAGTTGACATTGCAAGCCTTAATCAGCCGACTCTTTTACTCCTCATTATTCTTATGTTTATAGGTGGTTCACCTGGTGGCACTGCAGGTGGAATAAAAACAACAACATTCACTGTTCTTGTTTTCCTAATTATTAACGCGTATAGGGAGAGAGCACCAATCGTAGTTTCAGGGAGGACATTACCCCTAAAGACAATAAGAAAGGCAATTTTCATTTTTGGTTTTGCTTTGACGCTAATTCTTATTTCTACATTTCTCATTCTTGTAAATCAGGGAAGAGAATTTTCTTTCTTGCAGGTTTTATTTGAGGTAACATCAGCCTTTGGGACAGTGGGACTTACTACTGGAATTACATCTCATTTGTCTATATTTTCAAGATTGATAATTATTCTTACAATGTTTATAGGGCGAGTTGGACCATTAACCATAATGGTTAGTTTTAGTGTTAGAAAGACTCGTGCAATGCCTCAATTTCCTGAAGAGGACATTGCCGTTGGTTAGGGAGGTGGGTATGAAAAAACAATTTGGAGTTATAGGACTTGGTAAGTTTGGCACTGCTGTTGCTTTAAGCCTTGAAAGTTTGGGATATCCTGTTCTTGCAATTGATAACGATGAGTCTGTTATCGATTCAATAAAAGACAAGGTATCTTTTGCGGAAATTGTTGATGCAACAAATCCAGAAGCACTTGAAGAAACTGGAATTAAGAATTGCGATACTGTAATAATTGCTGTAGGTGATGTTGAGTCAAGCGTTTTAATTGCACTAATTCTTGAAGAGTTGGGAATACATCATATAATAGCAAAGGCAAATTCTCATATCCATGGTCGAGTTTTAAGAAAAATTGGAGTAAAAGAAGTTGTGTTTCCAGAGGAGGATATGGGAGTAAGAATTGCTAATAGAATTACTTCAGCAAATATACTCGATTATATAGAGATAACACCAGAAGTTGATCTTCTTGAATATAAGGTCATTCACAAAGATCTCATCGGAAAAACACTTGCAGAACTTGCATTGAGAAATAAGTTTGGCGTAACTGTCATCGCCATAAGAAGAGGTGAAGATGTAATTGTTTCACCTGGTGCTCAAGAAAAATTACTTGACGGCGATGTAATATTTATAATTGGAAGGACAGAAGATCTTGTTGCTTTTAAGGAGGCGTTTGAAAAGTGATAAAGGCCCTTACAATTGATCTATGGGAAACTCTCATTGAGGACAAGGACTCAAACGAATTGGAAAGAGATAAACAGCGTGCAAGATTTATCATTAAAGAATTAAATCTTAATGATGAGCGAATAGACGATATAATGAGATTTTTTACAGATCTAACTGAAGCATTTAAGCATCCATCACCTCAAAATTCATGGTCAATTCTCCCTGAAGACCAGGTGAAAATGCTTCTTGAAAATTACCTTAAAGTTCCATATACAGATGCACAATTTGAAAAAATTGTAGAGTATTACAAAACGGTGATACTTGAAAATCCCCCAATTTTAACGGAGCAATCAGTCCCTAAGGTGCTCATGAGATTAAGTAAAAAGTATACACTTGTCCTTATTTCTAATACGGGAAGAACACCCGGAAACGTCCTTTTAAATATCCTTGAGATGTATGGCATAAGAGATTATTTTGCTCACTTTATTTTCTCAGATGAGATTGGTGTTAGAAAGCCTGATCCAAGAGTTTTTGACTATGCAAAGAATCTGTTGAATCTTGAAAAAGAGGCGGTAGTGCACATTGGAGATTCGGTAAATCTGGACTTTATGGGTGCAAAATCTTATGGTTTTAATGCAATTCTTTATGCAAAAGGAAAAGATAATCCTCAAGTCGAGCCTTATGTAAAATCTTTTGAAGAACTAGAAAGAGTGCTTAATGAAAAATTCAATTAGTATTGATGGTCATAGTCTTACGATCGATGATGTAGTTCTTGTTGCAGATAAGTATTCTAATGTTTCAATTGATGATAACGCATTAGTTAAAGTTGAACACTCCTCTGAAATCGTGAAAAAAATTGTCCAAGAAAATCACCCCGTTTACGGCATAAATACAGGATTTGGAAAACTTGCAGATGTTGTAATTGGTAGAGATGAACTTTCAAAACTTCAGCAAAACTTAATTTTAAGTCATTCATCGGGTGTTGGCGAGTCATTTACGGAGAGAGAAGTTCGTGCCGCAATTTTAGTGAGAGTGAATTCACTTGCAAAAGGTAATTCAGGTATACGGAAGGAAACTTTAGAAAAACTTGTTGAAATTCTTAATAAGAAAATTTATCCCTATGTGCCTCTTTATGGCTCGGTTGGTGCATCAGGTGATCTTGCCCCACTTGCGCACATTGCCTTGCTTTTATTAGGTAAGGGACGAGTTTTCAAAGATGACAAAATTGTTGAGTTCGAAGAAGTGGCACCATTATACGAATTTAAATCTCTAAGTGAGTTTGCTCCGAAAGAAGGACTTGCCCTCATTAATGGTACTTCCTTCGAAGCAGGTGTTTCTTCGCTTCTTGTAAGTGAAGCAGAATACCTTCTCGATATTGCTATAAAATCATTTGCTTTATCCTTTGAGGCACTACGTGGATTAACTGCGCCTTTTGATGATAGAATTCATGTAGCAAGAAATTCAGACTCACAAAAAATCATAAGCGAAAAATTTCTCAGAATCATTAAGAATAGCAAACTCGTTAACACCTCTTACCGAGTTCAGGATGCATACACTTTACGCTGTATGCCACAGGTATATGGTGCAGTTTTTGAAAATATCAATTACATTAAAAGTTTTCTTGAGAAAGAAATTAATTCATCAACTGATAACCCATTGATCTTCGAGGATGGTAGCATTATCTCAGGAGGCAATTTTCATGCACAACCTCTCTCATTTTTAATGGATTTGTATTCAATTGTTTTGACAAGTATGTCCTCTATGATAGAAAGACGTATAAATAGGCTTTTAAATCCTGTTTTAAGCGGGCTTAAGCCATTTTTAGCGAACAATCCTGGTGTTGAATCAGGAATGATGATCTTGCAGTATACGGCAGCATCTCTTGTTTCTGAGAATAAAACGCTCTCACACCCTGCAAGCGTTGATTCAATTCCAGTTTCTGCTGATCAGGAAGACTTTGTAAGTATGGGAATGAATGCTGTTTTAAAGGCAAGGAAAGTGCTTGATAATGTGCGGAAAGTTCTTGCAATAGAGTTAATTATTGGTGCACAAGCGCTTGAGATGGTGTTGCAAGAAATTGAAGATTACGATTCGGTTGGCATTGGCACAAAAGAGATTTTCACTAAGGTTCGCTCTATAGTTCCATTTGCAAATAAGGATAGGATATTTTCTTACGACATTGAGTTGGTCGAAAGAGCATTGAAGGCGCATTTATTTTGAATAAAAAAAGCAAAAGCCTGCGAAAAGGAGGAGGGAAACGCAGGCCTTTGCTGACCAATTTGATTGATAGACTTTGATTGATCTATCGTCGCTATATATTATAGCAAAATTGTGATAAAAATGTGAAGAAAGAAACCCTTAAAATGACCACTTTTTTGCCAAATAACATTTTTAGTATCTATATTATTTTGATAAATATTAAATTTTGTTAATGTTAAAAATTTATGGTTATAACTAAAAATCGTTATTCAATATACATTTATAAGCACTGTAGCAAAATTATCTTAATGGTTTTTAAGAATATTAACCTTTCGTTTTTACTTTAAGTTGGTAGATCCCGAAAAAGGCTTCTCTTGGTGACCATTAAAAGTCATTCCGAAGCCGAAGGCGAGGAATACCTACCTTAGAGGGGGATTAACAAAGCTCCCCCTCTAACTCCCCCCCTGAAAAGGCGGAGATCCCTCACTTCGTTCGGGATGACTGTTTTGGGGGAGTATTAAGGGTTGTTTCCCCCTCAGATTGAGAGAAGGAGATGCCTTAGAAAGTCATTTCGGCATGAATACAAGGTAATTGTGTTACTGGGGGAGTATTGAGGGGTAGTTTCCCCCTCAGATTGAAATGAGGAGATTTCACACTACGTTCGAAATGACCGTCGTTTGTCGTTCCGAAGTGGAGAAGCTACGAGGAATCCCCTCCTTTAATAGAGGGGGATTTACAAGACTCCCTCTAACTTTCCTTAAAGGAGGAGACTCCTCGTCATTTCATTCCTCGGAGTGACTTAGTGATTTTTTTGGGGGATGTTGAGGGGGTCTTTCCCCCTCAAATTGAGGAAATTTCTCACTGTGTTCCAAATGACAGTCGTTGAAAGAGAAGTATTTCATTGAAAGAGAAGGGTTGAAAGATGTAGTTTGCCATTTTATTTTTGGGAATCCATTGCGTTTGTTCTATATGACTTCCCAAAAGAGTTGCGCTATTTGGCTAGTGCCTATTTTCGCTTAGGCGAGGAATATTGAGAGGAAAGCAAATCTTTTTGTATTTTTTAAAATATAACGCATTTTCCATGTTGACTTGATTTAAAAGTTGCATATAATAATGTTAAGAATTTTTTATTTAGTGTAAAAATTAAAAAAGAAGGAGGTAGGTATGAAGAAAGTATTAGTTGCAGTATTGATGATTGCTCTCGTTTCATCCGTTTTTGCGGGATGCAAACCAAAAGCGCAACCAGTAACACTTACGATCTGGCACTCATGGAGTGGTGCAGAACTTGATGTACTGAATGATGCAATTGCAAAGTACAACCAAAAACATCCAGAGGTCACAATTAACCAACTTCAAGTTCCATTTGATCAGTTGCAAAACAAATATCAAACAGAGGCAGCAGCGGGTGGTGGACCAGATATTCTTGTTGGCCCTGCAGACTGGATTGGTGCATTCACAAATGCAAATCTTATTGCTCCACTTGATTCATACTTTGATTCAACGTTCCTTGCAGATTACGTTCAAGGAGCATTAGATCAGGTAAAGTTTAAAGGGCACATGATGGCATTCCCTGAATCAACTGAGTGTGTTGCACTTATTTACAACAAATCCCTTGTTCCAAATGTTCCAAAGGATACAAATGAGTTAATAACACTTGTTGATTCACTTTCAAAAGGCGATACTTATGGTTTTGTGTATAACTCTGGCTTCTATTTCACAGCAGGATACTTTTTTGCAGCGGGTATGAAACTTTTTGATGATAATTACAATGCAGTTGTCAATCAAGGTGATGGCGGCGTTATTGCACTTAACTTCCTTAAGAAATTAGCGTCTGATCCTCATTTCATTGTTGCAAATGACTATGGTAAGGCTGATTCAATGTTTAAAGAAGGTAAAGCAGCAATGATAATTAATGGCCCTTGGGCAGTTGGTGACTACACAAAGGCACTTGGTGATAAAGTTGGTGTTGCACCAATGCCCGTTCTTGCTGATACTGGTAAGCCTTTTGCTCCATTTGTAAACACAAAAGATTTCTTTGTTAACGCAAACATAAGCGAAACTCAGAAAAAGGCAGCAATTGATTTCATTAAATTCATGGTAAGCCCAGAAATAGAGCAAGAGTTTTTCCAAAAAGCAAAGCATATTCCTTCTAATGTAAAAGTGGATACTTCATCTGACCCAATTATCTCAGGCTTCCTTACTCAGATGAAGACTGGTGTTTCCATGCCAATTGCACCGGAAATGGGCGCAGTTTGGGATCCAATGCAAACCGCCATTGATTCAGTCCTTGCAGGAAAAGCTTCACCACAGGATGCAATTAACACAGCGCAGAAGACAATTCAGGACAAGATCAATGCAATGAGAGGACAGTAGGTAAATTGATATAATAAGGGGGCGAAAGCCCCCTTTTGTTTTAAGAGGTAGAAAATGGCTGATAAATCAGATGTTTCTCTTTGGGAACAAATAAGAAGACATAAACTTGCATACTATTACATATTACCGTCTGCAATTGTAATGGCTTTGATAACTGCGTTTCCGATTCTATATCAGATGTGGATGGCTTTCACAAACTTTAATATAACACACTTAAGAAACCCTCATCCTCAATTTGTAGGCATTGCAAATTTCATAAAAATTTTTAAAAATCAGGTGCCTCTCGAGAACTTTAATTTTTGGAGAACTTTTGGTTTTAATGTTGTTTGGACTTTTGCAAACGTTTTTTTGCACGTAACCATTGGAATAAGCCTTGCGGTTGCATTGAATACACCCCGTCTTGCACTGAAAAAGATATATAGGACCCTTCTTGTTATCCCATGGGCAGTTCCCTCATATATTAGTGCTCTTATATGGAAAAATATGTTTGATGTAGATTTTGGTGCTGTAAATCAAATTTTAGGTTCTATCCTTGGTCATGTTGTAAAAATTCCATGGCTTACAAATCCTAATGCTCCGATAAAAATTCTTCCATTTTTATCTTATGCTTTTTATGCAGATCTCATTACGAATGTATGGCTTGGGTTTCCTTTTATGATGGTTGTTGCAACCGGTGCGCTTCAAAGCATTCCACACGAAATTTACGAGGCAGCAGAAATCGACGGGGTTAATGAACGTGGAAAATTCTTCAAAATTACGCTTCCGCTAATTAGATCGGCAATGCTTCCTGCAATAATGCTTGGAATTGTTTGGACTTTTAATCAATTTAATGTTATCTATCTTGTTTCAGGGGGAGGTCCACTTGGCACAACTGAAATTCTCGTAACACAAGCATATAAGATTGTTAACCCTGGTGGACTTTATGGAATTGCAAGCGCATTTGGACTTGTTGTATTCTTTATTTTGCTTGGTATCACCCTATTTACAAACAGGGTTACAAAGGCGACGGAGAGTCAAATATGAAAAGACAATTAATTGAAAGACTAAAACACCTCTACATCCATGCTTACATAATTTTCTGGATTGCTACTGCTGTATTTCCCATGTTATGGATTGTGTCAATGTCGTTGAACCCAATTAATGTGCTTCATCCTACGACTCTTCAAATTATTCCAAAAAACGCAACACTTGATGCATATATAAAAGTCTTGACTCGACCGTATGAAGCATACCCAGTATCGTTTGGGAAACTTCTTTTTAATAGTTTGTTTGTTGCTGCAGGCACTGCACTTCTATCAGTTGCACTTGCATCGACTGCAGCTTACGCATTCTCAAGGTTTAAGTTCCCTGGGAGAGAAGTTGGTTTGCTTTCTTTTATTGTAACGCAAATGCTTCCTGCTACAGCAACGCTTGCTCCACTTTTTGTAATTTTAACGCTTCTTCATATAAGAAATACCCTTTACGGACTCATTGTTGCATATGCATCAGGATCAGTTCCTTTTGCAATCTGGAATCTTAAAGGCTACTTTGATACGGTCCCAAGAGAGCTTGAGGAGGCTGCACTTGTCGACGGTTGTGATAGAAATCAAGCATTTGTAAAAATAATTTTACCTCTATCTTTTCCAGCAATTGCGGTTACATTCTTGTTTGGCTTTATGAATGGCTGGATGGAATGGATGCTTGCATGGACTTTCTTAACGAAGCCAGAGAATTTTACGCTTGCAATGACTCTTTACAATATGCAAGGGCAATGGAATACACCCTGGTCTCAATTTGCTGCGTTCTCTATAATTATTTCTCTACCCGTCATGATTGTTTGGTATCTTCTCCAAAGGTATATTGTTTCAGGTCTTACGCTTGGTGCAGTTAAAGGGTAGTTAATTATGGTATTTCAATATGAGAGCCGTAGTCGTCTTTTACAACCCTTATTTGATTGGAGAAGTTCTCTTTTATTTCGTTTAGGTGGCTTATTATAAGAATTTTTTTGAAGTCACTCTTTATGTTGTTTATTTCTTCAAGGATATTTGTCCTTCCTTTTAAATCTTGGCTTCCAAAACCCTCGTCTATTACAAGCGTTTCCAAAGTTGCATTTCTAATATTTGCAAGGAACTTAGCGATTCCTAAACGCAAAGAAAAGTCAATTCTAAATTTCTCTCCACCTGAAAATAGTTCGTAACGCCTTTCAATGCCTCTATCGTAGATAATAATATCAAGAGTTGGCTTTTCAGAATTTTTGTCGCCGCGCACAGTTAAAAACTTAAGATACATTTTACCATCTGTAAGTCTCTGGAGAAACCTGTTTGCCTCGTTTTCGAGGTGCGGAAGATAGTCGCTTATTATGGAAAGCTGAACCCCGTTTCTTCCAAGAATTTCTTCGAGCGCCTCTAATGCTTCAAGTCTTTTGCGGTTATTTTCAATAAGGTCTCTTTTATCGTTGATTTCTCTTTTTATATTTTCAATTTCTTTCAAGTTTTCCTCTAACCTTGTCTTTTTAACAAGAAGTTCATTTAATGCTTCTTGCAATGCACTTAGATCAGATAAAGCTTTTTCAAACTCTTTTTCGACATAACCTAAATTACTCAAATTGTAAAAAGTTTCCTGAATTTCCGATTGTATGTTTTTAATTCCTTCTTTTTCTTTATGTATTTCCTCTTCGTTTTTCTCGTTTTGTTTTTTTAATTCCTCAATCTTTGCATCTGCAATAGCAAGTTTTGTAAACTTATCTTCGTAAATTTTGAGAGCATTCTCTTTTTCTTTGAGATCGTTATATGTTTGCTCATCAAAGTTTAGAAGCCTTATTCTTTCTTCAAGCACCTTTAATTCTTTGATTTCATTTTCAATAAAAGTTTTTTCGTCGATTTCTTTTCTTAAGTTCGATAAAATTTCTTGTTCTAATGCCTCTTTTTCTTGAAGTTTTGAAAGAATAGCAGTTTCGTTTTTCAAATTTGTTGAAATTTCAACAAGTTGATTTTGAGTTTTTCGGATAAGGTCATCAATTTTGCTTAATTCTTCTTGCTTTTTGTTTAATATATTTTGGATTGTGTCCTTGTCCTTAATTTCTTCTTTTAGGTGCAACAGTTCTTTCTTTGAATTTTCTAAATTCGTATTCTCGTTTAAGTTTTTAAGTTCTTTTTCTATTTCTTCGAGACTTAATGTTTTTTCCTTTATTTCCTCCTCTAAATTTTTTTTCTTTTCCTCAAAATTCTTAAGTGATTCTTCAACTTTTGCAATTGAAATATCTGTTTCTAAGAGTTTTTGAGAAAGATCTTCCAATTCTTTCAGGTTGTTTTCTAAAATTTCTTTTTTGCTTTTTAACTCCTTAATTTGGCTTGAAAGTATGATAGTGTTATTCTTGAAATCTTCTAAGAGGTTTTTCTTGTGCTCTTCTGTAAGCGGGCTTCCACACAAAGGACATTTTGCAGTTGTTGTCTCAGAAATTAGATTTATTTTTTCGTTTTCCAATTCAAGATTTTTCTCAAGCCCTGAAATTTCTCTTAAAAGTTCTTCAATTTCTTTTTGAATTGTTTCTCTTTTTGAAATTTTTTCCTGAAGTTTATTTTTCTTCTCCAAAAGTGCTCTTAATTTTCCCTCGTTTTCTTTAATAGAGCTATTGAAAAGATTTAAATTTTTTGAGTCTTGTGAAATTTTATTTTCGAGATCCTTTTTTTCTTTTTCGTATCTTTTTATGGAATCATTTAAGCTCTTTTCTAAATTTCTGATGTTATTTTCTTCGTTTTTTAATCGTTCTTCTTTTATTAAAATATTGTTTAGTTTTGTCGTCAATTCTTCAATTTCTTTTTGAATTATTTCTTTTTTTTGCAAAAGGCTTTCATATTTCTTGCTAAGTAAAACGTTTTCTTCTTCGAATTTCTTTATCTTTTCTTTACTTAAAGCGATTTCTTTTTGAGCCTCATTTAAGGCGTTTTTGTGCATCTCAAACTCTTTGTTTTTTGCTTCTACTTTTGACTTTATTTCCTTCTCTTTTGTTATTTTCTCGTTTTTCAGTTGAATAAATTCTCTTTCTTTTTCGCTTTCTTTCTCTTTTTTTGAGCGGATTTCTTTAAGCAGTTCAAAATTATTTGTAATTTCTTCTCTTTCGTTTATCAATTCTCTAAATTCCGAAAGGCTTTTTTGAATACTTTCTTTCTCTTTAAGTAGATTGTTCAAACGCTTTTCGATTTCCTCTTTAAGTCTCTTGAAACTTTCAAAGCGCTCTTTCAATTTCAACAATTCCTCTTTTTTCCTACCAAGATCGTCAAGATGTGTTTTTAAAGTCTCTATTTTTGAGTTATAAGACAAGATTTCATTATCCAACTTCTCTTTTGCAAGTTCTATATCTTTTTCCATTGAAACTAACTCACTTTTTGCTTTTATCTCGTTTTCAAGAATGTCTATGGTGGTGAGCGTCTCCTTTTTTCTTACTTTTGCGATTTCTTTTGCTTGCTCGTAAATATCGAGGCCAAGCATTTCCCGAAGTAATTCTGCCTTTTCTGAAGGGGTCTTTGTTGTGAAAAAGTCGGCTGCTCCTTGTAAAATGAAAGATGCACCAATGAAAGTTTCATAATTGAAACCTAAGATTTTTCTTATTTTCTCTTCTGTATCTAAGATTTTTCCTTCGCTTATGTTTTTAAAATTACCCGTTTGTGTGTCGAATTCCTCTAAAATGAGTCCTGAAGTTTCTTTATCTTTTCTATAGGTTCTCTTAATTCTATATCGCTTACCTTTTTCTTTAAATATAAGTTCAACTGAAAGAGTATTTTCGTCAATATTCACAATATCTTGTTTGTTTCTTGAGATGCCACGAGCAATTCCAAAAAGCGCATAGACGATAGCGTCAATAATTGAAGATTTACCGTGGCCATTATCCCCCGTGATGAGGATAACATCTCCGATTTGGTTAAAATCAATAGTCGTCTCTTTTCTATAACTTAAAAAACCTTTGATCTTCAATACTTCTGGTATCATTTGATGTGAAAGATCTCTTTTATCTTTTCAATTGCTTCATCTGGAGATTCTACAAAAAATATTTCTGAGTTTCTTCGCGAATCAAAGTATTTTCCTTCAATGAGGATTCTCTCAATTGAGTCTGCAAAATCGCCTGTTCCTCTTATTATAATTGCAGGCTTTCCGTTTTGATATGTTGATACAAGTTCAAGAAGAGTGCCAATCTTACCACCGATCATGACTGTTATATCAACTGTATGGATCATAAGAATTGAACGAAAATCCATTCCCAAACCTGTTGTAATTGGAATTGTTACATATGGATTTGCCTCAGTTACACTGTTTGACGGAAGAATGCCGACATTTATCCCATGTGCATCAAAGTTTCCTTTACATGCTGCTTCCATTACACCATCACGGCCACCTGAAAAGAGAATAAATCCTTCAATACCTACAAGATACCCAAATCTGTAAGCAATCTTTTTAACATTTTCACTTACAGGTTCGTTTGGCCTTTCAGAAGTGCCTATAAGCCCTACTCTTAACTTATTCTTCTCCATCAAAATTTATATCCTCTAACTTTATTTGGTCTAACTTAATAGACTCTCCTTCTTTTAGTTCGTAACGTAAGCAGCAAACAAGCCTCCCACAGGCTCCTGTTATTTTAGATACATTCATTGGAAGGTTCTGCATTTTTGCGTATGTAAGTTCAACGCTTTCTATATCTTTAAGGAAATTAGTGCAGCACACTGGGTATCCGCATGGTCCTATGCCACCAAAGAATTTCATTGCATCTCTTGCTCCAACTTGCCATAACTTAATTTTCGTGTTGAAAGTTGAAACAAGATCTTTTACAAGGGCTCTAAAATCAACACGCGAATCTGCCGTAAAATAAAACACATATTCCTTCTCACTTTCGTCCCAAATTGCTTCAATAAGGTGCATTGGAAGACTATGTGCTCTTATTTTTTCTTTGCATATTTTAAATGCGTTGTTTTCTTTTTTAGCAAGGTTTTCGAAGTATTTAAGGTCCTCTTCATTTGCCTTTCGCAGAATTCTTAATATTCCAAATCTCTCTTTCAATTTGTCGTACATTTTTACATCCATCTTTACATAAGGTCGAACAACCTTCCCGAGTATAGTAGAACCATTTTTCTCAACTATCACAAGGTCCCTCATTTTGAGGGAGAGTTCTTCTCTCGGTATAAAATACGTATGCATGTCTTTCCTTAACATTACACCTACTAATATCACACCATTTTGTATCGCTTCCATTCTTAATCCTTTCACATGTTCTCAATTGTAAATATCACACTTAATATTATATGCATTGTATTTGCATTTGTCAAAAGGCCCTCTTTTGCTTTACCAAGAAGTTCATATATATCTTTTAACCTTTTTAAATTGAATGCAAGAAATTCATCTGCAATAAAACCTAATAAGTCAATGTTTTTTACAATTTCCGTTTCTTTTTTAACTATGATAAATATAATGTCTCTAAGCAAGTCTATTGCTTCATCTATGAAATCGTTAACTGTGATGTAATTAAAATCTCCGTAGTAATCCTTGAATTTTACAATAAATTTCGTTCCCGTTTCTTTTTTCTTTATAAGGTTCAAAAATGATGTTAAAAGTTGCTTTCTTTTTTTATATACTTCATCCTTTGTCAATTGTGAAAGATTCTTTAGGGTTCCATTTAAAATATGTGCGATGGTTGAGGCTTTTTCATCGTCTTCAACAAATTGTTTTACTATTTCTTTAATAACTTCAAAAGGTAGTTTTTCAAATTTTACGACAACTCCTCGTGAAACAATTGTTTCTGGAAGGTTTTCTAAATTTTCACAGGTTAGTATATTTAAGGTGTTTTTGGGTGGCTCCTCAAGGAATTTAAGCATACTATTGAATGCTTGAATTGTTGCATTCTCTACATTAACAAAGATGTTTACTTTGATTCCCTCGTAAGGCACATATGAATTATCAATAGTTTCACGGATATCATCAATACCAATGGTATCACTTTCAATGATTTTTAAGTTTGGGTGTACTCGGTTTTCAATAGCAATGCAAGATTTACAAGTATCGCAACCGTTAAGTGGGTCAACCTTGCAATTTAAAGCTTTTGCAAACTCAACTGCTGTAAGTTTTTTTCCAACACCCTCTGGTCCTACGAATATAAGTGTTGAAGGAAGGTTTCTTTTCTCTAAAAGTTTCCTCAAATAATTTATTGTTTTGTCCTGTCCCAAAACTCTTTTAAGCCCCAATGCGCTACCCCAAAATCTTTTCTACATAGTTATACAAATCAGAATTTAAAACTCTTTCATATGCAATCTTAAACTGAGGGTATGCTTCTCCTTCAAGATATCGTAAGTGCGACTCAAGTGTAGTGATTTGTGCGTCTTTATTTATTTCAAGGAAATAGCGTTGCGAAGAATCAGGAATGTCTTCTTCCATGCCTTCAGGTATTGCAATAAGCCTTATAAAATTCAGGACATCATCTTTTGTAAGATTTGAAAAATTCTTTTCAATTTCTTCTGCAAGGGCTACGTCCTGCTCGAAGAAGTGTAGCGAAAATTTATCTAAAGTATCAATTGCATCGGCAAGATATGCGCCTAATGCAACACTTGTGTTGTAGAGTTTGCCTGCAACAAGTAGTGCAAGGTCATCCGAAACGCCAAGTCCTTTTTTATGTCTTATATACTGAAATCTTATGTAAGAGTGCTTAAGAAAATCGACATTTGAAGGATCAATAATTAGCCCAACTTTTCTATATTCATCAAGTTTATCTTCATGATCGCCATGTGCAAGTTGTTCGCCATCAAGTCCCAATTTTTCCATAACATGCATATCGACAAGGTATGGTTTTCCCCCGCCCATATTGAGGTTAAACTTTTGGTTTGCAAGTTTTCTTGTTTCAAAATCATCCATAAAACCACCAAGATATAGTCCCATCAAGACAGAGTCTGGGTCAACCTCAATTTCAAGGAATAGCGGACAGCGCATAAGGGGCTCGCCTTTTTTGTTAACAAGGTGGTTTCTTTTTTGGCCTTTCATTACTGCTCTTGCGTATTCGTAAATCTCGTCTATAAGGAGTTGTCTTGAACTTCTTACAATGAAAGAATCTCTTCCAAGTGCGATTACGATATCATCGATTGTTGTATCAACAAATTTTCTACCTTCGAAAGCGCCGTCTCCGTTGTGGGAATGTCCTTCAATTGTCTGCATGAAAAGCAAATCTTCAACTTCTGGAGATGTGTATAAATCGTGTTCCTTTTGCAACTTTCTGAAGTCTTTCCATATTAATTCTCTCGGTGCAATTTTCATATGTACCTCCTTGTAATATTTTACTACTTTAGTGCTCTTTTGATTACACCACCTAAAACTACAATATCTTCATCATAAACAACGAGGCTCTGCCCTTTAGTGACTGCAAACTGCCTTTCTAAAAATTCTACCTCAATTTGTCCGTTTTTGTTTTTAACTATACACTCTTGTGGCTTTGACTGATACCTTATTTTTGCTTTATAAACTTTATTGGTTTCAATCTCTTCAAGGGTGTTTATTTCGGTTAATTCTGCTCCTTTAAAGAGACAATCTTCGTATGTTCCCAGGACTACTGTGTTATTGATGGGATCGGTATCTATTACATATAAAGGTTCCTTGTAAGAAACATGAAGTCCACTTCTCTGTCCTATGGTATAAAATTGTACACCTCGGTGCTTACCTAAAATGTTTCCATGTTTATCAATAATGTCTCCTTCATTATCTTTAAGAATTTCTTTAATGGTGTCTTTTATATTACCTTTTATGAAGCAGAGGTCTTCGCTTTCCTTAGATGGGGGCAACCCTAAGAATTCTGCAATGCTTTTAACTTCACTTTTAAGGTAGTTTCCTAATGGGAATATGATGTGTTGTAAGTCCTCTTTTTTAAGGCGCCAAAGCATATACGATTGATCTTTTATTTGGTCGATTCCTTTTTTGAGATGTAAATCTTCAATACGGGCATAGTGTCCTGTTGCAAAAAGACCTTCTCCAAAAAGTGATCTTGTTTTTTCATAACCAATGCCAAACTTTATTTTTTCATTACAAACTGTACATGGATTTGGCGTAAAACCTCTCTTTAAACTTTCAAAGAAATATCCTTTAACAAGCTCTTTAAACTCTTCCGAAACATCAACTTCTATAAAAGGCACCTCAAACTTTCTTGCAACAATCTGTGCATTTGAAACATTACAGCATCTTGATAAATTTTCCTCTTTTTCTAATTTGAAGAATACTGCAATGACATCATATCCTTGCTCTTTTAAAAGGTATAATGCAACAGAACTATCAACGCCACCGCTTACGCCGACATAAACTTTCATGTTATGATTTTATAACGTTTTCACAAAATTTCAAAACGCTTTGACTTTTTTAAATCTTGATGTAAAATAAACTGATTTTACATTGCAATTGTGAAAAAAATATTGTAAGGAGGTACAAATGGATATACCGTTTGCAACAATTGAGAGACTTGCTATTTACGTAAGATGTTTACGACATTTAAAAGAGAAAGGAGTTAAAAAAATCTCTTCGTTTGAAATGGCAATTAACACTAGGACAACTCCAGAGCAGGTAAGAAAGGACCTCTCTTATTTCGGAAAGTTCGGCAAGACTGGTGAAGGTTATGATGTTGAAACACTTTTGAAGAAACTTGATAAAATCTTGAAGACAAAGAGAAAATGGAATGTTGCAATCATAGGAGCAGGTTCCTTAGGTACGGCACTCTCAAGGTATAAGGGATTTAAAGAAGTTGGATACGATGTGAAAGCATTGTTTGATATTGATCCAGAAAAAATAAATAAAAAAACAAACGGCATTCCTGTATATCACATTGAAAAATTTGGAGAAGTTGTAGATAAAGAAAATATAGAAATTGCTATTGTTGCCGTGCCGACTGAGGCGGTTTCAGATATAGAAGGAATTTTAGCAAAGAGTAAAATTAAGGGAATTTTAAATTTCGCTCCAGTCACTTTAAATCTTAAAACCCGAAGAAAAATTGTAATTCTGGATGTTGACCTAACACAGAAGTTGTATATAATTTCATATCTAATCAAAAATAAATGGGAGGAATAGATGGATGTATTGACATTAAATTGTGGTAGCTCTTCGGTTAAATACCAACTTTATCGATGGAGCGAAAAAAGGATTTTAGCGAAAGGAATTGTGGAGCGTGTTACAATTGGTGGCTCCTTTATAAAGCATGAAGTACCGGGACGTGACTCTGTAAAAATTCAAAGTGAGTGTCCTACTCATAAAGAAGCGATTGAACTTATCTTAAAGACACTTACTGACCCTGAAATTGGTGTTATTAGCGATGTAAAAGAAGTAAAAGCAGTTGGGCACAGAGTTGTGCATGGTGGAGAAAAGTTTAATAAATCTGTTTTAGTTACTGATGAAGCGTTGAAAACTTTTGAAGAACTTCAGGATCTTGCTCCGCTTCACAACCCACCCAATATTATGGGAATAAGAGCCGCAATGAGTATCCTTCCAGATGTGCCGCACGTTGCAGTGATGGACACGGCATGGCACCAAACAATGCCAGAACATGCATTCATTTATGCACTTCCAAGGGAGTGGTATGAAAAATATCATATAAGAAGGTATGGCTTCCATGGCACATCATTCCTCTATGTTGCGAAAAGAACCGCCGTCCTATTAGGAAAAAATCCTTTTGAGACAAATGTTGTTATTGCTCACCTTGGAAATGGTGCAAGTATCGATGCCGTTAAAAACGGTATTTCTGTTGATACAAGTATGGGCTTTACACCTCTTGAAGGGCTTGTTATGGGCACACGCGCAGGCGACCATGATGCTGCAATTGATCTTTACATGATGGAGAGGTTAGGATTATCTACGAAGGAAATGAACGACGTCTTGAATAAGAAGAGTGGCGTATTTGGTATTACAAATGGTAAATATACTGACCGAAGAGATGTTGAAGTTGCTGCAGATGAGGGCGATCATCTTGCACAACTTGCAATTGCTATTGAAACCTATAGACTTAAAAAATACATTTCTTCTTATATGGGTGTGTTAGGTCGTGTTGATGCTATTGTATTTACTGCAGGTGTTGGCGAAATGGGTCCGATTTTCCGTGAAAAGGCGCTTGATGGACTTGAAAACTTTGGTGTCGTTATTGACAAGAGGAAAAACAATATTTCCCTTACAAGGAATGCAGAAACTGATATCACAGGCGATGGCTCTAAGATAAAAGTTTTTGTAATTCCCACAGATGAGGAACTGGTAATGACTGAAGATACGGTTGCAATAATGGAGGGGCGATACGATGTGCACACCAATTTTACGTATTCCTTCCAGAGTCCACATTACAAAAACTTGTTAAGAGAAGAGAATTTTGCAAAAGAAGTTGAGAAAAAGCCTGAACTTGCAGAGATTAAAGCAAAAATTCCAGGGGTTGATTTTTAGTATATATCGTAAGTATTAATTAGAAAAAGGGGGCAACTGAGCCCCCTAAATTTTTATCTTCTTACAACTATGTGAACTGCTTCTCCTAACGGTACTTTTACTGCTTCCATTACTGCTTCTGGAAGTGTTGGATGCGTGTGAATGGTATCGCCCACGTCTTTGAGTGTTAATCTATTCTTTATTGCAAGAGCAAGTTCTGAAATCATCACTGATGCCTCAGGTCCTATGATTTGAGCACCAAGTATTTCTTTTGTATCGCTTCTTGCAACGACCTTAACAGTGCCATCTGTTGCATTCATTGAGACTGCTTTTCCATTTGCCGTAAACGGAAATTCTCCTGTTATAACGTCAATACCTTGATTTTTTGCTTCCTCTTCTGTCAAGCCTACAGAGGCAATTTCAGGTGTTGTAAATATTGCCCAAGGCACAACTCTATAGTCCATCTTTGTTTCATGTCCTGCAATGATTTCTGCAACAACTTCTCCCTCTTTCATTGCTTTGTGGGCAAGAAGAAGTCCTCCAACTACATCTCCAATTGCATAGTGATGTTCAATGTTTGTTCTTAAAAACTCGTTAACAACAATTTTCCCTCTGTCAGTTTGGATTCCAACCTTTTCAAGGCCAATATTCTCTGAATTGAGTTTTCTTCCAATTGATACAAGCACCTTTTCTGTTTCGAGCACTTCGCCATTTCCTAAGGTAAGATTTACGCGATCGTCTTTTACATCGATACTTTCAATTTTCTGTCCTAATTTAAATTCAATGCCTCTTTTTTGGTAAATCCTCTGGATAAGCGTTGTAAGTTTTCTGTCTTTAAGGGTTGGGACAACTGTTTCCATCATTTCAATAACTGTCACTTTTGTGCCAAATGAATTAAAGAATGTTGCAAATTCCATACCAATTGCGCCAGCACCTACAATGATCATATTTTTAGGATATTCTGTAAGTTCAAGTGCATCGTCTGAGGTAAGCACGTTTATGTGATCGATTTTGAATGCAGGAATCATTGCAGGCTCTGAACCTGTTGCTATGACAATGTCCTTACCTTTGTAAATTTCTTTTCCTTGTGAAGTTTCAACCTCAACGGTATTTCCATCAATTAGGTACCCTCTCCCATATTTAATTTCTACTTTTCTTGCCTTTAGAAGAAATTCAACACCTGAAACGAGTTTTTTTACAACTGTTTCCTTCCAGGATTTTATACCATTTGGATCATATGATACATCATTTACTGTAATTCCAAAGATTTTGGATTCATGTGCCTCCCTATATACATCTGCTGCTTTTAAAATTGCTTTTGTTGGAATACAGCCTCTATTAAGACATGTACCACCAAGGACTCTATTTTCAATAACTAAAACTTTCTTTCCCAAATCTCCCAATCTAATTGCTGATACGTATCCTGCAGAGCCTGATCCAATCACAATTACATCAAATTCTTCCATCGTTCACCTCCAATTAATTATAAAAGAAGGAGGGAAAAATCCATCCTTTAAGTTTTCATGAAATAATCTTTGGCTCTTTCTCAACAATTTCTGCAAATTCATCGTAAGATATAAGGGGTACCAAACTTTCTTTTTCATCGAATCCACGGGCTACAAAATCCTCTTTTAGCGCAAATAGTTCAACGCCATCTTTTACAAGTGTTTTTACGTCTTTTTCAACAGCAAAAAGGACACCATCTTGAAGAAAAATTACCTTATCTTGAGGTAAGGCAATTTCCAATAAAAGATGAGCAACTTGATAGTCTGGGGATTTCTTTATGATTATTAATGCCATATCTTCCTCCTAAAAGAAAATTACATTATCGAAAGAGTGGAGAAACTCGGGAAGGTCACTCTTAGAGAGTATTTGCAAATTCCAATGGGTATCAATTTCATTCTCTTTAATATCAAATCTTTCAAGATCTTCTTTCACTGCATATACCTTTGTACCATATTTTTCGATGTATCTAAATGTAATTGAAAGTGGCAATACGCCACACAGCTCTGGTTTGCAATTTGTGTGAACAGCAAGAACTGCTTCATTTAAGAGAAGGGCTACAGGCTCAATGTCTTGTCCATACATTCCAAAAATACTTCTAAAAGTTTCGTTTATCCAGATACTTCCTGCAGGTGAAGTATAAACTGCGAACAATATTTTTTTCATTTTCTACCTCCTACGGCATGAGATTAATGTATCTATCTGATTCAAAAATCAAGGCAGCCATCTCGGGTACACCTGAGAATTTTGCGCCTTCGATTTTCATTTCTTCAGTTAATCCTCTATATTCGGCACAAAGACCACAGATGTGTACTTCAACTCCTTTTGATGCAAGTTCCTGTAATTTCATTGGGATATTTCTATCTATTCTCATTGGCTTAACAAGTTTATTTGCAGCAAGTACAGAATCTGCAAACAAAAAAATGGAAACTTTATGGCCTCTATTTAAGAATATTTCTGCCATACGAATTGCTGTGTCTAAATCTTCGTTTGTATATGGCGATACGTTTGTTTGAATTGTTATGTGCATACATTTACCTCCTATTTAATTTAGTTGGGGGCAAATGTGCCCCCCATTATTTTTTATGTATTTACTTTCTTTCAAAAAGATACCAAACCATCAACCAGTTACCTGCGACTGCGAATATCGTAAAGAGAATGGAACTTATTGCAAGGTGTGGAAGACCTGAAAGAATGTGTCCTATATTACAGCCATACGCAACTCCTGCACCGAATCCCATTAAAATGCCGCCAAGTGCGACTTGTGCAAAGGTTTGCGGATTCTTTGGCATTCTTAGCTTGAATTCTTTGGTAGCAAGTGCTGCGATAAACGCACCAATGATTATTCCAAGAACTTCCATTCCAATCCAATTGTATGGAACACCTTTTGAAATATCAAGGTTTCCAGTTGTAGTCCTGAAGAGATTTACCCAGCCACCCGTAATTCCAAGTGCATAGGATTTTTGTGAAATGTATGCAACTATACCTGTAATTCCAACAAGGATTCCACCCCAAAGCCATGTAAGACCTGTGGTTTTCCTTTCTGTTGTTTTCCACACGAGTATCACAACCAAGAGAATAATTGCAAAGATAATAGCTATAATCCATGGATTAATATTTAAAAGGTTTGCAATTGTTAGGTTGATTTTTCCGTCTGTTGCAGCATATACTCCTGTCGGGTTATTTGTTGTGGTAATTGGCTTTCCAAACCATTTATTTACGAATTGAAGTGGTCCACCTCTAACTGCTGCAGCAGTGATGCCAAAGAAGACCGCCGCAACAAATGCTGTAATGTAACCTTCGCCTACTCTATAGGTAATTCCACTTGCGCATCCTCCTGCAAGTACCATTCCCATTCCAAAAAGGAACCCACCAATAATTTGTGCTAAAGGAACAAATGGAAGAGGATTAAGCTTAATCCATCCAAGTTGCGCTGCAAGTTGAAAGCCAATTGTTTCAACCATGATCGCAAGGAGTGCCATTTTCATAAGATAGTTGTCCTTTGTCAATTTAACATCTCTAATTGCAGAGTTAAAGCAAAGTCTTCCTCTCTGTAATAGCACTCCGAAAATGATACCGACTAATAAGCCTTGTAATCTTGGATCCATATCCTACCTCCTTTATTGATTTGAGATTATAGTTTTTTAATGAGGATACGCCATTCACTTGGTCCAATCTCTTCAATTGAAAGGACTTCTCCGCCAATTTCCTTAACACCTGCGGGAATTCTTTCTTTAGAAAGTGCATAATCGATTAGCACTTCAAGAATTTCTCCAGATTTCATCTCTTTCAATTTTTTTCTTGTGTCAACATCTGGAATTGGACAAACCTCTCCCCTTTCGTCAAGGGTGTAATTTGGTTTTACTTCAGCCATTTTTAATACCTCCTTTTAAAATTTTTGAATTTATCCAAGAGGGGCTATAATCCCCCCTTAATTACCCTTAAAACTACTTTGCACCGAATTGTTCAAGTGCGTCAAGCACGAGTCTAATATAGGCAATGGACGGGCCACCACCCATAAGGCCTGCAACTTCTGCTGCTTCAAGGATCTCTGCCCTTGTTGCTCCTGCATCAATTGCATTTTTAACGTGGAGTGCAATGCAGTAAGCACAGTGTGCTGCAATACCAAGTGCGATAGAAATAAGTTCCTTCTCCTTTGTTGAAAGTGCACCTGGTTTCTCTGCTTCCTTGATAAGTCCCATTACAGCATCAATGTAACCTTTGTCAAATTCGCCAAGTTGTTTAGCAGTCTGCATAAAATCATCAACCATTTGTTTTGCGTCCATACGCAACCTCCCTTTTAAAATTTTTATTTTTTATCTTCTTCCATTATGGAAGAAAACTTGTAAGAATGACTAATAGAAATATTGTTTATAAATTTAACTGTGCTAAATATAACCAATCTGTAATATTTTGTATTCATAGTTTTCATTCACACACCTATATTATATACATATTTTAAAATTTTGCAATACTATTTGCGTAAAATTTCACTAATGTAATTATGAAATTATCAATTTAATGTTTAAGCCAATTGCTCTGTATGTGAAATGAAAATATTGACTAAAAAAAATACAATAATGCAAGAATTAATGTGCATTTTACTTTTTCACAATTTCACAAAAGGTAATTCGTTTACTTGACTAAGATAAAAAAAATTTTAAAATAGTTGAGGTAGGCGTAAAATTAGGTGAAAGGTGGTGAAAAATGAAAAAGGCAAACTACGTAAGTAAGGTTGTCTTTGAAACGATTGTTCTATTTCTTACATGGATCTTACTTACCGAAAGTTTTGCAACTTCGGAATTGATTTTTGGATTCCTTATTGCACTTGTAATTTCAATTGGTACAGCAGACCTTTTTACGGAACACGGTCTTGCTCATTTAAATCCAAAAAGGCTCTTTTATCTTATTATCTACATTCCTTACTATCTCTATCAAGTTATTAAGGCAAATATTCAAGTTGCAGTAATTGTTTTGAGTCCCTCACTTCCAATTAAGCCAGGAATTGTTAAAGTTAAAACAAATTTGAAATCGGATGTTGGAAAGCTTTCTCTTGCAAACTCGATTACTCTCACTCCGGGAACTATTACTATGGATGTCCAGGACGACGAACTCTTCGTTCACTGGATTAAAGTGGAAGATGAAAGTGTGGAAGGCGCAACAGAAAGTATTGTTTCGCCTTTTGAGAAATTTTTGAAGGAGATCTTCTCATGAAAGTGGTAGATTTGATTTATCTTGGCTTACTTGCATTTGCAACAATTCTTATGGTTGTAAGACTAACAAAAGGTCCCGATACGGCAAACAGGGCAATGGCACTGGATACCCTTACAACCCTCTTTGTTGCACTATTTGTATTCTTTGCATTTGTCTTTGGAAGGTCATTCTACATGGATGTTGCTGTGGTTTATGCGATCATTTCCTTTGTTGGCGTGCTTGTTGTTGCGCGCTTTATTGAAAGGGGGCTTTAAGATGGGGATTAACATTATCATCGGTTACATTCTCATGTTTATTGGTGCGTTTTTCTTCCTCCTTTCTGCAATAGGACTTTTAAGGCTTCCCGATCTATACACAAGAATGCAGGCTGCAACAAAATCAACTACGCTTGGTGCAATTTCCTCAATCATTGGGATTGGACTTATGAGAGAAGACATTCTCATAAAGTCAATTATCCTTGCTACGTTTATTCTTCTTACTGCACCTATTTCGGGTTCAGCACTCATTCGTGCAGGATACAAGGCTAAATCGCCAATGACTGACAAAACTGTCGTAGATAAGTTTAAAGAGAAAGAAGGTGAATGACGATGAATATGTATATTCTTGTCTTTTCTTATATTCTGCTTGCTCTTACAATTATCCTTTCTGTTCTTGCAATACATGTTAAGGACCTTCTTGCGGCAGTGATATTTATGGGTGGCGGAAGCCTTCTTGTATCTTTGGTATTTTTACTCCTGCAAGCGCCTGATGTTGCAATGTCTGAAGCCGCAATTGGTGCAGCGCTTACGATGGCAATTTACATTGTTGCCGTAAAGAAAACTGAGCGGGAGGATAAAGATGATTAGAAAAATTGTTTATGGCGTATTTATCCTCATAATTATTGCAGCAATTTCCCTTTTTATATCCAATTACAAGTTTGGTGTAGATAAGATGGATGTAGGGAAATACTATCTTGATAATACAGTTCCTCAAACAGGTGCTGCAAATGTTGTTACTTCGGTTACACTTTTCTACAGAGGTTTTGATACCCTTGGTGAGGTAACAGTTCTTTTCACTGCTGCCTTGGGTGTTGCTGTGCTTTACTTTATGGGCGAAAAGAAAAGAAAACAAAAACTCCAAGAATCAAATTTTGTAACGAAGATTGGGACACGTGTTGTGTTTCCTTTTATTCTTTTAACAGGTGCTTATATTTTCATGCACGGACATTTGACACCAGGTGGAGGTTTCCAGGGTGGTGCCCTTATTGCAACAGGATTTTTGTTACTCTATCTTGCATATGAAGAAACCTCAATCGACAGAAAAAAATTCTATCTTGTTGAAGGCCTTGGTGGACTTACATACGTCATTATGGGACTTTTAGGATTCTTTATGAAGGATTCATTCCTTGCAAATGTGTTGCCAAATGGAAGTTTATTCAATCTTCTTTCGGGTGGAATTATTCTCCCAATTTATATTGGTGTTGGCTTAAAGGTGGGATCTGAGTTATCTAATATCATTGATGACCTTATGTGTGAAGTGAAGTGTGAAGAAGCCGGAGGTGAAGAATGATTTTCTATATTTCTGCACTTCTCATAATTGGTATTGGTATTTATGCGCTTATTATTAAAAAGAATCTTATAAAAATTATTATCGGGCTTGACCTAATTGAAACTGGAATTAACCTCCTCATCGTTTCGATTGGCTATGTGAATGGAAAGACAGCGCCAATATTCTCAAAGGGTGTAATGGATGCAAATCTAATGGTTGATCCAGTACCTCAGGCTCTTACGCTTACTTCTATTGTTATTGGTGCCTCTGAACTTGCACTTGCTGCGGCATTTGTCGTGCTTCTCTATAGGAAGTACGGCACGTTGAATGTACGAAAGATAAGGAGTCTAAGATGGTAAACTTGGCTAATCCAACATTATTGGTAGTTATTCCGCTTTTCTTTGCTTTCCTTTCAATTATTGTTTCTTCATTTTTAAAGAAACTCATAAAATTTGTTCCATTTATTGTAAGTGCAATTAACCTTGTTGTTATTTATTTTATTGGCGTAAAAGTTTTAGGTGGCTCGGTTGTTATAGGCACAACTGCAGGGCTAAATCCACCTTACATAATAAACCTTGCTGTCGACAAGTTGAATTTTATAATTGCTCTTATGGTAAATGTCCTTGGGCTTCTTATATCTTTCTATAACATCTTTTATGTTAAGGAAGAGCCAACTGATAAATTTCACATTCTCTTTACGCTTCTTATCATGTCATCAAGTTGGATAAGTGTAACAGGAGACTTATTTAATATGTTTGTTGCTTTTGAAGTGCTTTCTCTTTCTTCCTTTGGGCTTGTTGGATATTTAAGAAGCAAAGATTCAATTGAAGCGGGATTTAAATATGTTGTTCTTGGTATCCTTGCAGGATCCCTAATCCTTCTCGGGGTTGTCCTTGTGTATGCACAAACAGGCACGCTTAACATGGCGCACATTGCTTCAAAACTCTATTACATTGGAAGCCTCGAAAAACTTATTCCTTATATATTAATATTCTTAGGACTTGCAGTTGAAGGAGCACTTTTCCCTGTAAATTCTTGGCTTCCTGACGCACATCCTGCAGCACCGTCAGGCGTATCGGCAATGCTTTCGGGAATTGTAACAACTACTGCAATCTATGCAATAATAAGAGTTACGGTAACAGTTTTTAACTATTCTGCTTTTATCCCATATCTTTTTATCATTGCACTTCTTACTCTTTTCTTTGGTGAAGTTGCAGCCTTCTTCCAGAAGGATTTGAAGAGGATGCTTGCGTATTCAACAATCGGACAAACGGGATTGTTTGTTCTTGCATTCTCTGTGGGAACACAATCATCAATATCTGCCTCAATTGCGCAGATGATTAATCATTCAGTTTCAAAAGCAGTATTGTTCCTTGTTGCAGGCATTATGATTGAAGTTGCAGCTTCAAGGAATATCGATGACCTTAAAGGTTTTGGGAGATCTCACATTTTGACATCAATTCTCTTTGTTTTTGCAGCGCTTTCTCTTATTGGAATCCCGCCATTCTTTGGATTTTTTACGAAACTTGCAATTCTTCAATCTCTACTTGATTTTCCGGGCTTTCTTGGATATTTCGCTTTCGCGCTTGTCCTTATCATGGCAATTGTAGAAGGTGTCTATTTCTATAAAGTATTTAAGATACTATTTGCAAAAGGTGAGAAAACATTTGGTGAAGAAAATCCATGGCTTGTTGCTGCACCTTTTATCCTTGTGCTTATTCTTGTCTTTCTCAGTGCAAGGCCGATGAATATCATTAACTTCACATATGATACGGCAGGTCAATTAATACAAAGGACGACTTATCTAACCTCAGTATTGGGAGGTTTAAAATGAACTTTTCACTTCTAATGATTTTGCTTACTCCATTTTTTGGAGGGCTTCTTGCTTATGCGGGTTCTGCGTTGCATAAAAGTGTGAGGAATATTTTCTTCTTAATTTTCCTTTTTCTCCCATTTGTTGAACTATATCAATATGCAAATAAAACTATCGATAATTTCTATTATCTTACTGTTTTAGGACAGAATCTTTCTCTGGGGATAAATTCTCTCTCATTTATGCTCTCTATACTGTTTGCTTTAATTTTCCTTCTCGCAGGAATTTTCCTCCTCTTCGAATTTGACAAGTCTGATGATGGCGATTTAGCAGTGCTTGAATTCTCTTTCCTTGAAGGTGCTGTCTTTGGTGTGCTTTTTGCAAGGGACATTTTATCTTTCTTTATCTTCTTTGAACTTATTGCAGTTCTTGTATTCTTCCTCGTCGGGAAAGGTTATAAAGATGCACACATTGCACAACCAAAATACATTACTTGGGCTCTTATTGGTGCAAATTCAATGCTTGCAGCAATTATGCTTTTATTCTTCAAGACAGGAAGTTTTGGTTATTCGGAAATTGCAGGATATCTTTCAACTGCACCCACTTCAATTGTTTTAACGACATTTGTCCTTTTTGCGATTGGTTTCCTTGTTGAGGCCTCAACTATGCCTTTACATGTCTGGGCTCCGATTACATATACTGAAGCACCAGACTCGGTTTCGGTTGTTCTATCTTCGGTTGTTAAAAAAGTTGGGCTTTACTTATTTACGTTATTCACCTTTTCAATTTTTGGGCTTAATCTTTTCTCAAAAATTATGCCAAAAATCTTTGGAAGTCCTCTTATTTTGTATATTCTTCAATGGGTTGGAGCCTTTACGATTATAGTGGGTACTTTTGTTGCAATAGTACAAGAGGATGCAAAGAAAATCCTTGCTTGGTCTTCTATTGCACAAAGTGGCTATATCCTTTTAGGGCTTTCTTTGGGGACATCTCTCGGAGTTGCAGGCGGGCTTTTACATATCATAAATCACTCCATTTTTAAGGGTATTCTTTTCTTTGTTGTTGGTGGCGTTATTTATAGAACAGGCACAAAAGACCTTTCAGAACTTGGCGGACTTATTAAGAAAATGCCTGTTTCGTTTATTGCAATGCTTTTTGCGATTATTGCAACCGCAGGTATCCCACCGCTCAATGGATTTGCTTCAAAATATCTTATTTACGAAGCGCTAATTCAAAATAAAGAACCCATTCTTTTAACGGTTGCCCTTCTTGGTGGAACAGGGTCATTTATGTATGTTTATAGGCTTATTCACTCAATTTTCCTTGGACAACTTCCAAAAAAATACGAAAGTGTTAAAGAAGTGCCAATCCTTATGCAAATTCCAATGCTTGTTTTGTCATTGCTTGCGCTTCTTTTTGGAATTCTCCCTGGAATTCCCATGTATTTTGTTTCAAAGGCTGAGGCATTTTTGGGTTTTGAACCTATAAAATACAACCTTACAGGATTTCCAGAGCAATCAGGACTTCATGCTGTAAATATTTTAGCGATTTCACTTGCTCTTACAGGTGGTTTTGTTGTTGCAGCCCTCATCTTCTACTTACTTCCAAGGGCAAGAAAAGTCCACCAACTTGATAACTACTATGCAGGTGAAGTTCTAACTGAGGATGTAAAATATAATTACAGTTTTGGCTTCTATAGTTTCTTCGATGATATCATAAGACCATTCAATGAGTGGAGTGTTGATAAGATTTATGAAGACTTTACAGGGTTTGTAAAGACCATCGGAGACTACCTGAGGAGGGTATACACTGGCAATCTTGAAACGTATGTGAGCCTTGGGATAATTGTTCTTACGATTTTCTCCCTTATTTACATATTAGGAGGCGTGTTATGGTAGAAAAGCTTGTTTTAGTTTTGACGCCTGTTTTTGCATTCTTTGTCGGCATTTTCCTTGAAGGTTTCAAAAGGAAAATGGTTGCTCGAATCCACAGAAGATATGGTCCACCACTGCATCAGCCACTGCTTGATATCATTAAACTTCTCTCAAAGAAGGAAAACATTTCTCATGGTGTCATGTTTGATCTTGGGCCAGTAATTTTAGTTGGTGCATCAATTTTAACAGTGTTATTTCTTCCGCTTCCAGGCTTTAAACAACTCACTCCTCATGGAGACCTTATAGCCTTCCTTTACATAATGGTAATTGGTTCTCTTGGCATGGCACTTGGTGCAGGCGAATCTGGGAACCCAAATGCGTCTATTGGAATTGCAAGAGCTTTAACACTTATGCTTGGATATGAACTTCCACTTATTATTGCAGGAAATACCCTTGTGCTTAAATATGGGACAACTGATCTTACAAAATTTATGACTTTGCAATCAGGATTCCACTGGAATTTATTCTTTCTTCCATTAACTGCAATTGCTGGATTTATTGCAACATACGGTGCGATGGGGGAACACCCATTTGATATTTTTGTTGCTCCACAAGAAGTTGCAACAGGTCCTATGGTTGAATATGGTGGAAAGCATCTTGGATTACTTATGATTGGTCACGCAATTCAGGTTTATATTGAAACAGCATTTTTCACTGTCCTCTTCCTTGGAGGTGCTGCAAATATCCTTACATTCATCCTAAAGCAACTTGGTGTTATTATTGTTATGACCCTTTTTGATACTGTTTTACCAAGATTCAAAATCGAGAATGCCGTAAGATATTTCTGGAGATGGCCTACCATAATTGCACTTTTAGGCCTCTTTATAGTCTATATTGGAGGTTAGTATGGAATTACAAGAAACTTTGGAAGAAGGTTATGTTGAAATACTGGATCATTTAAGAAAGCGCTCTTTATGGATGCTTCATTACTGTACTGCATGTGGTGCGATAGAACTTCCTCCTACAATTACCTCTCGTTTTGATGCTGAAAGGTTTGGTATTGCACCATTTGTTACCTCAAGACAATCAGATATTTTGCTTGTTACTGGATACATAAATATAAAAACTCTTAAAAGGCTTATAACTGTGTATGAACAGATGCTTCCACCTAAATATGTAATTGGTTTTGGCTCCTGCACGATAAATGGTGGTATTTACTGGGATTCTTATGCAGTTTTAAAAAGACTCGATCTGTATTTGCCAGTTGATGTGTATATTGCAGGTTGCATGCCCTCACCTATGGCGGTGCTTGAAGGATTTAGAACTCTAATGAAGCTCATTGATGAAGGAAAGGCTAATGGCTGGAAAAAGTACATCGAAAATTACGATTACTACAAGGCAAACCAAAGGAAGGTGCTCAAATGGTAGAGGAAATTAAGAGTGTTGTAAAGGGTAAAATTTTTGAAAAACGACCACAAAGAATTATTATCGAGGTTAAAAAAGATGCTTTCTCATCTACGCTTAACGCCTTAAAAGGCCTATCCTTCAATAGATTAACTCTTTTTACGGCGGTAGATTTTATAAAAGAAAATCAGTTTGAGATTGTTGCACTTGTCTATTCCGATGAAAGAAAGGTTCTTGCAATAGTAAAGACAAGAATTCCAAGGGAAACCCCCGAAATTGAGACGATAACAAATATCTATCCGAATGCCTTCAAATACGAAGTTGAGATGGGTGAGATGTTTGGAATTAGGGTTGTTGGGAATCCTGACTCAATGAAGCCGTTTGTCCTTGAGGGTTGGGGTGACCTTCCACCTCTTCGAAAGGATTTTGACTCCATTAAATATGCAACGGAGCACTATGAGTCAAGAAATGTGGAGGTAAAATATGATTAGGGAATACGAACTGAACATAGGTCCTAACCATCCTGGAATTCATGGAAACTTTTCTGTGCATTTAAAACTCGAAGGGGATACAATCATTGAAGCGAAAGGAAATTCTGGATATCTCCACAGGGCATTTGAAAAACTAATGGAACAAAGAACATATCTTCAAAACCTTGCCCTTATTCCAAGAATTTGTGTTCCGGAACCTGATATAAACGAAGCGGTTTATGCCATGGCAATTGAAGAGTTAATGGGTGTTGAAATTCCAGAGCGTGCAAAATTTTTAAGGACAATTGTACTGGAAGCGGCTCGTGTAATGGCGCTTCTGTTCCACTTTGGTGGCACTGCGGCAATGCTTGGAAATTACACTGTAAATTATTGGGCCGTTGCAGATAGAGATCTTATGATTGACATATTTCTGAAACTCACTGGTGCAAGAGTTTATCACATGTATATTTGGCCAGGCGGAGTAAGAAGGGATACTTATCCGGGATTTGAAGATGACATCTTAGGTTGGGTAAAATATGTTAAGGAACGACTTCCTGAATACGACAATCTCTTCCTGAAGAACCCAATGTTTGCGCATAGGGCAAAGGGACTTGCAAGGATTACAAAAGAGACTGCGCTTCAAATGGGTGTTACAGGTCCAAATCTCAAGGCAACCGGTGTAAAAGTTGATGTAAGGAAAGATGAGCCTTATGCAGCATACCCATACCTTGATTTTGATGTACCCGTCCTTGATGAGGGTGATGCCTGGGCAAGAGAAATACAGAGGCGTCTTGAACTTGAACTGTCTTTGAATCTTATTGAGCAAGCCGTAAAGAAAATGCCAAAAGGCGAAGTGTGGAAAAAGATGCCAAACCCATTTAAGTGGGTGATACCAGAAGGTGAGGCCTATGCAAGAGTTGAATCTTCAAGAGGAGAATACGGATTCTATTTTGTTTCAGATGGCACAGACAAACCTTACAGAGTTTCAGTAAGAGGTGTATCAATGCCTCATATGTATCCTCTTGCAGAAAAGTTGTTGGTTGGGCAAAAGTTGTCAGATGCTCCTTTTATTTTGGAGACACTTGATATTTGCCCTCCTGAAATTGATAGATAAGAGGTGAAGCGATGGAAAGCAAAGAATACTTTGAAAAAACAAGTTTTATAGGTGCTTTAACCTCAACCAAGTACATCTTTAAAAAACCTGTAACAGTACAGTATCCAAAAGAAAAACTTCAACTTCCAGAGCGGTATCGTGGCTTCCATGTTAATGATCTTGATAAATGTATCGGTTGTGGAAATTGCATGAGTATCTGTCCATGCCAAGCAATCACAATGGACGATCCCAAAGAATTTCACCTTGTGAATCCTAAGGAAGGCTCTACACACCTTAGGCCACGGATTGATTATGGGAGATGTTCTTACTGTGGCTTATGCGTTGAAGTGTGTCCAACAGGGTCTCTTAAAATGGAGAGGAACCTCATATTTACATCCCAAGATGGTGATGCATTTGTTTGGTTCCCAGCGGAAGAGAGAAGAACTGCAGAAAATGGATTTACCCAGTCAAATGAAATTACACCTCTGGAGCTTGAGAAAGTTGAGATGCCTGAACTTGAACCTGACGTAAGAAAGAAAACATTTGAGGAACTCATTCTCGGTTTCTCAGAAGAAGCTGCAATTAAAGAGGCAGAGCGTTGCCTTGGCTGTGGGATCTGCATGCAAGGTTGTCCTGCACACATGAAGATTCCTGAATATATCGATGCAATTTTCAAAAAGGAATACGAAATTTCGGTTAAGTATATGCTTGAGGATAACGCATTGCCTGGAATTTGCGGAAGAATTTGCACTCACAAGTGTCAGGATGATTGTGTCTATAACTATAGAGGTGATGCCATACAGATTATGTGGCTTAAGAGATTTGCAACTGATATGGTGAAGGACTACAAAGCATCTGATCCATATATGTTCCCAAAGACGGGAAATAAAGTTGCAGTGATTGGATCAGGTCCGTCAGGGCTTTCTGCTGCGTATTATTTGACACTTATGGGACATTCTGTAACTGTTTTTGAAAAACGTTCAGTTCCAGGTGGTGCTTTGGGACTTGGTATCCCAATGTACAGGCTTCCCGTTTATGAAATTGACAAAGAAGTAGACCACCTTAAAGACCTTGGCGTTGAGTTTAAATTTAATACTGAAGTTGGAAAAGACGTCCTTTTTGAAGATCTATTGAAGAATTATGATGCAGTTTACATTGGCGTTGGTTTGTCATACGGAAGAGCAATTAATCTCAATGGCGAAGATACACCTTATATAATTCAGGCAATTGATTTCCTAAGACAGGTTAAGGTCGAAGGAAGAAGGGACATTCCAAAGAGAGTTATCGTTATCGGTGGTGGTAATGTTGCAATGGATGTTGCAAGAACAGTTGTAAGACTTCACGAGATTAATTACGGAGGAGTTGATACGAAAGTTCAAACTGTCTCTCTTGAGGACTGGGATATTATGCCTGCTTCCAAGGAAGAAATCGAGGGCGCTCTTGCAGAAGGCGTGATATTTAATCCTGGATGGGGACCTAAAGAAGCAGTTTTTGAAGATGGCAAATTGAAAGGGCTCATTGTAAAGAAAGTTAAATCTGTCTTTGACGAGCAGGGAAGATTTAACCCATCTTACTATGAAGAGCAAACGATGTTCCTTGAGGGAGATTATATTGTCGAAGCAGTAGGACAGGCGACAAACCTTTCGTTTATTCCTGAACACCTTATGCAGCAACTCAAATTTACACCACGCAGGCGTATTTGGGTTGATGAGTTTGGTGAGACCTCAATTTCAGGCGTGTTTGCAGGTGGAGACCTTGTTGAAACTTCTCTTGGAAATGCAATTTCTGCAATTGCAAATGGTCATAGGGCAGCAATTGGTATTGATTTCTTCTTAAGAAATGTCAAAGGAGGAAAAAAATGATTGACCTTAAGGATAAAATCACTTTTGGTGAACCGGTTCTTGATAGATTTTTTAATGGTTATTCGCCACATGAATACCTCCTTGTGAGATTTGCAAATAAGGTTGGTTTCATAACTGTATCAGATCTCTTTTCTGTTGTTACCAAGACCTCTGTTCCAAAGGCAACGGAAAGGATGCTTTCAAAGGCAGAGGATATCTGGATAAAAGACATTCAAGACGAAATGTTTGTCTACTCAATGAATGGATTTTCTAAGGTTGTAAAAATTGTAAGGCGTAGAATTTATGAGCCAATCTATAAAATTGAAACTGAACACCACGAAACAATAATCTCAAAAAGCCATCGGTTTGTAAAGCTTATTAATGAAGAGGAAGTTTTGACCAAAGCCTTTGAACTTAAAGAAGGTGATAAAGTTTACACTTATTCTCCTAATAATCCTAAGATAGAAACTGTCCTTAAGGTGCAAGAGATTAAGCCAGATTTCCTACATGTTTACGGCGTTTTGACTGAAGATTTTGGCGCATTTGTTAACGGTATTTTTGGTAAATCTTACTAATAGGTGTTTAACTCCTAATAAGTTTTTTTTGGGGGCATAAAGCCCCCAATTCTACTTATGATATTTTTCGTTATTTATTATTGTAAACGCACGATAAATTTGCTCGAGGAGTATAACTCGTGCAAGTTCGTGAGGAAGTGTAAGTTTTGAAAGGCTTAAAGTATAATCACCTTTTCCCTTCACCTCACTTGAAAATCCTTCTGCACCACCTATGAAAAATGCAATATCTTTACTTTGACTTGAAAGCAATTTTTGTATGAATTGCGAGAGTTCCACAGATGTAAGTTCATTCCCTTTTTCATCAAGAATAATATTGTAATTTTCTTTTGAAATGAATTTGGGCAATTTCTCTTCCGTTACTTCAATAACCTCGATTGAGATGTAGTATTTTATCCTTTCAAGATAATCCAATGCTGCCATTTTATTGTAATCCTTTTTCAATCTATCGACTGCAAATATTTTAATTTTCATATTTTAAGTATAATGGAATAGAAAAAATAAGGAAGGAGTGTTTTATGATTGTAAGAAAGATTGATTTTTCGTATTTTGAATGCGAACTTGAAAAAGTAAAAGTTGATAGTTTAGTGCACAATCTTTTTAAAGAGAAAAGCGAACTTATCCTTTTTAAGATATACGACCTTGATGCAAGAGGAGCAAATATTCTCAAACAGGAATTTTTAAGTGCAGGTGGAGATGTTGCACTTTCAAGGGATGTTGCAAGTTTTAGAGTAGAAAAATCAGATGCTATATTAATTGGCACTAAGAAGGTTTACAGAAAGGTTTTAGAAAAACTTGCCTTTATGCCATATTTTGGACTGAGGGATGTTAGGGTATCTTTAGAGAAATATCTGGAAAGTACACCACTTCCCATTTTTGAAATTAGAGGAAGACAATTTGATTTTAACAGTGAAAAACTAATAATGGGAATTCTAAATGTAACACCTGACTCTTTCTCCGATGGCGGAAAATTTCTTAATATTGACGATGCACTTAAACATGCAGAACAAATGGTTAAAGAAGGTGCAGATATCATTGATGTTGGCGGTGAGTCAACACGACCTTACTCCGAAAGTGTTCCACTTGATGAAGAGTTGAGGCGAGTTATCCCTGTAATTGTTGCAATAAGAAAAGAGTTTCAAACTATTCCTATTTCTATAGATACATATAAGTCTAAAGTTGCAGAAGAGGCCATAAACGCTGGTGCAGATATCATTAACGATATAAGCGGTTTAAGGTTTGATCCTTTAATGATTGATGTTGCAAAAAGGTATAACGTGCCTGTTGTTATAATGCATATAAAAGGCACACCTAAAGATATGCAGAAAAACCCAGTTTATGAGGATCTTATGAGAGAACTTCTTCAATACTTTGAGGAGAGAATTACTTTTTTAAATTCTGTTGGTATTGATAAGATTGTAATTGACCCTGGAATTGGTTTTGGAAAAACAAGGGAACACAATCTTGAAATACTAAATAAACTTCAAGAATTTACCATTTTTGGAAAACCAGTGCTTGTAGGTCTTTCAAGAAAGTCTTTCATTGGTCTCACTCTTGATAATAGACCCGTTGAAGAAAGACTATACGGCACACTTGCTTCAAATATGTTTGCACTTCTTAAAGGTGCATCAATTTTAAGAGTTCACGATGTTTTACCGCATAAAGACATGATACGTATGTATAAAGCAATAGTAAGTGAGGGAAGGTAAAAAAAGGGGGACTTAAATGAAAAAAGTTCTATTTTTATTCTTAGTTTTGTTATTGGTTTTTTCTTTACAAGGAGTTGTCCTTGCAAAAGATTACTATTTCCCAAAAGTTGTAGTTACGGCGTATATAAGACCCGATGGAAGTTTTGACTTTGAGGAGGCACGTACGTATAAGTTTGATGGCTCCTTCCATTGGGCTACGTATATGTTACCCAAGGAAGGATTCGATCGTATTGAAAATTTTTCAATTGAAGATGAAAGTGGTCCCTATAAATTAACACCAAACGAAACAAACGCACCAGGAACATTTACTTTTCAAGAGCAAGGGAATTCGTATTATGCAAAATTCTTTTACGATGCAACAAACACAACGAAGACATTTGTCTTTAAATATAGAGTAATTGGGGGTATAAAGACTTATAAAGATGTTGCAGATTTTTACTGGAAATTAATAGGTTCAGGTTGGGATAAAAAGACTTCCAGTTTTGAGGGTTTTGTATATTTACCTTCAACAGTAAATGAAGGTGATCTCAAAGTTTTTGGGCATGGCCCATTAAATGGGACCGTTGAAAGAATTGATGGGCAAGGCGCACATTACATCGCAACGAATGTCCCACCCAATACATTTATCGAAGCACGAGTATTGTTTCCTTCCTACATCCTTCCAAACGCAAATATAATCCCACAGGAAAAATTAAATGATATTATGGAAGAAGAACTTGCCTGGGCAAGGCAAACAGAGGCCGAAAAATCAAAAGTTCGAACCGGACTAACAATTTTCTTTGGATGGTGGGCACTTTTTCTTGCCATATACTTATATCTTTTCTTTACCTTCGGAAAGGAACCTAAACCTCAAAAAGATATTATTTATATGCGTGATATTCCCGAGGATTTACCTCCTGCAATCGTTGGCTATCTTATGCGCTTTGAAAATATTCTTGCACAGGATTTTACAGCAACAATTCTCTACCTTGTTAAAAAGGGTTACATCGCACTTGAAATAAAAGAAGAGGAGAAAAACTATATCCTCTTTAAGAAAAATGTTCCTGTTACATATTTCTATAAGACGGATTTGGATCCATCAACTTTAGGGGGGCATCTATCGTTTGCATACGACTTTCTTTTTAACGTGATTTCAGAGGGAAACAGATTTGTTTCAACAGATACAATTAAAAGATTTTCCCAAAATAGAAGTAGAGTTGCCTACGATATGTTTAAACGTTTCCAAAAAACCGTCCAAAAAGAAGGGAGAGCTTTGGGCTACTTTGAAAAAAGAACTATGATTATACTTATATATTCTCTTGCACTTGCATTGTTTTCAATTGTTTCATTTTTAATTCTTTCTTCTTATGGGTTGCTTTTCTTGGTGCTTTTTTGGTATATATTTATCTTTGTTTTTGCGCTTCTATCCCTTGCGCTCAAAAAACGTACCCAACTTGGTGCTGAGAAGTATGCAGAATGGAATGGTCTTAAAAAGTTTCTATCCGACTTTTCCAATTTAAAAGAATATGCGCCTAACTCTATCGTCATTTGGGAGAACTACCTTGTTTATGCAACAACCTTTGGAATTGCTGAGAAAGTTTTAAAATATATCGAAATGAACATTGATAAGATTCCTCAAGATGAATTTTCAAGAAGTTATATCTTTGGGAAGGCTGTAACAACATCGGGAACATTTAATTTTGCTTCGATAAATGTATTTACGACGTCTTTAAATTCAGCTATGCAAGCTTTAAGTTCAACTGCACCTGCCTCAACTGGCTCTGGCGGTGGATTCTCAGGTGGAGGTGGCGGAGGAGGTGGTGGTTCAGGTGGCGGAGCAGGTTAAACACAAAGTTTTTATTGCACTTGGCTCAAACTTAGGTGATAGAGAAAAAAATATTCTCGATGCAATAAATTACATGATTGAAGAAGGTATAGACATTATAGGAATTTCTTCAATAATTGAAACCGCTCCCTATGGGTTAACCGAGCAACCTTCATTTCTTAATTGCGTTGTTGAAGGCATTACGAATTTTTCTCCAAGGGAACTACTTTTTATTCTCCTTGATATTGAAAGGCGTCTGTTGCGTGTGCGCACTATCCGATGGGGTCCAAGAACAATTGACCTTGATATAATATTCTATGACGATTTGATTATTGACGAACCAGATTTAAAAATTCCCCATCCAGATATGCAGAATAGAATTTTTGTTTTGAAGCCATTGTCCGAAATTGCACCTAATTTTGTCCATCCAGTTTTAAGGAAAACTATTAAAGCACTTTTAGATGAATTGGAGGAAGGAAAATAATGAAAATTGCAACATGGAATGTAAATTCAATCAGAAGTAGGGTAGAGCACGTTTTAATGCTTTTGAAAGATAATGAGGTTGATATTTTGGGTATTCAAGAATTGAAAACGGAAGAAAAGAATTTTCCTTTTAAAGATTTCGAATCACTTGGGTATTATGTGGAAGCCTTTGGTCAAAAGGCATATAACGGTGTTGCGCTTATTTCAAAATTTCCTTTTGAAAGTATCACAAAAAACGTTCTCAATGATACTGAAGCAAGGACAATTGTAGGTATTGTAAAAGGACTTCACATCCTTAATGTATATTTTCCTCACGGAGGAGAATACGGCTCTGAAAAATTTTTCTACAAACTTGAGTTTTACCAAAAGATTAAAAATTACATCCTTAAAAATAATCTTTTGGATGTTGATTTTATCCTTATGGGAGATTTTAATGTTGCAAAAGAGCCAATTGACGTGTGGGATCCTGTGATGCTTGATGGCACTATTGGTTTTATGAAGGAAGAGCGTGAAGCAATTTCTGACCTTATGAGTATTGGGCTTGTTGATGCGTTCAGACATTTTAATCCTGATGTTCAGGAGTTTACTTGGTGGGATTATACGAGCGGAAGTTTTAGGAGAAATTGGGGTATGCGCATTGATTATATCCTTGTCTCAAAGAGTATGCTGCCAAAATTACAAAATTGCTATATTGAAAAAACATTTAGAAAATTAGAAAAGCCATCAGACCACGTGCCTGTGGTTTTAGAAATTTCCGTTTAGAAAGGAGAAAAGATATGTACGAAAAAGATTTTATTGTCGACCTTACAAAGAAAACAGGATTGATAATAAAGGAGAATTTTAGAAAGCACCTTGATGTGGAATTAAAAGGACCAAGGGACCTTGTTACAAATGTTGATAAATACATCGATAACTTTGTGCGCGAAAGTATCCTGAAGGCTTTCCCAGGGTATGGAGTTATTACGGAAGAAAACAAAGACTTAAATGAACTATCAAGCAGGAAGTTTATAATTGACCCTCTTGATGGGACAACGAATTTTGTGAAAGGTTATCCTCAGGTTGCAGTTTCTATTGCACTAATGGAAGATTCTGAAATAACTTTTGGTGTTGTGTATAATCCAATCCTCGAGGAATTGTTTATAGGAGAATTGGGGAAGGGTGCAACGCTGAACGGTGAAGCGATACATGTTTCAAAAACTTCCGATTTTAAAGATGCACTTATCGTAACTGGGTTTGTCTATAAAGAAAGAAATGAAAATACCTACAAGAGTTTTGAAAGAATCTTAAGTGAGGCACTTTCAGTTAGATGTGATGGAAGTGCTGCACTTGACCTTGCGCACGTTGCAATGGGTATTTTTGATGGCTATTACCAAAAGGGCATCCATATTTGGGATATTGCGGCAGGTTCTTTAATTGTGAAAGAGGCAGGAGGGCTTGTTACGACATTTAAAGGCAATAGAGAATTCTCATTTTCTGGTGAAATTCTTGCAACAAATGGCCTTTTGCATGAAAAGATGGTCGAGTTTATAAAAAGTGTTTAACTTTTTCCAAGGATTCCTATGCCAATCCACTCAGGCCCACCATAGACGCCAATAACTGCACCGCAAAGCAATTTTTCAACCGGCACCTTTGAGATTTCTTTTACCTTCTCTTCAAACTCTTCTACATCTTTATTAATACCGTGAATTATTGCAAGTCTTTCGATGCCTTTTGTTTCATTGATTTCTTTTATGAATTTTAGAAGCACTTCTTTTGCCCTGTTTAACGATCTTGCAACGCTTTCAATTTTTACCTCCCCATTCGTAAAAGAAAGCACAGGTTTTATGTTTAAGATTTCTCCAAGTAGCCCTTCTGCTTTGTTGAGTCTTCCCCCTTCAACAAGATACCTTAGGTGATATAGCACAAATCTATTATATATTCTATTTGTTGCATTTAGAGTTTCTTTGTAAACTTCATCAAAATGAAAACCTTTTTCTATGAGTGAAATTGCATATTCTGCCAAAAATCTAATCGAAAAAGTTGTACTCATCGAATCGACAATTTTTATTTTGTCAGTTTTAAGTGCTTCAATTGCAATTCTTGCAGAATTTATGGTTCCTGAAATTTTTTGTGAAAGGTGAATTGAAATAATTTCATGTCCTTCCTCAATAAGTGGCTTGTAAACTTCAATAAAATCTTGCGGTGATGGTTGCGAAGTCTTTGGGAGTTCATTTGTCGTTGTAAGTCTTCTGTAAAATTCATCTATGGATATATTTGTTTCTTTGAACTCTTCGCTTCCAAACCTTATTTTAAGTGGCACAACCTTTATATCGTACTTTTCTATAATATCTTTTGGGATATAACCCGTTGAATCTACGACAATCTTAATCATATTAACCTCCTTAAGGCAAGTATATAAATCCTAAATTGAGCAATTTTATAGCTCTAACAAGTTTTATTACTTTTTAAAAATTTTGCAAGTTTTTAGGCATATATTTCTATTTGCATATTTTAACTGTGATTGTGGTATTTTAAGGAAGTTTTGTGATCTTTATGTATTTTAAACACGAATGTTTGTTAAAATTTGAGAAAACATATTTTGCTTCTGTTTATAGTCAGTGGTTTTATATATCTTTTCCGAAGTAAAGTTGGGTTTATCTTCTCCCAGTTATGAAAGGCTTCGAACATGATTTTTCTCTTTGTGTTGCATTGTAAATGAATATCTTCATAACTATTATGGAACATCTATTTATAAGTAATCTTATTTGGTATATTTCTTTTGACTGATTCATAGAGAAAGATTATTAAGACTATTGAATAGAGTTTGTATACTTCTTAAGTAAGTTGTATTTAAATAAGTTGTATTGTGAGCCTGTTGTTTAAGTAAAAAGTGATCAAGGCCCTGAGGTTGTTCAGATTGGAAAAATTCACACTAAATTCACAAAATTGAAATAATATAAAAGAATGGTAAAAAAGTGAAGAGCAAAAAAAGTATGATTTTGTAAAGCGTTCTTTTGAACTTGTGAATTTGCGAAAAATATGGTAAACTAAAGAGTTTAGGAAGGTGAGAAAATGAAAATAAAGACTTTAAATGGAGCCTTGATGTTTGCAAAAAATGTAATAAAAAAATATTTTGGGGAGATAGTTTTGAGGGTGGCTACAATTGAAAAAAGGGTAGCAATTTTAGAGACTAAATATTCATTATTTTTGCTCTACTTTGTTGAAGGTGTTGATAAGGGTTTTAAACAGGCATTTCCAGAAATTGCAAGGCAGATCATGTGGGACGAGGGCATCAAGATAAGTAAAAAAATAATTCTTGAATTTTTAAACAGACCAAATCCTGAACACAAGAAACTTTCTGTTCTTATTGTTCTTCCAACAAAGGATATGTACCAAATTTCACCATCTTCGTTAGTAAACTTTTGCGAGCTTGCACGCCTTGAAGTTGAAGAGAATGGTGTGTACTATTTCTTTCCAACGATATTCTTAAAGAAAATTGAGGGTAACATTACGCAAAAAGAAACTCGCACCAGAGACAAACTATCTCTTATTTCCCAAATCAATTCTTTAGATGATTTTGACTCTGAGGATCTGGAGCAAACTGCATCTTTCAAGGACTTTGATGTGGATTTCCTTGGAGAGATTGTAAGAAGTTTAAGGAGTATTGAAGAAAAACTCGAATCAATTGAAAATTTAATTAAGAAAAGGAGTGATTATGGTGGAAAAGGTAATTAAAAGTTTGGTTATAACAATATTTCTTACCTTCACCTTCCTTATTTCTTTTGGACACGTATATACAATAAGCGATACCGGGAATGATAAAATTTATCAGGTTCTTTCTTTTAAGGAACTTACCGTATCAGAGGTTTTGTCAAAGGCAAACTTAACAACGCGAAGCGAAGATATTGTTATACCAGATTTAAACGAATCTCTTGACTCCGGAAAAATAACTGTTATGCGCTCTCGTCCCATAAAAGTTACAATTGATAAGCAGACCAAAACTTACTACACAACAAAAGTAATTGTTTCAGATTTTCTCAATGAAATTGGGGTGAAGTTGGGGCCAAAGGATTATATAAATATTCCTTTGAATGGTGAATTAAATACAGGACAGGTTATTATTAAAAGATACCTCGAAAGGGAAAAGGTTGTAAAGGAGAGTATTCCGTATAAGACCGTCTATGTAGAGGATCCAATGGTTGCAAGCGGAATGGTTTACCTAAGACAAGCAGGACAAGACGGTATAAAAGAACTTCACTATAAGGAAATCTATTTTGGTGGAGATAAAATAAGAGAAGATTTTGCCTTCGAAAAAATTACAAAGATGCCCACAACAGAAACCTATGTCAAAGGCACCGCAAAGCCCCCTAATAACTATGTTAAGTCTTTTTATGTCATTGCAACTGCTTACTCTCCAACTGTAGCAGAAACCGATTCAAATCCGTGGATGACTGCATCAGGTTTAAGGAGTGGCTTTGGTGTTGTTGCGGTTGATCCTACAGTGATTCCAATGGGAACACTTCTCTATGTTGAAGGTTATGGTTATGCGGTTGCAGGAGATACAGGTGGTGCAATAAAAGGCAATAAGATTGATGTTTTCTTTTATTACCCATATGAAGCAAGTAGATGGGGTATAAGAAAAGTAAAGGTCTACATTCTTGATGGCAAATGGAAATTTCAAGGGAAGTTAAATTACTGATTGATAAGTACAACTTCAAGGCGTCCAAAAGGTTAGGGCAGAACTTTCTTGTTTCTTCTTCTGCCCTAAATTTTATTGTTGAAGCACTTACTCCGTCAAAAGATAAATCATATATAGAAGTAGGTCCTGGCTTTGCCTTTTTGACAAAAAGCGTTGCACAATTTTCAAGGCACATCTATGCAATAGAATTGGATAAGCGATTTGAACCGTTTTATAATGAAAATCCAATTCAAAATGTTACCTTTATTTTAGGCGATGCTCTTTCAATTGATTTCAACCAGTTTGATGCAACAGAAATTTATGGAAACATTCCTTACTATATCACTTCCGATCTTATTATAAAAGTTGCAAAATCAAAACTAAAGCGTGCGGTATTCCTTGTTCAGGATGAATTTGCAAAAAGATTGATTTCAAATGTTTCAACAAAAGAATATGGTTCGATAACGGTATTTACAAAATTTTTCTTTGAGGTTAGTTTCCTTAAGCGTTTTCCGCCAAGTTTTTTTATCCCAAGGCCTGATGTCTACTCCTCACTTATTGAGTTAAAAAGAATAAGAGAGTTTAATCCTGTATACGAGGATTTCTTGCAGTTTGTTCACAGGGCATTTACCCAAAGAAGAAAGAAACTTTTAACAACTTTAAAGGCGTCTTACAATTTTGATTTTTCGAAAGTCTTTAGTGAAATTGGTTTAACTGAAAATGCGCGTGCAGAAGATGTTTCTGTAGATGAGTTTTTTACAATTTACATGGCGTTTGCGAAACAGAATACAAAATCATAAGTAAATACTTTTCAATTTTACGTAATTTGTATTATAATTTTTTGGCTAAGTAGCGTAAATTAAACTACACTTTAAGGAGGTAGAGAATGGCGTATAAAGTTTTGGAAGGTCTTTATTACTCAAAAAATGACGAGTGGGTAAAGGTTGAAGGCGATGTTGCAACGGTTGGTATCACCGATTACGCACAAGACAAATTAGGCGATGTTGTCTATGTAGGTGAGGCAAATGTCGGAAAAAAAGTCAAAAAAGAAGATGCGGTTATTACTGTTGAATCAGTAAAAGCTGCTTCAGACATATACGCACCAGTTTCGGGGGAAATTGTTGAGGTAAATAAAGAAGTTATTTCGGATCCTTCACTTCTCAATAAAGATCCCTATGGTGTAGGGTGGCTTTTTAAAATTAAAATCGAAAATCCTGAAGAATTAAAAGATTTAATGGATGCAAAAGGATACGAAGAATATAGAAAAGAATAACCTATGAGATACATTTCCAACACAAAAGAACAACTGGAGGAAATGCTTAAAGAAATTGGTGTTTCCTCCTTTGAAGACCTAATAAGGGATATTCCCCAAGATTTACGATATAAAAGCAATCTAAAAGTAAAAGGGCCATTATCTGAGGAAGAATTGATCTCTTATATAAAGAGTATAGAGCAAGAAAACGCAGATTTTGCATTATTAAAGCCATTGGTTGGTGCAGGTGCATACAAGCACTTTGTGCCCTCAGTTATTAAAACAATCCTATCAAGAGAAGAGTTCTATACTGCATATACCCCTTATCAACCAGAACTTGCCCAGGGAACGCTTCAAACGATGTTTGAGGTGCAAACGCATTTATCAAGACTTACAGGATTTGATGCAATTGTGCCTTCAATCTACGATGGTGCATCTGCAACAGCGGAAGCAGTGTTAATGACAATGCGACTTTCAGGGAAAAATCGTATTGTTATTTCTAAGTTGCTTCACCCCCAATATATTGAGACAATTAAAACCTATGTTGCACCTCATAAAACCGAAATCGTTGAAATTCCATACAATGATAATCTCACAGATATAAATGCTGTTAAGGATCTAATGAATAACGATACAGCAGTTCTTGTGATTCAGAGCCCAAATTTCTTTGGCGGTATTGAGGATGTTGAGGCATTTTCCAAATTAGCACATGAGTATGGTGCTCTTTCCTTACAGGTTGTTGTCGAGAGTTTGAGCCTTGCTCTCCTTAAATCACCAAAAGATTTAGGTGTTGATATTGTATCAGGCGAAGCACAGTCGTTTGGTATTGATCTAAACTTTGGTGGCCCATATAACGGATATCTTGCTACAAAAATGGATTTTGTTCGTCAACTTCCTGGAAGAATTGCAGGCGAGACTGTTGATAGAAATGGCAAACGTGCCTTTGTCATGACGTTGCGTTCAAGAGAGCAAGATATAAAGAGAGAAAAGGCTACTTCAAACCTTTGCACAAGTCATAATCTCAACCTATATGCAATTGATGCTTATCTATCTCTCTTTGGTAAAGAGGGGCTATACGACTTGGCAACTTATAATGTGAAAGCTTCTCACTATTTAAGATCAAGGCTTTTACAAACGGGACATTTCAAAGGTGTAGAATATCCTTTCTTTAACGAATTCGTCCTTGAAACAGATCTTGAAGAGAACGTCATGAGTGAAAGATTAAAGAGTATTAACGTGATACCTCCACTTAAATTAAGCACCTATTTTGAAGGACTTGTAAATTCGTATCTCTTTGCTGTAACCGAAGTCTTTAGTAAAGACGATCTTGATAGAATTGTTGAGGTTCTGGGAAGGTGATACAATGAAACTCATATACGAAAAAAGTGTTAAAGGTCGTATTGGTTATTCGTTAAGGAAAGATGAATTTGAGGGTTCAATTGAAGATTTTATACCAGAATATGCCCTATCAAAAACGAAAAAAGAACTTCCCGAGGTTTCAGAGGTTGATGTGGTAAGGCACTTTACGAGACTTTCCAAACTCAATTACGGTGTTGATGATGGCTTTTATCCTCTTGGAAGTTGCACCATGAAATATAATCCAAAAGTTAACGAATACTTAGCGACACTTGATAATTTTACACAAGCTCATCCCTTTGCACATATTGAATTTGTACAGGGCAACTTGAGGCTCATGTTTGAACTTGAAGAGGCTCTCAAGGAGATAACGGGAATGGACAGATTTACCCTGATGCCTTCAGCTGGTGCACATGGTGAACTTGTGGGTGTCCTTATCATGCGAAAATATTTCGAAGATCAAGGCAAACCCCGAAGCAAAATGCTTATACCTGATTCTGCTCACGGCACGAACCCTGCTTCCTCTGCAATGGCAGGATTTAAGGTTGTTGAAGTAAAATCCAATGCGGTTGGAAATGTAGACCTTGATGACCTCAAGGCGAAGATGGATGAAGATACGGCAGGTATCATGCTTACAAATCCTAACACGGTTGGACTCTTTGAGCGTCAAATTCAGGAAATCGCAGAGGTTGTACATTCAAAAGGTGGCCTTCTTTACTATGATGGTGCAAACCTTAATGCGCTTTTGGGGATAGTACGTCCAGGTGATGCAGGTTTTGATGTAGTGCATTTAAACCTTCATAAAACTTTCTCAACACCGCATGGCTCTGGAGGTCCAGGTGCAGGTGCAGTTGGAGTAAAGAAAAATCTTGTTGAATTTCTTCCATCACCTTTGGTTTGTAACTGTGGAAAATATTTTGGTCTTGAGGAGCCTCGCAAATCTATTGGTAGGGTAAAGGCATTTTTTGGAAATTTCACAGTGCTTGTGAAAGCTTATGCGTGGATTCTTTCAATGGGACCACAAGGTTTGAAGGAAGTTTCAGAAACCTCTATAATTAATGCAAATTATGTTCTTGCGAAACTCAAAAAGTATTATAGACCTGCCTACGACAGATTTTGCATGCACGAGTGTGTATTAACGGGAAGAGATTACAAAGAATACGGGGTTAAAACACTTGATATAGCAAAGAGATTAATTGATTATGGTTTCCATCCACCAACGATATATTTCCCACACTTTGAACCGTATGCGCAAGAAACAATTATGGTTGAACCAACTGAATCTGAAGGAAAAGAAACAATTGATGAGTTTATTAATGTAATGATTAAGATTTCAGAAGAAGCTAAGACGAATCCGCAACTTCTAAAGGAAGCACCTCATATAACTTATGTTTCAAGACCTGACGAGGTGAAGGCAAACAGAGAGCCAGTTTTAGTGTATAAGGAAAAATGAACATATACAAACTTCAAGGTGAAATTTTAGAGGCACTTTCAACGCCTCTCAAAGATATAGAATTTGACGAAGATTTTAAGTTGCTTATTGCACCTTTTAATTTTGGCGACTTTTCGTTGAATATTGCTTTTAAACTTGCAAAGGTATTTAAGAAATCGCCAAAAGATATCTCAGATGAACTTATAAAATATCTCAATCTTCCGTATTTTGAATCTCTTTCAAATGATCAAGGTTATATTAACATAAGACTTGGGCATTTATTTTACAGGGATTTTCTTAAGGAGCTTCTGGATAAAAAAGACACATATTTCAAAAAAGAACCCAAGTATAAGAAAATTCAGGTTGAATTTGTCTCCGCAAATCCGACAGGCCCGTTGCATGTTGGAAACGGCCGAGGTGGAGTAATAGGTGATGTTGTTTCAAATGTCTTGAAGAGTCGTGGTTTCGAAGTCGAAAAAGAATACTATGTAAATGATGCAGGAAATAAAATGGACCTTTTTGCCCAATCTATAAGATACTGGTATTTGAAAAATTTTTACATTGAAACGGATTTCCCCGAGGAAGGTTATGCAGGAGACTACATTAAGAGAATTGCAGATGTAATTACAGAAGTTTTTAAAAATAGATTTGTAAATTATGATTATAAAAAGCAAATTGAAGTTTTTAAGGTTCTTGGCGAGTATATTCTTCTTGGTGATGCAAATTCTCACATTGAAGAACTCGAAATTCTTAAAAAAAACTTAAAGTTTGACTTTCCAAGCATTTTGGAATCCTTAAAACTTTTTGGGGTTTATTACGATAACATCTTTTTTGAATCGTCACTTTACGAAGGCAAACTTGTAAAAGTTGAAGAGGGTTTAGAACTCCCAGAAAAACTTGCGGAAATTCTAATTCTATTGAAGGAGCGTAATCTATTGTATAAGAAAGATGGTGCTTGGTGGTTTAAGGCAACTGAGTTTAAAGATGACAAAGACAGAGTGCTTGTAAAGGCTTCAGGCGAGCCTACCTATACACTTACAGATATTGCATATCATGTAGATAAGTTTAGAAGAGGAAACATAAAGGCAATTGATGTTTGGGGTGCAGACCACTTTGGGCATGTTATAACGATGAAAGCTCTTCTTAATGGAGTTGGCATTGGTGGGGATTTCCTTGATGTGATCTTATATCAAATAGTTCACTTCTTTGAAAATGGCTCTGAAGTAATGATGTCAAAACATACTGGGAAGTTTTATCCTTTAAGTGATCTGGTTCTAAAGATTGGAAAGGATGCGGCTCGTTTCTTTTTCCTTGTGAAGAGTGCAGACACCCATCTTAATTTTGATATTGACCTTGCACTTAAACAATCGCTTGATAATCCCGTTTTCTACATTCAGTATACCTTTGCAAGACTTCATAACATAGTTGAAGAAGCAAAGAAAAGAGGCGTTGAATTTGTCGATTTTGATGCAGTACTTAATGAACCTCTTGAGCCAGTTGAAAGAAAAATTTTTAATAGTATTTTTTACATAAATTCAATTCTTGATGATATTGCGTTTGACTATTCTATCCATAGGATCCCCAATTTTACTTTGGACCTTGCAAGGGACATAAATTTCTTTTACCAAAATTATAGAGTCCTAAGCGAGGAAAACCCAAATCTGAGAACAAAGCGGTTCCTTTTGGTGCAGGCATCTTTGGTTGCTTTGGGCTTCATGTTTGACCTTATGGGGATTGAAAAGAAAGAACACATGTAAATGAGAGTTGCAGCAATTGTTATAACTTACAATAGACATGAACTTTTAAAAGAATGTCTTGATTCAATATTAAGCGGCACTGTTGTTCCTGATGTTATTGTTGTTGATAATGCCTCAACTGATAACACCCCTGATTTGGTAAAGAATTACCCTGTGAAATATGTGAGGCTTGAGAATAATCTTGGTCCAGCAGGAGGTGCAGAGGCAGGACAAAGATATGCCTATGAAAATAAATATGATTTTGTGTGGATGCTTGATGATGATGTTGTTGTTTCAAAGGATGCACTTTATGAACTTCTTCACTATTATGATTTACTTGTAAGGCAGTTTAATAAAATTTTTTTGAGTTCCGTTACTTACGGAGATAAAGAATTTAAGAAGCCTTTCTATAATTTACTTCGATACGACTTTAGGACAGGCCTTACAAAGAAGATAAGAGATGAAGAATTTCACAGGGATTATTTTGAATATGATATTGCCCCAATGAATGGGCTTTTTATTCCAAGAGAGGTATTTGATATAGTCGGCTTTTTCAATGGCAAACTTTGGGGTTGGTATGATGATACTGAATTTGTATTACGTTCTAAGAAAGTAGGTTTCAGAGGCTTTGCAATCACAAAAAGTAAAATTTATCATCCAATTGAGTATCGAAAACAGGTAAAAATCCTTGGCAAGACTTTTACTATCCTCTCTGGAAGGCCTTACAGAATGTATCTTGGAACAAGAAATAACATAACTGTCCAAAAAAAATTCCTTAAGCCGTGGAACTTTTATTTTATTTTTCTTCCTGCCTTTATATTTAAAAGATTTATCTCGATTGTATTCTTTTACGATAATAAGAAAGAATTTCTTAAAAACTTCTTCCGTGGTATAATTGACGGATTGAAAGAGAAATTGGAGGTGCAGAATGTATAAAAAAATTTTAATATCTGTTGTATTGGTTATTTTTGTGCTTGCAATTCTTTTAGGACTTTATAAAATCCTCAATCCTAAAAATAAGGAAGTTTTAGCAAAAGGAAACTATATTGAGGCAACCTTCCTTGCAGAAGCAATTAGACCTGAAACAGCAGACATGATTAAAATCGGAGATACTCTTTATGACTCTCAAGGTAAAAAGTGCTTCACTGTAACAGATGTTAAAGTAGTGCCAAGTGAAGCAAAATACGTTTACTATGATCAAAATCTTCTCTATGTGGAGAATACTTCTAAACTTAAAGATGTATATATAGTAGCAAAGTCCTTGGACAAAAAATATGCCTGGGCGTATCCGTATGGAAAAGATCTTATAATGGCGGGAGCACATCTTGCTCTATATGGCGAAAACTGGAAGTTGTGGGTTACTGTTCTTACGGTTAAAGAAGTAAAGTAATATGGGAAAAATTAATTCTGCTTTAAGGAGGATTTTTTTCTTCCTTATTGCATTTTATCCTTGGATAAATTACATTTTAAGGAAAGTTCCTAAACTTGGAAGCGTTTGGGATGACCTTTTAATTTTAGTATTCTTTCTCTTTTCGATTTTTGTAGGCTATAAAAGAATTAAGGATCTTATTGCTCTTCCAAGCGTTTTATTTGCAGTGCTTTTTGCAAGTGTTTCAATTTTAAGTTTTGTATTTAATAACTATCTTTTCCTTGCCTTTCAACACCAATTTAGACTTCTCCTTGAGCCTTTTTTGGTCTTTATTGCGGTATTTCTCGTTAAGCCAACAAAAGATGAGATACATTTCTACTTAAAGTCTTTTATTCTTTCTATAGTTATTTTGGGACTTCATGGCATATATCAGTATATTAAAAAGGTGCCTACTCCAGCCCAGTGGGTAGATAAAGACCTTGAAAGAACCTCTATTTATACGAGGGCATTTTCAATTGTAGGTTCTCCAAATGTGCTTGCAGGATATCTTGAATTGGGCCTTCCTGTTGTTTTCTATTATATTTTTGATAGCAAGAGTTATATTAGGAAAATTTTGTATTTATTTGGCTCCTTTTCAATTATTGGTGGGTTGCTTTTAACTTTTTCACGTGGTGGATGGCTTGGTGCTTTTGGCTCACTTTTCCTATCGTTTGCGGCAATCTCTCCATTGGTTGCAATAGGTCTTGTTGTCCTTGGAGTATTTGCCATTTATTCTGTTCCTGTTTTAAGGTTAAGAATTGTTTCCTTGATTGATCCAAGTTACATTCAAAAAAGCCTTGAATCAGGCGGAAGACTATTCAGGTGGAAATACGGGGTTGTTAATGGTTTTGAACATCCACTTTTAGGTTCAGGTCTCGGTACTTTTGGAAGTTCTGCAGGGCAGAAGTATGGCTATTTCTCGTATACTTCGATGGACAGCGTTTATATAAATGTTTTTGCAGAAACAGGTTTCTTAGGTATTGTTTCATTTATCCTATTTGTTTCTTACGGTTTTGCAAATTTTGTATACAAGTTTTTCTCAAAAAGAAAACTTATTTATCTCTTCCTTGGTGCATCTCTTTTTGCTCTTTTGATACACATTTTTGTTGAAAACCTATTTGATGTATGGGGCATAACTCTTAATTTTTGGGTGATTTCTGCTCTCTCTGAGGTTTTGGATGGATAGAGATATTTTATTTTTATCCTCGAATAGATATGGTGACTTTCCTTCACGCAAAACAAGATTTTCAAAATATTTAAGCGAAAATGGTTTTAGGGTAGTGTATGTTGATTCTCCTCACACATATCTTGCTTATCTTAAAAGTGGCTTTAAAGTGGAAAACAGAGGTAAAATTGAACAAATCTCTCACAATTTTTATGTTTTAAGAAGCTTTCCAATATTTCCATTTTTTAAAAAATACCGAGTATTTAATAAACTTGATGAAGAAATATATTTTAGAAGCATTGTTTCTTCTTTAAAAGAAATATCTTTTAAACCGTTATTAATTTTTTCTTATTTACCATTTTTTCCGGAGACAATTATGCACTTCAAAGCAAAGACTATCTATGACTGCGTTGATGACCATGCAAGTTTTGGTGGCCTCGTAAACCGTCAATTTGTAAATGAACTTGAAAAAAAGATGGTACAAGTTTCAGATATTGTGATTACAACAGGTAACAAATTTCTTAAAGATAAGTTGAGGAAATTTGGGAAAGACCCAATTCAAATTCCAAATGGCGTTGATTATCCGCTTTTTTCAAAGTGGCTTCAGATAAAGGATACGTTAAAAATCAAAAAACAAATTGTTTATGTTGGTGCAATTGCTTCATGGTTTGATATTGAGCTTGTCAAATTTCTTTTAGAGACTCTCCCTGATTTTGAGGTTTTATTGATTGGCTTCAATTCCGTTGATATTTCTCAACTTCTTAAAGAGCGTAATATAAAATTTCTTGGGAAATTACCTCAAGATCAATTTGCACCAATACTATGGGAATCCGCAGTTGGAATAATACCTTTTAAAATAAATGACCTCACTAAGAATATAGATCCTTTGAAGATATACGAATACCTTGCAGCAGGTGTCCCTGTTGTTTCTACACCTGTAGGTAATGTAAGTAACCTTCCTGTTTACGTTGCAAGTACAAAAGAGGACTTTGTAGAAAAAATAAAAATTGCAGTTAATGAAGATTCGATTGAGAAGCGCATAAAGAGAACTCTTGATGCAAAGGAATATTCATGGGAAAAGAGGTCTCTACAAATTTTAAGAATTGTTGAAGATTTACTTTCGGGGCATTCTCAAGATGGATAAGAGAAGAATTTTAAGAAGCCAAACTATAACTGAGGCGGCAATAATAACCTCAATTGTTGCGTTTCTAAGTAAGATTGTAGGCTATGTGAGGGACATGCTCACGGCAAAATACTTTGGCACGTCTCCACAGATGGATGCCTTCGAAGTTGCCCTTATTATTCCTAACATGATTTTGGGTCTTTTTGCAGCAGGTATGCAAACAATCATAGTGCGTATGTATACAGAAAAAAGAGAACAAGGAGGAGAGCAGGGAAAAGTTTTTGTAAGCCAACTTTTCTTTATATATAGCATAATTCTTTTTCTTATAACGCTTTTGCTTATAGTATTTAGTCCAATTTTTGTAAAAATCGTTGCCTCAGGTTTAACTTCCGATAGATTTAACTATGCCTCAACGTTTGTAAAGATGCTTGCAGTTTTTGGATATCTCAATATTATGACAGGTTTTTTTACTGGTGTATTTCAGGCAGAAAAACAATTTCTCTATCCTGCAGTTGCAGGACTTGTTGCAAATATTGTAATCCCTGTAAGCCTTGTTATTCTTGCGCCTAAAATCGGTATCTATAGCAGAGTTGTTGGCCAAGATCTATTTGGTTTTGTATACTTTTTTCTTCTTTTCTCATTTTTATACTTGAGGTGGAAGTTTTTTAGACATTACGATATAAAAGAAATCGACTGGGCAGGCTTTAAAGAATTTACAAACCTTATGATACCTGCAATGATTGTCTCAGGACTTAGCGTTTTGTATCAAATCATAGACAAGACTGTTGCATCATACTTGCCATATGGCGCAATTGCATCTCTCTCATATGCACAGACTGTTTATCTAATTCCCTATTCTCTTATTGGTGCTTCTTTAACAACCGCAGTTTACCCTTCGCTTTCATCTCATGCGGTAAGCAATAACGACGAAGAATATACACGTCTTTTTAAAAAGGCATTCTATGTCCTTGTTTTCATTATGGTGCCTTTTACGGTTTATTTTTCTGTTTGGGCACGTCCCATTGTGAGGGTGCTTTTTGAAAGAGGTGCTTTCACTCAATCCTCTGCGTTGTTGACAACTTCAAATGTTCTTATGTATTCCTTGGGTCTATTGGGCATTACACTTGCGGATCTTTTTAGGCGTGCTTTTTTCTCTTATAAGGATACAAAAACTCCGATGCTCATAAGTTGGGTAAGTGTTGGGCTTAACCTTGTGCTTGATATAGTGCTTGCAAAAATTATGGGAGCACCCGGGATTGCTCTTGCTACAACCATCGTAACTTATATCTCTCTTATACAATTTATCCTTTATAGTATCAACAGGCATTATTTTGAATCAAAATACATTGGACACCTTGTCTTTGAACTCTTTAAAGGAATTCTTGTTGGTGTAATTATGGGAATTCTTGCATATCTTTCTTTAAGATTTATTCCTATCAAGGCACACGCTTTAAACGTATTTTTGAGAAGTATTGGGTTCGGCTCAATCCTATTTATAATTTATGTTGGGATAGGTAAACTTATTAGAAGTGAGATATTTGATGTAGCAGTTTCATACGGTTTTAGTTTTTTAAATGGCACAATTAAAAGATTAAGGAGGTAAATATGAAAATAGCAATTGGTTCGGACCATGCAGGCTTTAGGCTTAAAGAAATTATAAAAAACTTTTTAAAAACAAAGGGAATTTATGTTGAGGATTTCGGAACTTATACTGAAGAAAGTGTCGATTATCCTGACTATGCTTTTAAAGTGGGAGAGGCAGTTTCGAGAGGAGACTTTGATTTTGGCATTCTTATCTGTGGAACAGGGATTGGCATGAGTATTGCAGCAAATAAGGTAAAGGGAATAAGAGCATCACTTTGTAATGACCTTTACACAGCACATGCTTCACGCGAGCACAATAATGCAAATGTTCTATGCATGGGAGGCCGTGTCGTTGGGGACGAAGTTGCAAAGGAGATCGTTTCCGTTTGGCTTAATTCGAAGTTTGAGGGCGGAAGACACGAGCGAAGGATAAATAAGATTAGAGATTATGAAAACTCGTAAAATTGCAATTGATGGTGTTGCTTCTTCTGGTAAATCAACCATAGGAAAAATCCTTGCAGAACGATTGAACTATGAATTTATTGATAGTGGTTTTCTTTATAGGCTTGCAACTCTTATTGCCTTAGAGAAAGATCTTAAAAAAGGCGAGTATTCGTTAGCAGTGACCGATTTTAATGTTGATATAAAAGATGGAAAAATTTTCCTTGACGGTGACGAAGTTCCTCTTACAAAATTAAGAGATAAAAATATAGATGCACTTGTTTCTCCTGTATCTGAGGATTCAACTGTGCGTGAAGTGATAACAAAGGAGCTACAAAGAATTTCTGAGGAAAAAAATGTTGTAATGGTTGGTCGTGATATTGGAAGCGTTGTTTTGCCGGATGCATTTTTAAAGATATTTCTTACTGCAACCTTAGAAGAGCGTGCTTCAAGGCGCTTTAAAGAACTTATTCTTCAAGGTGTTAATACAACCTTTGAAGAGGTTTACGAAAACTTGAAGATGCGTGATATAATTGACTCCTCAAGAAGTGTTGCGCCTTTAACCATTCCTAAGGATGCCTATGTAATCGATACAACGAATTTAAAAATCGATGAAGTAATTACTTTGATAATGGAATTTATCAGGGGAAAGGAATATGCTTTACGGAATTCTAAGAATTATAGCGATTCTCTATTTTAAACTTTTTTATAACTTCAAAATATTAGGAACGGAAAATCTGCCAAAGGATGGGGGATACATTGTTTCACCAAATCACACACATTGGCTTGACATACCGCTTATTGGGGTTGCCTTACCTAAAAGGATGTATTCATTTGCAAAGAAAGAACTTTTTGAAAATAAAATTTTTGGGATAATTTTAAGGTCGCTTGGTGGGATTCCTGTAAATCGTGAAAAACCGGAACTAACCTCCATAAAACTTTCGGTAGAGGTACTTCAAAAAGGTTGCCCTTTACTTCTTTTTCCTGAAGGAACCCGTTCAAAAACAGGCGAACTTCTTAAAGGCAAGAGAGGCGCTGTTTATTTCTCAACTGTTTCAAAAGTCCCCATCGTACCTGCCGGTATTGTAGGGCTTGGAAGAAGGTTCATACATATAAAGAGAACAAAACTTGCTGTATATTTTGGAGAACCGATAGAACCTTACAAAATTTTCAATTCAAAAGACAAGGACTATTACGACAAGGCGACAGGGTATCTTATGGAGAAAATACAGGAATGCATAACAAAGGCAGAAGAACTATCATAGTCGCAAAATCTTTTGGTTTTTGCTCTGGTGTTGAACGAGCGGTGAGTATTGTCGAAAATTTAGCAAGACAATCCAAAGGTGTGTTTACTGTTGACTCAATCCTCCATAACGAGAGAGAAATGGCACGCTTAGAAGCATTAGGTGTGAAAATTTTAAATCCAAACGACTCTGGCGAAATTGTAATTCTTCCTGCACATGGTGCAACTGACATTGAAGTGGAAAATCTAAAAAGTCGATTCAAAAAAATTATCGATGTGACATGTCCCTTTGTTATAAGGACTGTAAATATTATTAAAAAACTTAAAAGCGAAGGTTACAAAATTGTTATTGTCGGAGAAAAAGGTCATAGAGAAACGAAAGTACTTAAGGAAACTGCAGGAGAAAGTCTTTTTGCTGTAATTTCAGATTTGGAAGAACTTGCACAATTTGAAAAAGAATACTTCTCTAAAATTGCTCTTGTATCTCAATCTACTGTTTCAAGAGGACTTTCAATTGATGTTTCCCAATTTTTCCTGAAGCACGCCTTTGAATTTAGGTTTTTTGATACAGTTTGCCCAGAGACAGTAAAGCGTCAAGAAGAAGCCGAGGTTTTAGCAAAATCTGTTGATTGTGTGGTTGTTGTTGGTGGTAAACACTCTGCAAACACAAACAGGCTTTACGAAATTGCAAAAAGGATAAATGAAAATGCGTTATTTGTTGAGGACGTAGACGAACTAAGAAAGTTTGACATATCACGGTGTCTAAAAATTGGCATTGTTTCGGGCACATCAACGCCTGAATATATTATCAAGGAAATAGTAGAATATCTTGAAAGCCTTCCTTAAATAGAGTCCTAAGTTTTTGACTCTTTAAGTTTTTTAAGAGTTTCTTCAATAATTGATATTGCGGTAAGCGGATCGGATACGTTTAATACAGCATTTTCAAAAGGGCATAAACCTGTTTTATCCCGATTTATGATATAGTTTGTTAAGGTGTCAAATTCGAAGTCGATTTTATACCTTTCAAGAATTTCTTTTCCACTTTTGCTTAAAATGTGTGCATAAACATACTTGGGCTTTAAAAGCGAAATAAGCATTGCTCCTGCCTTGCCAACTATTCTATCCCCTATATATAGGTTTTTTAGATTTTTAAGATTATTGAGGTTTTCTTTTACAAAATTAAATATGGGCGAAATTCCTGTCATTGTGTCCGAGTATATAAGTTCATTATCCATAAAAATTGCAAGATTAAGGTTTGCTTCAACAATGGATTTCTTGACGAGATTTTGAGGAGAGCAGTTTTTTATCATGTTTCTGCAAGTTCCCTATGCACTTTCTTAAGAAGTTCTATAATTGGAAGTCCTTGTGGGCACTGAGATTCACATTTACCACATGCTATACACTCCGTTACTTTAACTTTAGAAAAAGCATACTTTCTTTTTGCTCGTTCAATATTTCCAAAAAGATACCCTTTGTTGTATATATCAAAAATCTCAGGAATATTAATCCCCACAGTGCAAGGTTTACAATAGCCACACCCAGTGCAACCAATAGGACGCAATTCATGAATCAAGTTAGAAGCCTTTGTGTAAGCTTTAAGTTCTGAATCTGAAAGCATTCCTATATATGCTCTTTTTGCAAATTCGATATTTTCTTTTACTTGTTCTATTGTGCTCATTCCACTTAGAACAAGTGAAACTTCTTTCATATTCCACAAAAAGTCAAATCCCCATTCAACAATTGGACGATTTGGATTTGCATTTTTGAATATTTCTTCAACTTGGGGTGGCATGTTTGCAAGTTCGCCACCTCTTAAAGGCTCCATTATGATTACTGCAAGCCCTTTTTCGTGTGCATATTTTAAGCCTTTTAATCCTGCCTGATATTCAGTATCAAGGTAATTTAACTGAATTTGTGCAAATGTCCATTTTGGATAGTAGTCAACAATGCTCTTAAATACGGGAAACTCATCATGAAAAGAAAATCCAAGGTAACGAATATATCCTTCTTTTATTTTTTTCTCTGCCCATGATACTGCATCTACTTCAACCATTTTTTGGAATAGCCCTTTGTCGAGGGTGTGGAGTAAATAAAAATCTACATAATCTGTTTGAAGTTTCTTAAGCTGTTCAAAGAAATATTTATCAAGGTCACCCCTTTCGTTTATAAGCCATGTTGGAAGTTTTGTTGCAATATTTGTCCTTTTTCTGTATCCATCCTTTAAAGCAAGCCCAACCACAATTTCCGAATTGCCTCCATGATATGGATACGCCGTATCAATGTAATTAATACCATTGTCAATTGCGTAGCGTATCATTTTTATTGCCTCATCTGTATTGATTTTTGAATTATCGCCACCAATTACAGGCAATCTCATTGTGCCAAATCCAAGAGGAAATAGGTATTCATCAGTTTTTCCAAATTTTCGAAGATTCATCATATCACCTCTATTTATTTTATATTATACATGGAATTACTCAGAAATTTTGCTGTTGATTTTTTTCAATTTTTCTATATAATTAGGTTAGCCTAATAAAATTAGGTAAGCATATTTGGAGGTAAGAGTGATTGAACTTATTTATTACCTTGTTTACAAAAAAAGAATTTTTAATTTAAGAGAACTTGAACTCCTAACTGGAGTTCAAGGAAGGGAGATTAAAAAGATTGTTGATAAATTATCTCGAGAAGGAAGGCTTAGTTTTTTGAATTTAGCAACTTTAAAACTCCATACTTGTAAAAACTGTCCATTAAGAGGAAATTGCAGCTTCAATGCAAAAGGAGGAAATTATGGAATTTTCACTAAGTGAGAGTCTTGAAGATTATCTTGTGGATCTTTTAGAGTTATCGCAGAGGGATTGCATCGTAAGACTTGTTGATTTAGCCAGAAAAAGAAAAGTTACTCTACCTTCGGCACTTGAGGCGGTAAAAACACTTGCAGAAAAGAATTTTTTAGTACATAAGGCTCGTGGTTATATTGTGCTTACCGATTATGGGTTGGAGCAAGCAAGAAAAATTTACGAGAAGAAAAAGATACTTCTTTCGTTTTTAGTAGATGTTCTTGGCGTTAAACCAGAGATTGCAATTAGAGATGCTCATAAAATTGAGCATGATATTTCCAACGAAACTTTCGATGCAATAGTTAAATTTGTTAAAACAACCCATTTAAATAAAGAGGGAAAGGAGGAAAAAATGCCTTTAACGTTGGCTGATTTAAAGGTTGGAGAGAGTGGAAAGATAGTCTCAATTAAAGATGAAGCTGGTAAATTAAAAAGTAAATTACTTTCAATGGGCGCAACTTCAGGAACAGTTGTAAAGGTTAAGCGACTTGCACCATTGGGTGATCCTATTGAGGTGCTTATCTTAGACTACCATCTTTCATTAAGAAAAAGTGAAGCAGAGCAAATTTTGGTTGAGAGGATATGATGTCGTTAATTTTCGGAAAACCACAAGATGAATTTATTGTTGAAAGGGTTTTAACTGGTTTAGACGCCACTTTAAGGCTGAAAGAGATGGGCATAATTCCCGGTGTAAAAATTAAGCTTATTTCCAATTCAGGAGGTCCTTTGGTTGTTGGGATTGGAAACATGAGGCTTGCTATCGGAAGAGGACTTGCCTCAAAGATAATCGTGAGGAAGATTTAAAGAAGGGAGGAATGTAATGAAAGAAGCCATAGCACAAGAAAGAAAGACAATAAGGGTTGCTCTTATGGGTAATCCAAATTCGGGTAAGTCAACGATTTTTAATGCACTTACAGGAGGACACGCTCACGTTGGAAATTGGCCTGGAGTAACTGTCGAAAAGAAAGAAGGGAAACTAAGATTTAAAGATTACGAAATTATTTGTACAGATCTACCTGGGACTTATAGTTTGACTTCATTTTCCATTGATGAGCGTATTGCAAGGGACTTTATTATAAAAGAAAAGCCTGACGTTGTTATTGTTATTGCTGATGCGACTAATCTTTTGAGAAGTTTATACTTGTTTGTCCTTGTTAGAGAACTTGGTGCTAACGTGGTCTTGGATATTAACATGGTTGATATGATTGAAGGAAAAATTGACATAAATAATAAGCAAATGGAAAATCTTCTTAAAGTTCCCGTTGTGTTAACATCTGCTATTAAAAATGAAGGAATTGAGGATTTTAAAAATGCAATTTTAAAGGCAAGTACATTAGGTGAAACTCCTCTTAGAATAGACTATGGTGAAGATATTGAAGAATTAATCTTTGAAGTTGAAAATAAATTAAAATCATTAGCGACACCTCTTAATAGGCGCTTTACCGCCCTGAGCCTCTTACAAGGCGATCCACAAGTTATCGAAGAGATAAAAAATAATGGCTTTGGTGATGTAATTGACTTTGTTGCTTATAAGTCATCAGAATTTGAAAGGAATTTTAAAGTTGACATTGAAGAAAAAATAATTGAATATCGTTATGGTTATATTGAAAGCATACTAAAGCAATCAACAAAAAAACTTGTATCAATAGATGAAAGATTAACACTATCAGATAAGATTGATAGAGTAGTGACTAATAAGTATCTTGGTATTCCTATTTTTGCACTTTTTATGTATCTAACATTTGAGTTAACTTTCAAAATTGGGGGGTTCTTTGCTGACTACTTAGATCAGTTTTTCTCACTGCTTTCAGGATTAATCGAAAAGATTTCTCTCCCTCCGTTACTTTCTTCGTTTATCTCAAATGGAGTAATAAGCGGTATTGGGTCGGTTCTTGTGTTTCTTCCGAACATTTTTCTTCTGTTTATGTTTTTGTCTTTCCTTGAGGATGTAGGATATATGGCAAGAGCAGCCTTTGTAATTGATAAATTAATGTATGTAATAGGTTTACCAGGAAGGTCTTTTATTTCCTTAATACTTGGTTTTGGATGTAATATACCTGCCATTATGTCCACAAGGACTATACCAGAAGAAAGAGACAGACTGCTTACCATTTTAATAAATCCATTTATGTCTTGTAGTGCAAGGCTACCAGTTTATATTATGTTCACAAGCATTTTCTTTACTAAAAGCCAAGGGGTAGTTGTGTTTTCTCTTTATGCCTTGGGAATTATCGTTGCTATCATTTCAGCAAAATTTCTGAAATTTGCAATCCCCTCTCTTAGAGGACCGATTTCACCTCTTGTAATGGAACTTCCTCCGTATAGATTACCCTCCCTTAGGGGGATTTTAATTCACAGTTGGGAGAGGAGTAGAGAATTTCTTAGGAAGGCAGGCACAATTATTTTTGCAGGTGTAGTTGTTATTTGGTTACTTTCTACGTTTCCTCTTAATCATGGCGAAGGACTTGAGGGATCCTATCTTTGGAGAATAGGCTTATTCTTTGCTCCGATTCTTAAACCAGCGGGATTTGGTTTTTATCAGGCAAGCGTTGCTTTAATTTTTGGTATAATAGCAAAAGAACTTGTCGTTGGCACCTTTGGAACACTCTTTGGAGGAGAAGAAAATATTCCTTTAGTATTGCAGAAACTTTTTACTCCTCTTTCCTCCTTTTCTTTTATGGTTATGAGTTTACTCTATATTCCTTGTCTTGCAACAATTGGCGCAATTTATAGAGAAACAGGCTCCATAAAGTGGGCGGTATTTTCGATAATTTTTAGTTTGATTGTTGGCTACTCTGTTGCTGTCTTATTTTACCAAGTAGGATCTCTTATTTTCTAATATTTGATGTAAAATATCTTAACAGAGGCAATCAATTGCCTCTGTTAAGATTATTATAAATTGCTCTGTATTGCTTCATTTAATTTTTTAATCCTTTGTAATCTGTAATCCGTTCAGCAAATTATATGAATTATTATCTGGTCGCCTCATCTAAATTTTAACCATTTATAATCGCTAATCTTTTTTAAGCAATTTTATAATCTCTCCTTATAGACAATAAGACATCTTTCATAGATATGCAAGGGCATTGAAGACTTCTTCACTGTATACTTTTTCCTTTTTTTATCTTAAGTCTTTTACCACTATACAGGTCATCTCCTATTAATACATTTCCCTTTTCCGTTTTCCAAATCAACAACAACTTTCTTTCCATACGATCTTAGCACATATGATGCATAACATCTTGAATATCCTGTGAGTTTTACAAATTCATCAAGCATCCTGCTTTCCCAATCTTTGTTTGCTTCATGTATATTGTTGTCTCTTTTCTTATCACAGCATTTCTCTCTTGATGGATTTACTCATAAAACCTCCAACTTTGCCTTTCTTTAGACTTCTTCACTAATTCTTTTTAACCTGTTCTCTTTTTGAGTAGGTCTCAATACAAAAATCTTGACACCAACAAAAAAATGTATATAATTATAACCATAAAAATGCCATAGATTAAGGAGGTAGTATGAAAAAAATAAGTTTAGTAGTTCTACTAATGCTTTTAAGTTTAGTCCTTGTTTCTTGTACAAAGACAAGCACAACTCATATCATGATTTACGCTGGTGTTGGTCTTAAAGGTCCTTTGGATGAAATTACAGAAATGTACACCAATAAAACTGGAGTAAAGTTTGACGTTATTTATGCAGGAAGTGGCACTTTACTTGCACAGATACAGAGCACACAAAAAGGTGATATCTTTATACCCGGTGGGATGAGTCATTATCAAAAGGCAGTAGAGGAAGGTCTTATATTAAAAGGCGTAAAGTTTGCTTACCATGTGCCTACAATAATTGTTAAGAAAGGCAATCCTAAAAATATAATGGGATTACTTGATTTACGAAAAAGCGGCTTAAAACTTGCATTAGGGGACGAATCATCTTTGCCAATAGGAATAGTGTCAAAGAAAATGCTCGAAAAGGCGAATATATACAATGAAGTTAAGAAAAATGTCGTTGTATGGGAAGGTTCTGTGAGTAAACTTGTTCTGGATGTAGACAAAACTGATATTGATGCATCAATAGTTTGGGAAACATTAGGTGCACAATTTGGTGAAAATATTCAAGAGATACCTATTGAGAAGCAATATCTTGTTATTGAGGCAGTTCCTATTTCGATATTAAAAACGACAGTAGATAAGAGTGCATCTGAAAAATTCATGAATTTTGTCTTGTCAGATGAAGGTTTAAAGGTCTTTGAAAAATATGGTTACAGAATAATAAAGCAATGAAAATATTTGAGACTTTACAAAAATTTTTGTTGCTAATACTTTTAATAATAATTATTTCAGGTTTGATTGTTCTATTTATTGAAATTTCTCCATATCAGCTCTTGAAAACATTGCAGAGTCGCGAATTTATTTTTTCTATAAAATTTTCTTTAATGACTTCCATCGTATCACTTTTTTTGTCATTCTTCTTTTCCCTACCAGTTGCATACTTTCTTGCAAGAAAAAACTTTTTCGGAAAGCCTTTTGTTCAAAATTTGCTCGATATACCTGTTTCGTTATCGCCCCTTGTAATAGGACTTATGTATTTAATTCTCTTTGGAGGTCCGTTTGGAAAATTACTTGATAAGTTTAATATAAGTTTCGTATTCACTCCTCTTGGTGTTATCTTTGCGCAGTTTATTGTTATTACTCCTTTTGTCGAAAAAAACATTGAGGTTGCCTTTTCTAAAATAAGCGAAAGGTATGAGTTTATAGGTCAAACAATGGGACTAAATGATTTTGAGATTTTTGTGAAGATAATCTTCCCTATGGCACAAGAGGGGATTGTTGCGGGTTTGATTTTGGGCTGGAGTAGGGCAATTTCTGAATTTGGAGCGACAGTCATGCTTGCAGGGGCTATAAGAATGAAAACAGAAACACTTCCAATTGCGGTCTTCTTGGGTGTTAACTCCTACGATATGAACCTTGCAATTAGTGCAGGAATTATCATGGTGCTCATTTCCTTTTTAATTCACATTTTAGTAAGGAGGGTTTTTAAAAATTATGCTATATATTGAGAACTTGAACGTGAAAATTGGGAACTTTTACCTTAAAAATATTAACCTTAAAATTTTTGACGAGGAGTATTTTATCATATTAGGAAATTCAGGTGCAGGTAAAACTGCTTTACTTGAAACAATGGCGGGGAGGTACTTTCCAAGTTCTGGTAAAATTATTTTTGGAAGCAGGGATATAACGAGAATGACGCCAAAGGATAGAGAAATTGGATTTGTGCCCCAAGATTATTTACTTTTTCCTCATCTTTCGGTTCTTGAAAATATTACGCTTGGAAAGGTTCCACTCGATAAAAAAGTTATAGAATTTCTTAACATAGAAAAACTTCTGGAAAGACACCCGAGCACTCTTTCAGGAGGAGAAAAACAGAGAGTAGCCCTTGCGCGAGCATTAGTTAAAAAGCCAAAGCTACTTTTGCTTGATGAGCCCACATCGTCTTTGGATACGGAGATAAAGAAGTCAGTTTGGGATCTTTTGCTTTTGGTGAAACAACAATTCAAAATAACCGTTTTACATGTTACTCATGATTTAAGTGAGGCTTATTATATGTCAGAAAGGATTGCCATAATGAGGAATGGTGAGATAGAAACTGTTGGTGTTTTTTCAGAGATAATGAAATCGAAAAGCGAAAAGGTTGCGTTAGCAATACTGAAAAAGGGGGATATCTTTGAAGATTTCCAAATGATTAACAACTCTTTAAATAGAGATGCAAATCCTTTAAGTTATAGTTTATATATTCCTTATCTTCATAATGAAAGAAGATTTAGAGGTGGTGATTAATCATGTTGAAAAGAGTTAAGGTAGAAAAAGCAGTTGGGCTAATGCTCGGTGCGGATATTACAAAAATCATACCAAATGAGTACAAAGGGCCTATTTTTAAAAAGGGTCACATAGTTGAAGAAAAAGATATTAACGAATTGAAAAAAGCCGGAAAGGAATACATCTGGGTTTATTTTGAAGATGAACGCCACTTACACCAGGACCACGCATCTATTGAAATCGCTAATTCTATAATTTCAAATAATCTTTATGTTGATGGTCCTAGTGAAGGCTGGGCTTACATCAAGTCAAAAGAAAGCGGAATATTAATTGTTAATGAAAAAGCCATAACTAAACTTAATATGTATAGTGAAATTATATTAACGACTCGGGAAACTTATTCGCTTGTTTCTAAGGGAGAAATTATAGCGAAGTTTAAGATTACAAAACTTGAAATTAGGAAAGATTTGTATAAAAGAATTCTTCAAAATGTTTTAAAGACAAAGCAGTTGCACGGCTATATCTTGGACATTCTAAAGCCTCAATGTAAAAAAGCAGGAGTGATAGTTACGGGAAACGAGATATATTCAGGTCTTGTAAAGGATGCAGCATCTTTTAAGGTGAAGGAAAAATTGGCAAATTTTGAGGTTGAAGTGATTTATAACACGATTGTTCCCGATTCCAAGGAGTACATTAAAAACGCAATTTTGTATTCAATAGAAGCAGGAGCAGAAATTGTCATTTTAACCGGAGGAATGGGTCCTGACCCTGATGATAACACGAGGGCAGGGATAAAAGCGGCAGGTGGCAAAATTATAAAATACGGTATCCCTGTGAATCCCGCAACAATGAGTATAATTAGCTGGATTGGGAATACACCTGTTTTAGGAATTTCTGCTGGGTTTATAAATTATAAAAATTCCTTTTTGGATTTTATTCTACCTCGATTGCTTATAGGTGCCAAAGTAAAGAAAAGTGAGATTGCCGCATGGGGTATAGGCGGAATGTTAGATCAGAAATAATATAAGGAGGAAAGAAGAATGAGTAATATATACGAATTTTTGAAAGAATTTTTAGAAAAATTTGCAAAGGATCATAATATCATGGACGAAGATATCGATGTTGTAAGTATAAGACCACTCACTAAGGAAGAAGCAATTGGTAATCCTGAAAGGAATGATTTTCCAATACTGAAAGGGAAAGAAGTTATGATTGAAGCAAGTTTTAAAGGAAGCAAAGGGCAAGCATTTACAGATGAACCAGGTAATTTTAAAGGAACAGTTAGAGATCTTTTGCGGTTTCCTCTTACAAATAATAAAAACAGAGCCTTTTTTATAGCGAGTCTTAATGCAATATTGCGACATTTTGGAATTGTCGAGGGAACAAAACACTGCAAAAATAACGAACCAGAATTATGTTCTTATAGTTTTGTGAGGTATATTTCTGAAAATTTTAGAAAACCCAAAATTGCATTTTTCGGTTTTCAGCCTGCAATGATAAGCGCATTTAAGGATAAATTTGAAATTAGAGTAATTGATCTTGACGAAGACAACATAGGGTCAAAAAAATATGGTCTTGAAATTTTTGGACAAGATAAGGAGGAAGAGATAATTTCCTGGTGCGATTTGATTGTTGCAACTGGGTCAACGGTGGCAAATGGTACAATTGAAAAGTATATTAGTGCAGGTAAACCTGTGATATTCTACGGTGTAACTGGTGCATCTGTTTGCAAAATACTTAACCTCAGAAGGTTCTGTCCCTACTCCAAATAATTAACTATAAGTTTGTTTGACAGTAATTATTTCGATAAATTGATTCATTCAATAAACAATTTTGTTTTAAATCGTTTTCTAATTATACAATAATATGGCGATTATCTAAATAAGGAGGCGAAGATGGGAGAGTACAAAAGATTTGTTATGGAATTTGGATTTGGTGTTGATTCTCATGGACAGGATCCAACGAATGCTTGCATTAAAGCCGTTAAAGATGCAATTTCTCGTGTTTATATCATTGGACTTCTTGAAATAAACATAAAGGACTTTAAAATAGATGCCTTATTGGGTGTGCCTTATCCAGAAAGTGTTGATATAAATCGGCTCACTGAGGCGTTTCCAATAAAGAAAAATCTTTCTATTAAGGTTGTAAAAGGTGGCTTAATTGATTATGGAGCAATCATGGAGGAATTTAACGATAAAAACACCGAAATTATTATGGCAGTTGCGAGTATTACTGTAAGTGTTGAGGTTTAGATTTTGATTTCTCTTGTAAGGTCGTAAATTACCGGAAATTCTATAAAACCACCTGTAAGAGCAACTAAAAATCCAACGACCGAAATTATAAGGCAAATTACAAGAATTACACCACCTAAAACTCTGCCATAAATTGGGAAATAGTAGATTATTGAACCTAATATTTCAAAAAGGAAAAGCACAAAGCCTTGTTTTGTATGCTCCTTAACAAATGGACTATCTTTTACAAGCAAAAGCGGGAGAATGAAGAGAATCGAAACATAGCTAATGGCTGCAACATATCTATTCTTATTAATATCTTCAATATCAAACTTTTCCATACTTTATTTTACCAAAAGTTTTTATATATGTCTATTTTTTGAAAATCCTTATTATTGTATCAAGTTCTTCTACTTTAAAAACTTTTAGTAAAGCAACATATGAGAGGAGAAATATGAAGCCGCTTCCAACAAACGAAATAAGCACATTAAAGGTTTTTGTATTGTGAATGAATTTTATTACTACACTATAAATAAAATACATTAAAATGACGCTTAATAAACTTGGAATTGTAATTTTTACAATTGAGAGGAAAAATTCCTTGAGTTTTATGGAAGTTTTTATTTCAAGCGCAATTAAAAAAGCGATCGCTTCAACTATAAGCCCAATGCTTATTGCAAGCGGTATTCCCGCATGTCCAAACATCTTAACAAGAGGATAAAAAAGTGCAATATTAATCCCAGCAATAATAACCGAAATAAAAAGCACAAGATACATTTCTTTTAGGGCGTAAAGTACTCTCATAGCAAGGATTGTAATCATTAACGCAAAAATGCCTATCGAGAAGTATTTGAAAGCATATGTTGTAAGCATTACTGCCTCTTCGTTAAAAGCGCCTCTTTTAAAAACGACCTGTACAATTGGATTTGCGAATGCAAACGAAATAACGGTAACGGGAATCCCAAGAATGAGAGCAAATTCAGTGCTTCTTCTGAAAATGCTTGATAGCTTCCCAAAATCACATGCTATTGCAGCCTCTGATAAAAATGGGTAATAAGCCGTTGCAATTGGCACTGTGAGTAAACTTACCCAAAGTTGTCTTAATTTGTTTGCATATTGGATTGATGCAATACTTCCTTCTGAAAGGGTGGAAGCAATCCTATTTGAAAAAAGCGTTACGAAGTAGTTTGTCAGTTGTAAAAGAATTAGGGGTAATGATAGCACAAAAAGGTTTCTTAAAAGGTTTTTGCTTACAGAGAAATATATGCCAAATTTCAAATTAAGGAACTTTTTTGAGTAATAAACCATTATTAGGAATTGTATGAGAAGGCCAATATTCATTCCCAATACATACGAATATATCCCAAGTGTTTTGTGAAAGAATACAAGTCCTAAAATTGTAAACACATTTGCAAGAAGAGGTGTTATTGCAGTTATGAAGAAGTGTTTTTTTGACTGAGCAACACCAAAAAGAAATCCGACAACAGCCCATAGGAATGCAGATATTGAAACAAAGTCTACGAGTTTTGCGGTGAGGATTTTAAGTGTGTCCTCTTTAAATCCAGGCGCAAGTATAGTTACAAGAGCATTTGAAGATACCATTAAAGCAATGGCTAAAATTAGAAATGCGACGAAAATTAAGTTGAAAAGTGCGCTTAGGTCTTTTTCAGCCTTTTCTCTATCATTTGCAAGCTCTTCAAGAAAAAGTGGAATAAAAGATACAACGATTGCAGAGGACATCAAATTCTGAAAAATTGAATTAACAGGTAACGCTGTAGATAAAGCATCAACACTTTTGGAAACACCGAAGTAATTGCTCAAGAATAGGTCTCTTACAAAGCCTAAAAGCTTACTTAAAACATTTGCAAGAGCGAATAGTATTGAAGCAACCTCTGGTGTTTGAGTCCTTTTCATAGTGTTATTATATACAAAAGTCACCTTTTGAGGTAAACTCCTATATAATAGTCTTATGGAGAGTCTTTTTAGTTTTTGCTTGTAGTTTTATCGGGGTTTCTTCACTCGATATGGAATTTTCTTTTAAAAAGAGGCATTGATAAACTCGTTTTATCTACATTGAAAAATTCAAGCTAAACACCTTCGCATTCTTTTTTATTATTTTAAGCTGGATTGCAAATAATATCTACTGGTTTTCGCTTTCCATCTCATATAATTATGGTATCTATCCCTTGTTTATATAATTGCACGTTTTCTTCAGCTTCCATTACCTTGATTACGATAGCGTTTGGTATTCAGAGGTTATTAGTACATTGAAGTTTTTAGGTATTTTCTTAGTAAATTTGGGTGCTTTTGTGATAACTTTTTAAGGAGGGCAATTTTTACAAAACACTTATTGATAAATAAGCCTCAAGTCTTATTACTCCAATTGTTTATTTGTGCTTCTTTGAATTAATTTTATTTGTTCTATTTAGTTTTTAGTTATTTCTACAAAAAGAAGGGAAGTCTTGCATAATGAGTTTCGCATAAATTACTTTTTAATAATCGGGTCTTCTATTTTAATTGTCCTTCCGTATGCAATTGTTCTTTTTGTTATGAGAAGCGCTTCGTTAAATTGTATAGGCTCAATACCCTTGCAAAAAATAAATTTTATGAGAAAATATGTTGATATGGAGATATTGATAAACACATTTAAGGATATAGGCACAAAGACAATTATTCTAAGCGTAATCGATATTCTGATTGTAAGTTTAATTTTTTACGTTATTTTAAGGGCGATACAAAACACAAGGACCCTTCAACTTGCTGAGGGTATCGCTCTGTATTTTATCGGTGTATTTTTGGTATCTTATCTATCTGATAAGATTGGTTTAACGACACTTCACTTTCTTGCAAGCAATTTAATTACCTATTCTTTTATGTTTCTTCCGTATCTTCTTGTTGTGGTGTTCCAACCAGAATTAAGAAAATGGTTTACGGGTCTTGGAAAGAACATAAAACTCCAAGAACCATTGGAAGGGGAAGAAGATTATAGAAGTATCGTTGAAGAAATTGTGAAAGGCGTAAATACAATGTCCTTGAATAAAATTGGTGCACTTATCGTAATAGAGAGAGAAGTGCCTCTTTCTGAATACATGGAGACTGGTGTTGAAATTGGTGCAAAGGTGAAGTCCGAAACTCTTGTAACAATTTTTTTTCCAAATTCACCTCTTCACGATGGTGCAACGATAATAAGAGGTGATAAAGTTGCAGCAGCACGATGTGTGCTTCCTCTTTCTATGGACAAAGAACTTGAAAAAGAGGATATCGGAACTCGCCACAGGGCAGCATGTGGCATAACAGAGGAAAGTGATGCTATTGCTATCGTTGTATCAGAAGAGACTGGAATAATTTCTCTTGCCGTGCGTGGAAAACTTACCCGTTATCTAAGCCCTCTTGAATTAAGAGGTATGCTTTTAGTGATGATTAGGCCGGTCTTAAAAGCAAAGGATAAGGTGAAAAAAGGATGAAATTTTTAAGCAAGATTTTCAATATAAAAGTGATTGCAGTATTTTTTGCAGTAGGACTATGGTACTATGTAAGCATAACACAGGGTCCAGTCATTACAAAAACCTTCAAAAATGTTCCTGTTGTCCCTATAAATGTTTCAAGTGAATCATACATATCAAATGATCTTCCAACGATTTCCGTTGTTGCAGAAGGACCAAGTAAAGTTATTCTTGGATTAAAAGACTCAGATTTTATTGCAACAGTCGACTTATCAAACAAAAAAGAAGGCGATTTCCTAGTTGATGTTGAAATTTCACCGCCTTCATCTGTTATACGAGTTAAATCATTTTCTCCCGACAAAATAAGGGTAATGCTTGAAAGTATTTCAAGTAAAAAATTTCCAATAGTTTCAGAATTCATAAACTCTTCACAAACAACACAATTTTTCCCATCACTTCCGTTGGTTTCACCAAGTTCTGTTATTGCATTTGGGCCAAACTCTGAACTTTCAAAAATAAGGCGGGTATATATTTCCATTGATGTTTCAAAGATCAAAGAAAACACAACTCTTATATTGCCAGTCCAAGTTGAAACTATAGATGGAACAACCTTAAAAAATGTCTATTTAAATCCGTCTTCCGTTGTTGCTGAGGTAAAAGTTTCAGAGGATAATAGTATAGTTACTGTTCCGATAATACCTATTATTAGAAACGCACCACCTCAGGGGTTTGGCGTTAGATCAGTATCTGTAAGCCCATCTGTTGTCACTATTTCAGGCCCAATTAGTGTAATTACAAACATAAAAAATGTTTCAACTGATCCGATTGACTTAACACAAATAACTGCCAAAACAGATTTCACTGTAAAACTTACTCCAATTGATAAAGTAACTTTTCCTATTAATACCTGTAAAATAACAGTTGAAGTAAGCCCAATTGTCTCAAAGACATTGACAGTTCAGGTGAAGGTGCTTGTTGCTGAAGGTAAACAGTATAGTGCTTCTCAAGAAAACATAAATGTTGTTATTAGTGGCTTTAAAGATGTTATTGATTCTATCACATCTGATATGATTAGTTGTACTATCGATGCATCATCCCTTAGCACTGGCTCTTATACACTTCCTGTTGTTGTTTCGGGATTGCCGCAAAATGTTATTCTTCAAACAATTACGCCAGCAAGTATTGAGGTTAAAATATACTGATGAACTACAAAATTTGCTACGAAGAAATCCCTCTAAAAGTTTATACTGACGGAAATAAGATATACAAAATTGAGTTTTTAAAGACATGCAAGGAAAATAATATTGATTTTCTTGCTGAATTTTTGAAATTGCTTAAAGAAGGAAGAAGCGTTTTTTTCATTGATTTTGAAAAAATTGACCCTTCAATTCGCCTAATTCTTGAAACTGTTTACAAAATCCCGTATGGAACGGTTACCACATATGGAGAGATTTCCAAAAAAGTTTTTAATACAAATGACTATGCGCGTTTCGTAGGTTCTGCTCTCTCAAAAAATCCTATACCTGTCCTTATCCCCTGCCACAGAGTTATTGATAGAAATTTAAGGCTTCACGGATTTTCAGGTGGGTTAACGCTTAAAGAAAAACTTCTTAAAGCCGAAGGAATCGAAATAAAAAATGGAAAAGTTGACAAACGCTTTCTTATTAATCTCTAAGCCTTATGGTATTACATCAAGGAAATTTTTAAACGAGATATCAAGGGTTTTAGGAGAAAAACGGATTGGTCACCTTGGCACTCTTGACCCCATGGCAACAGGTTTGCTCTTCGTTGCTTTGGGAAAATACACAAGGCTTTTACCATATGTAAACCTTCAAACAAAGGAATATGTAATTGAAATTACCTTTGGAATTGAAACAGACACGTGGGACATCACAGGAAAAGTTTTAAAAAAAGGAGATGTTTTAGTAAAAGAAGAGGATATTCTTAAAACTCTTCCGAAATTTACCGGAAAAATAAAACAACGGGTACCATTTTTCTCTGCAAGAAAACTCAAAGGTATTGAACTTTACAAACTTGCACGAAAGGAAACCTTTATTGAAACATTCAAAGATGTTGAAATTCTTGGAATTGAATACATGGGTTTTAAAAATAATAAACTCGTTTTAAAGGTTACTTCAAGTTCTGGTACTTATATGCGCTCTCTTGCATACGAACTTGGTCTTGCGTTGGGTGTACCTGCAACTCTTTCTGCAATTGTACGCACGAAGATCGGTAACCTTTCAATTGATTTCACAACGACAATAAATAGGTTGAAGCGAGGTGATTTTTCAAAGGGACTTGTGCCTCCGCAAGCAGTAATCGATATGCCTATGATAATAATTGATGGAACATCCTTTAAATTAGGAAAATTAGAGTCATTAGACAACGCAATCGTCCTTGATAAAACTTACAATTTAATTGGCATCGGTGAGATAAAAGGCACTTTGAAACCAAGGGTCGTAATCGATGAAGATAATAGAATTCCATAAGCCTGTTTCAAAAAAGACTGCCATTGCAATTGGCATGTTTGATGGTGTCCACCTTGGGCATAAGGCACTTATTTCTCAATTATTAGGCAAAAGTGACGAAAAAAATCTCTGCCCTGTTATTTACACATTCTCAAACCACCCAATAAAAGAAGCAAAAAGAAAACTTCTTACAACGCTTAACGAAAAATTATACATTTTTGAGAAACTTGACGTGGAAAATATATACATTGCAAACCTCGAGGAGGACCTTATGACAATGTCCCCGGAGGAATTTGTGAAGAAAGAACTTGTTAAAACTCTCAACTGTAAACTTGTTATCGTTGGGGAAAATTTTCGATTTGGCCATAAAAAAGAAGGCAATGTAAATACCCTCAAAGAACTTGGAAAAATTTTCAATTTTGAAGTGATCATTGTAAATAAGGTTTTAAAAGATGGTGTTGCAGTCTCAAGCTCACTTATTCATGACCTCATTTTGGGTGGTGAAATTGAGGAAGGGAATAGTCTTTTGGGACATCCTTATTTTGTGCAGGGTATTGTTGAAAGAGGCAAAGGTCTCGGGCGGCACCTTGGATTCCCAACGGCAAATCTTGCTTACGAAAATGGCAACAAACTTCTTCCAAAAAATGGCGTTTATATTACAATAGGGAATTATAATGGCATTCTTTTGAAAGGTGTAACAAATGTCGGCTTTAACCCAACTTTTGAAGATAAAAAGAATGTAAAAATTGAATCGCATTTTTTAGATGTGGAAAATGACTTTTACGGGAAATTTTTACGTCTCTATTTTATAAAGCGCTTGCGTGATGAGATAAAATACGAAAAAGTCCAAGATTTGAGAAATCAAGTTATGGCCGATATCGAAGAAACTCGAAAGTTTTTTGAAAGTAATCCAATTGAAAGTATCGCTTTAATCTAAGTTTTTCATAATTCTATCACAATCTTGTCTATAATAATCAATGGAGGTGAAAAAGGATGAAAATAAAAAATGTATTAATCGTTTCTGCACTTGTTTTAGCGCTTGTTTTGGGAAGTGTAGCGTTTGTTAGTGCAGGCACGGGAAGTAGCACCTCAAACTTCGCTCAAAGACTTAAGGCTGCATTTGAAAGAGGATTCAAACTTGGTGTAAAGTACAACCTTGACCAGGACATCGCAAATTATCTTGGAATAACAGTGGATGAACTGAGAACTCAACTTAAATCTGGTAAATCCCTTGTAACTATTGCAACTGAACACGGGAAAACTGAGGCAGATCTTATTAACTTTATCGTCACAAAAGAAAAGGCATACCTTGATGATGCCTTGAAGAGTGGTAAAATTACACAAGACCAGTACAACAAAATTGTTTCTAATCTTGAAGCAAGAGTAAAAGAAAGAGTTGAAAGTACTCCTCCAACAAAAGAAGAGTTGAAGGAGGCCTTCAAGAAAGGTTTCAAAAAAGGATTAAGATTTGGTTTTAATGAGGACATTGCAAACTACCTTGGACTTACCTTAGACCAACTTAAGGAAGAACTTAAATCTGGCAAATCTCTTGCAACTATTGCAACTGAACATGGGAAAACTGAGGCAGATCTTATTAACTTTATCGTCACAAAAGAAAAGGCATTCCTTGATACTGCTCTTAAGAACGGCAAGATCACCCAGGATCAGTACAACAAAATTGTTTCTAATCTTGAAGCAAGAGTAAAAGAAAGAGTTGAAAAAGTCCCACAAGTTAAAACACCCTAATTCATAATTAAAAGCATACTACCAATACTTTCTTCATACTTCACCTCCTTGCGATGAGGCAAGGAGGCTTTTTAGTTTACAAGATGTTTAAAAAATTGTAGATTTGCCCAATTTTATTGCTCCATGTAATAAACGCATAGAAATCAATTCACTTAATTTATTTTCTCTAAGTAATGCTATGGTAATTTTTGAATATTTTGATGTAGATACGTACTGGATTTGTAATCTGAAGTAAAAGGTCTTTTAAGATAATTTATAATTTGTTAACCATATCCTCACAATTCATATTTAGGGACACACCCACTTTGTATTGCTTAACGAGTTTGTTATAAGGTCGATATTTTTTGAGCCTCCACAAACATATTGGATTTATCCTCCTTTTTACCTTCCAATGCTATAGGGTTTTGAAATATTCTCTGATCTTATTTGACATGAGTTTTCTTCTCTCATTTAGGAAGTCCTCATAACGCATCTCTGTATCTAACAATTCAATTGGAATACAGTTCATTTTAAGATTTTCTTTTAGCATTTCAAAATCTGTAATCCCACCATACTTTAATTTTCCTCCATTGCATTGCTCTTTAAGTTCTGCAAAATACTTCTTAGGTTCATTGTCACCTATTGAGATGTTTATTTCGCTTTGTGCCATAACGTAATTTGCAATCTGATTATACATTCCCCTGTTATAGCCGAGTTTTCTTAGATAGTTTCTTGGATAAATATGATGCACATCTCCCTTTATTGAGATGAGATCCTTCACTGTAATGTCTTTTGATAGAAATCCCTTATCGTTCATTTTAACCTGTGCAGCAAGAAACACGTTAAACGTTGGGCTACTTCCTATGGATGTGTCCATCTGCTGTGGCAATGCAAATTCAAAGTAGTTATCCGAAAGTTCTGCACGCAGCACATTATCCATATAATTGATTGGATCGGAATCAATCCTTTTTATATCATAATCAAAAGCGGATTCTGGTGAAGAAGAATACCTACTTGTTAATACAGAAAGCACGAACCATTTTCTTACATAAGATTCAACAACTGATTGGTTTATTCCTTTTTCTTTTAAAAGAAGATATAGGGCATATGCAAAGTCAAGTGCTGTTTGAGAGCGAATCATTGAACTATCAATAAATCCAGCAGAGCGAATAATCATCGTAAATTTTTTGAAGTTATTTTCATTCATGAAATTCATTATACCTTCTTTGAGCGTTAAGAAAGATGTTTCAACAATTTCTTCTTTGTACTGTCGAGTTTCAAAGTCTCTTCCAGAAAGAAGTGCAACGAGGTCTTCTAACTTGCCACGTTTAAACTTATAGGTGAATGATGTCCTTAGCATATCTGTGTATGATGGGTCATATAAATCATCTCTATCGTCCTTTAGCCATGTCATCTTGCTAAAATATTCTGTATTTACAAACTCAGTATCACTCTCTTTTATTTGACTATAAAATTCAGGAGTTACCGCAAGGTGGCAGAAATAGTCTATTGCCTTTCTTAAGTTATTTCCACTATGTTTTTCGTCTACTGCGATTTTTGACATTGCAAAATCTGCTTGGCTTAGCACAACACCAGAAGAGTTTATCCTTATGAAAATTTCTGTTACTTCATTTATATCAAGTTCCGAATTAAGTTCAATTAAGCCAATAGGAATGTTTTGGATACTTTTTAGTGAATCAAAAGCGTTCAAAATGTCATCTTCTTTTGCATCTTGATTGTTTGCACAGTATTCCTTTAACTTTTCAAGTGTTTTAAATTCGGGCGAAAACACCATTGATATATCTGGTATCCACTGTTTGTCTTTTTGGATTGCGGGGTTGGAAACCTCAAATCTCTGTTCAATTGGATTGAATGCAATAATTATTCTTCTTTTTCTGTAATCCTTATCAAGCACTTCTCTACCAAGCAACGCAGCCATGAGGGCTGTTACTCTTTGTTGTCCATCGATAAGGATCTTTTTCCCTTTTGATGTTGAACCATCCTTCAGTTTTACGTTTGGATTTTGCCATGTTATAAGATAGCCAATTGGATAGCCTCGATACAGAGAATCAATTAGGTCTCTTACTTGGATTGCATCCCACACAAATGGACGTTGGATTTCTGGCACTGCAATTTCATTACTCAAAACCCATGAAAGTACCGTTTGAATAGGGTGATTGTTAACAGAAAATTTTTGTATAATCATATGTCCTCCATTTTATTTTTATAATTTTACTCTTATTTTTTCTTTCAAAGAAATTTTTACTTTTTATTTTGTGGGCTTCTTTTGGAAAATAAAAACGCTCAAGGAAGCAATCCTGCTTAATGAATTTTTGAATGGTCTTTCCCATATTCTTTTACAAGTTCATCAATTTCATTTCCGAAAACATCAGAAAGCCTATTTATGAAGATTAAGGGAAGGATATAATCTTTGTGTTTTAGGGCACCTACTTTACCTTGTATTATACATGATGCTTTCCGTAGCCAATTTTCAAAAGTTTTTATTTTCATTTTGCTTTTCTTCTAAAATATTTTACTAAAAATGAGTTTTAAAAAGGGATTCTTTCCTTTATCTTTTCGTTCTGAGGGATTATCTTTGCAAACACAATTTTCTCCTTTTAAAATTATACGACTTCAAGAAAATATTAAAAACAATTTTAGAAATATAACCCTAAATTCTTATTACTTTCTAAACTTTTGAAATTTTTATTTTCTTGAAAAGGTAGTAAATTCCAAACCCTAAAAGGACCCAAGGGATAAGGAAGGCAATAATTACAAGCAAACCAATGACGGAATATAAAAATGCATTCAAAGGTACCTTTAGGTAGTCTTTTATTTTGTCAAATATGGATGTTGTAATTGTTTTTGGAGCAGTGCCCTCTTTAAGGTATATGTCAATTTTTGAAAAGTCAGTGTTTAGTGCGATATAATTGAGTCTTCCTTTAATTTGTTCAATTTCGCTTTCAACGTTTTCAATCTCTGAGCGAATTCGTAATAAATCATCAATTGTTTTTGCTTGTTTTAGCCATGATGTGAGAAGTTCTTTTTGTGCATCAAGAACTTTGAGTCTTGAATTTAAATCTACGTATTCCTGTGTTACGTCAGTTGAAGAGATTTTGAGATTTAATATGTTGCCCAATTCCCCAAGTTTGTTTATTGTGAAATCAAACTTATCCTTTGGGATTAGTATTTCAATAAATCCTGAATATATGTCGTTATCCTTTGAATAGTAAGAGTTAATTACACTCCCACCAATTGGTGAAACAAGTGATGCAATCGTGTTGTAAGTTTCGAGGAATTTGCCTTTATCAACGTATATATCAATTGTTGCATTTTTTATAATCTTTAAGCCAAAGGAAGCAGTTTCGGAATATCCACTTTGGACTGTGCCTGTCATAATTGTAAAAGCTTGTCCTTTCCTTTCCAAAAGCGATTCGTCTTTTACATTTGTTTCCACTTCAAATTTTTTTGAAGAAGGGGGTATTAGTGAATATTTTTGAACATCAATCAAGCCAAAAGCAAATTTTCCGACAACATAGCTTACAAGGATGGTTATGATTACTATAATTGCAATTATTATAATATTACGTTTCATCTTTCACCTCCACATATTAGATACGGTAAGGTGTTAAAAAGTTCCATGAAACTAAAAATTGGGGCTCAAGTGAGCCCCAAACGGTTGTAGTTTAAGTTTTTATTTTTACATAGTTAGTGCAAGGATTGCCTTTACCGTGTGAAGCCTATTTTCTGCTTCATCGTAGATAACAGAGTGAGGACCGTCTATAACTGCATCGGTTACTTCAAATCCTCTGTCTGCAGGTAAACAATGCATGTAAATTGCATTCTTCTTTGCAAGACTCATTCTTCTTTCATCTGCAATCCAATCCTTGTATTTTTCCGCAATTCTCTTCATCTCTTCAAAGTTGTTCTGAGCGTAAACATATGCACCCCATGACTTTGGATAGACAATGTCTGCATCTTTGAACGCTTCATCCATATCATGGACAACTTCGAATTTTACGCCTGCTTCCTCTGCGTTTCTTCTTGCAATTTCCATTGCTTCAGGAAGAAGTTCAAATTCAGGTGGCATTGCAAGAGTTACATCAAGACCAAACCTTGGCATTGCCATGATGAGCCCTTGCGGAACTGCAAGTGGTTTTGCGTGGCTCTGCGCATAAGCCCAGGAGATAACAAACTTTCTTCCTCTAAGTTCGTTATTGAATTTTTCTTTAATTGTCATTATATCTGCAAGGATTTGAAGCGGGTGATCCCAATCTGATTCAAGATTTATAACGGGGATAGATGCCCACTTTGCAACCTCTTCCATATATTTCTGTCCTACGCCAAGATAGATATCATCTCTAATTGCAATCCCGTGACCGTATCTTGAAAGGATTATACCAATTTCCTTTGCAGTATCACCATGGGAGATTTGGGAGGATTCTTCGGTTATGTAATGTGCGTGTCCGCCAAGTTGTGTCATCGCTGCTTCTGTTGAGTTTCTTGTCCTTGTTGACTTGTCTTTGAAGATCATAAACAAAGTTTTGTAAAGAAGGTATGGTGTTGGCTCTCCAAGTGCAAATTTTTGCTTTAGTTCAAAAGCAAGGTTGAGTGCTTGCTCGAGTTCTTCAAGTGTCCAATCGTTTGTTGTTAAGAAATCTCGCCCTTTGAGTTTGCTATTCATAGTTGCCTCCTATCCTAATTTTTCTTTTAGATTAAATGGCAATAAGGCATAAAATGCCGTCGCCTTTGGAAGATCTGATACTCTTACGTATTCATCAACTGCATGCGCAAGCCATTCGTCACCAGGTCCAAAACCAATGGAAGGAATATTAAGTCTTCCCATCGAAGTTACGCCATTTGTTGAGAAAATCCAACGAGAAATTTTTACCTCTTCACCCGGTCTAACTTCTTTTGCAGTTTTGAAACCTGCTTGTACTAATGGATGTGACTCCTCAAGTACCCATGTTGGGAAGTATTTTTCTTGAGTTATTACACGACCTTTCCATGACTTTGCTTCATATGTGAGGACTCTAACTTCGGAATTCTTTGGGTCTGCAAGTGCAGATTCAATTTCCTTAAGTGCAGTTTCTTTTGTTTCGTTAACTGTGAGTCTTCTATCGATAAAAATCCTTGATTCATATGGAACCGAGTTAATTGATGGTGCTTTTGATTCAATGTGAGAAACAACTGCAGTGCCTTTTCCAAGGAATGGATCTTCCTTGAAGGTTTTTGTAAGTTCCTCGATATTGAGGACTGTTCTTGCCATTTTGTAGATTGCATTATCACCTTTATCTGGGTGTGCAGCATGTGAGGATTTTCCTTTAACGATAACTTCTAATTCGACTCTTCCCCTATGTCCACGGTAGACATCAAGGCTTGTTGGCTCTCCTAATACAACAAAATCCGGTTTCAAAACCTCCGTAAATGTGTGATACATTGAAAGTCCGTCACAATCCTCTTCCTGAACTGAGCCCATCACATAAACACTTACATTTTCAGGAATACCAATTTCTTTTAGGATTTTTGCACCGTAAATCATGCAACCAATTGCAACCTTCTCATCTGATGAACCACGGCCATAGAGTTTTCCATCCTTTATAACACCCCCAAATGGATCAACTGACCAGTTTTCCTTATCTTCAGCCCAAACAGTATCGATGTGAGCATCGTAGAGAATTTTTACAGGGCCAGATCCAACTCTTCCAATGATATTCCCTGTTTCGTCGATAATAACTTCGTCAAAGCCTAATTCCTTCATCTTTTTTTCGAGAAGTTCTACAAGTTTACCTTCTTCACCTGAATAGGATTTTGTCCTTACGATGTCCTGAGCAAAGGCAATAATCTCAGGCTCATACTTTTTTACGAGTTCTTCGATTTTTTCTTTCATTTTATCACTCCCTTACGATTGTTGTTCCTGCTTTTCCTTCAAGTGTTTCAAGATATTTTGATGTAAGTGAAATGTATGCTTTCTTTCCGCCACCTTCGAGGAACTTAATGCATGCAAGAATCTTTGGCCCCATACTTCCGGGAGGGAAGTGTCCTTCCGCATAAAGTTTCTTTGCTTCTTCAAGTGTAAGGTATCTTAGATCAACCTGGTTTGGTTTTTGGTAGTTTAGTTTTGCACCATCTTCTCCGGTAAAAATCGTCAAGGTTACATCAAGATCTTCTCCGTGCTCTTTTGCCCACTTAATAAGCATTGTTCCAAGAAGTGCCGATGCAAGATCTTTGTCGATAACCGCTTCAACTCCACGGTAAATTTTAGCATTCTTTCCGTCTTTAAAGATTATCCCGTAGTTAGCGCTATAGTTTCCTTCTTCGTCAGGCTCAACTTCCACAACAGGAATACCACCGCCACCAACGGTTATAGGGATAAATCCTGCCTCAATTGCATTAACAATTGCTTCAAATTCAACAATGTCAAGCGGTTCAGGTGATGGGACAACCTTTCTCCAAATTTCGTTTCCTTTGTCATCTTTCTTGTAGAGTTTCATAACCCAGCCGTCTTTTTTCATTCTTTCTTCTGCTTCTTCCTTAGTGTAAGATGGGCCAATGTATTTGGTTGGGTTTTGGAAGCCTGGATCGTTTTTGTCCACAACAACCTGAGTTACGATTCCAACAATTGTTTTATAAATTCCTCGGGCTCTTAATTCGTTTCCTAAGATTTGAGCAATCATGTAGCCCATTGCACCTTGAGTGTCGGAACCTGCAACATCCAAAGGAATTGGCGGCAGGATTGGTCTTGAATACTCGCTTCTTAAAAACACATTTCCAACCTGAGGTCCATTTCCGTGTGTGATTACGTAGGTGTCGTTTGGAAATGCTTCTACAATCTTTGCGATGTGCTTTGATGTTTCGTGAGTTCTTGCCCACTGCATCGCAATATCGGGTATAATGGGCTTTCCTTTTTCGTCAGTTAAGCCAACAGGGGAAACCTCATTTCCACCAAAAGCAAAAATTCTTACTTCCTTTCCCATAGATTTCTCCTTTCCATAGTTTTTTTAACAATATAATATTGTAAAGATTTTTTAAAAATAGTCAAATGATGTATTTGATAAAGATCGAATATCTGTTAAAATAAAAAAATTGAATTGCGAGGTGAAATATGAATAGTAAGGAGATAAGAGAAGGTTTTTTAAAATATTTTGAAACCAAGGGGCACTTGAGACTCAAGAGTTTTTCGTTAGTGCCACAGGATCCTACACTTCTCTTTACAGCGGCAGGCATGGTGCCATTAAAGTCGTATTTTCTTGGGGAGGAAATTCCACCTTCAAGACGTATAACAACAGTTCAAAAGTGTGTAAGGACTAACGATATTGAAAATGTAGGCAACACTCCAAGGCACCACACATTTTTTGAAATGCTTGGAAACTTCTCTATTGGCGATTACTTTAAAGAAGAGGCAATTGCCTTTGCGATGGAATTTATCCTTGACTTCTTGAAATTGCCAAAAGAAAGGCTCTGGGTTACGATCTATAAAGACGACCTTGAAACAAAAGAAATTTGGAAGAAGCACGGCATTCCAGAAGAACGAATAATTCCACTTGGCGAAGAGGATAACTTCTGGATGATGGGGCCTGTTGGTCCGTGTGGTCCATGCTCGGAAATTTATTACGATAGAGGTGCTATAAACGAAAAAGAAGAGCACGAACTTCCAGGGTCATCAGAGCGTCGATTTCTTGAATTTTGGAGCCTTGTTTTTACTCAATATGACAGGCAAATTGATGGCACATTAAAGCCTCTTCCAAGGAAAAATATCGATACAGGAATGGGGCTTGAAAGGATTACCAGTATCATTGAGGGTGTTGATTCAGATTTTGAAACGGATCTATTTATGCCGATCATTGAGCATATCGAAAAGTTATCAGGTGTTTCATACAAAAATTCAGATAGGTCGATTCGTGCGATGCGTGCAATTGCAGACCATGCAAGGGCTGTTACCTTCCTTATCGCAGATCATGTTATACCAAGTAATGAAAAGCGTGGTTATGTTTTGCGAAGGCTCATTCGAAGGGCGATGCTTTTTGGACGTTCGATAAATCTTACAGAGCCGTTCCTTTATAAACTTTCAGAAACTGTTTCAAACCTTATGGGTGACATTTATCCAGAGGTAAAGGAAGATCTTTCTTATATTCAATCAGTTTTAAAGGAGGAAGAAACAAAATTTAATACAACCCTTAAAGATGGTCTTTACTACCTTGATAATGTAATAGAAGATTACAAGAAAAAAGGTGAAAAAGAAATCCCAGGAGATGTTGTATTTTACCTATATGATACTCTTGGTGTGCCTGTTGAAATTACAGAACTTGCACTCAAAGAAGTTGGCTTTACGTATAACAAAGAGCGCTTTGAGGAACTTCTTGAAAGTCAAAGAGAAAAGGCAAGAGCATCATTTAAAGGAAGTGAAGCATTCCTTGAAAGAGTTTCTTTTGGTGCAGTGAAAAATGCTGTTGGGTCTGTTGAATTTGTCGGTTATGAGACACTTGAAACAGTTGCAACACTTAAGTCAATTATTGTTGATGGAAATATCGTTAATAGTGCAACTGACACAGATGGAATCCTCGTGTTTGATAAAACTCCATTTTATGCAGAGAAAGGTGGCCAGGTTGGAGACACGGGAATTATAAAGGGAGAAAATTTTGAATTCGAAGTTTATGATACGCAGGCACCTGTTGAGGGACTCACTGTCCATATCGGGAAACTCAATGGGTCTACAAAGGTGGGAGATATTGCTTCACTTTCAGTTGATGCATTGCGAAGGCAAGCAATAAAGAGAGCACATACTTCAACTCATATCTTGCAGGCAGTTTTAAGAAAGCATTTTGGGGAAAATATAATGCAACAAGGCTCCGAAGTAAAAGATGACGAATTTAGGTTTGACTTTAATTTCCAAGGAACATTCGAGCCTGAAGAACTATTCAGGATTGAAAAAGAAATTAACGAAATTGTTTTGAAAAATAAAAAGGTAAATGTTCATGTGATGCCTTTTAATAAGGCAAAAGAATTTGGTGCACTTGCATTCTTTGAAGAAAAATATGGCGATGTGGTGCGTGTTATTGAAGTTGAAGGTGTAAGCAAAGAATTATGCGGTGGCACGCACGTTTCAAATACAGGTGAAATTGGTCTTGTTGTGCTTATGCAACCAAAGACCGTTGCATCCGGAATAAAAAGAATTGAAGGCCTCACGGGCCTTAAGGCTTACGATTTCTTGACAAATAAGAGAAAACTTATAACCGTTCTTGAAAATTCACTTAAAACGCAGGAAGACAAACTCGTTAGTAAAAGTGAAGAAATTCAATCAAAGGTTAAGGAACTTGAAAAGGAACTTGCAAATCTTAAATCCAAACTCCTTGAAGGCGTAATCAGGAATCTCGAAGAGACGCTAAAATTTAAAGGGACACCTATTTATGTTTATGACTTTAAAGAGGGTACCCTTAATGATCTAAGAAAGGCCTACGATTTATCTAAAAAATACTTAAAAGAAGGGTCTGTTATTTTTACATCTAAATTTAATGGCACTTCGTTTATCCTTGTAGGAAGCCTTGATGATAAGTTATCAAGTCTTGAGATTCTTGAGATGATTAAAGAAGTAGTTTCCTTAAAAGGTGGTGGAAACGAACGTATCGCACAGGGAAGTTTTGATGGTATTATAGAAATAGAAAAAGTTATAAACATATTAGGTGGGTGATTTTGGAGGAGTTAAAACCAATTTTAGCACTCGATGTTGGAAACGTTAATATTGGTGTTGCAATTTCCGATAAGGAACATATTTTTGCAATGCCTTTGGCTATCATTAAAAGAGATGGTTCGGAAATAGATGCGATAAAGAATATTATTGAGGAAAAAAGTATTGAGGAAGTCGTTGTAGGTCTTCCTAAAAACCTTAATGGCACGATTGGACCACAAGCAAATATTGTTCTTGAGTTTTTAGAAAAACTCAAGGAAGCACTACCCAATATAAAATTTGTTACATGGGACGAGCGATACACGAGTGTTATTACCCATAAGATGCTTAAATTTCAAGGAATTCGCTCCAAAAAAGAGCGTAAGATAAAGGATAAGTTTGAGGCACTATTTATCCTTGAAAGTTATCTTGAATTTTTAAGGAGGCAAAAACGGGAAGAAGAAAGTTAATAATCATTGCGTTGGTTTTGGCGATGGCGGTTCTTACGATATTAACATTCTCGTTTTTTGAGCCGTTTTTTATTTTTAAAACTGCTAAAACCATCGGACTTGATAAGGGACTATCCCCAAAAGAAATTGCATTTACCTTGAAGGATGAAGGTGTTCTTTTAGAGCCGTATTCCTTTATTTTCTGGTCAAAGGTGCTTAATTATGACTCAAAATTGAAGAGTGGCATATATGATCTTACGCCTGTTTCAAATATGAGCGAACTTTTTTTGGCGCTTTCAAAAGGAGGGCGACCAAAAGAGATAAGTATAACAATTCCTGAGGGCTTTACATCCATAGATATTGCAGAGCGCCTCAACAAAAATGGTATTGTAAAGGATAAGGATTTATTTTTAAAATTCATCAAACCTTACGAAGGCTATCTTTTTCCTGATACTTATAATTTTTATGAAGATATGCAGTATGATGCAATCTTAAAAAAGTTTTTGGATAGATTTAATGAAGTTGTGCCCAAAAATTATGAAGAACTTGCAAAGAAAAAAGGCCTGACCAAAGAACAAGCGATAGTTCTTGCATCAATTGTTGAAAAAGAGGCAAAATTTGACGAAGATAGGCTTCTTGTTGCATCGGTTTTTTTAAATAGACTTTCAATTGGAATGCCACTTCAAGCAGATTCAACAATCCTCTATGCGCTTGGCACACATAAGGAGTGGCTTACAAAGGAAGATTACCAGATTGATTCTCCATACAACACGTATAGGTACGCAGGGCTTCCACCAACTCCTATCTGTAATCCGGGGCTAAAATCGATAATGGCAGTAGTTGAGGCACCAAAAACTGATTATTATTATTTTATGACAACACCTGATGGAAAGGCGATTTTTTCGAAGACACTTGCAGAGCATGAGGCGAATCTCAGAAAGTATTATGGAGGCACATGAATGGAAGACTTAAATGAAGTAAAGAAAAGAGAAGTGGTTCGAAGGATAAAAATGAAAAAAGAGTGGATCTGGTTTGTGCAGGCAATCTTTGAAGATACTCACATGGCTGCAATTACCCTTGGTGACTCTGAGAGTCTAACATTTTTTTACGACAAAAAGAACGAAGACTTCATAAACGAATATTTGTCAAAAATTTTTGCGTTTTTAGAAAAAGAAGATTTGTAATTTGAAAAAAATTGTTTATGCAAAATCACCTTTGTCGAAATCAAGGATTGCAGAGTACAACATTAACCCATATCTTGGTTGCACTCATGGGGGTAGGTATTGCTATGCTTCGATGATTATTGAGAGGTTTCACAATAAAGATGAAGTATGGGGGGAATTTGTAGATGTGCGAATGAATACCCCTGAAAACATTCTTAGAGAACTCAAAAATAAAAAAAGTGCAGATATTTATATGTCGTTGATGACCGATTGTTACCAACCGATAGAAGAAAAATATCAAATTACAAGAAAACACTCCTAAGCATCCTTAATCTTGAGAATACACTTTTTCACGATAAGTTCTCTATTACTATTCAATCAAAATCAAGCCTTGTTTTAAGAGATCTTGATACTTTAAAGCAATTTAAAGATATCACATTGGGCATAACCATCACCACTTTGAATGAACAAATTTCAAAAATTTTTAAGAATTGAGCATCAAGTCCATTTGAGAGGCTTAAAACCTTTGAGGTTCTTAACAAAAATAGGATTAAAACGTATGCATTTTTTGGGCCAATGCTTCCAGGAATTTCAATTTCATACGATAAAATCCGTGAGATTGTACAGGCGATATTCGAAACCGGAACAAAAGAGATTGTAATTCCTTATTTAACGACTGCTCATGGTTATACAGGAAAAACTTTTAAATTAAAGATTAATAGACATTATCTTTCAAAATGCTTTTAAAAAATCAAAAAAATAATAGAATATAATTTGGGAAGATGGGGATTAATTTTTAATGTTGAAAAGTGGCATGAAAGGAAGGAGGCTTCGATGAAAGCGGTATTAAAAAAGGAAAGGGATGTTGGTTTCGTGATTGAAGATGTTCCGATGCCTAAAATTGGAGATGATGAAATTCTTGTGAAGGTTGAGGTTGCCTCGATCTGTGGAACTGATGTCCATATATACGATTGGAATGAGTGGGCACAAAATAGGATTAACCCACCACTAATTGTTGGACATGAGTTTGCAGGTGTTGTTGTTGAAAAGGGCAAGGAAGTAAAGCGTATTAATATTGGAGACTTTGTCTCCGCTGAGACCCATATCTATTGTAATCACTGTGATATGTGCCTTATGAACCACAGGGAAGTGTGTAGAAATCTAAAGATCTTAGGCGTCGATACAAATGGTGCATTTGCAGAATATGTAAAGATTCCCGAACGTGTTGCATGGGTGAATCCAAAGGAAATTCCACATAAATATGCTTCAATACAAGAACCACTTGGTAATGCAGTTGATACAGTGCTCTCAGAGGATATCTCTGGGAAAACCGTACTTATTACAGGTGCAGGACCAATAGGACTTCTTGCAATTGGAGTTGCAAGGGTGTTTGGTGCAACAAAAATAATCGTATCAGACCTTTCAAACTATCACCTTGAAATTGCAAAAAAGATGGGTGCAGATGTGGTTGTTAACCCAAAGGAAGCAAACCTTAGGGAAATTGTTCTCAATGAAACTAACGGTCTTGGAGTTGATGTTGCACTTGAGATGTCTGGTGCGAAATCTGCACTTTCCGATGCTCTTAAACTTACAAAATTTCTTGGGAGAGTTTCACTTTTAGGACTTTTTGATAACAATGTTGAAATCAATCTTACGGACGATGTGATTTTCAAGAAATTGCGAATCTATGGAATTACAGGAAGAAGAATTTTTGAAACATGGCAAATTGTTTCAGATTTGCTTAGAAGCAAAAGACTAGATGTGTCTCCTGTAATAACTCACGAGTTTAAATTGGAAGAAGTGGAAAAAGGCATAAAACTCATGAAAAGCCATCAATCAGGAAAAATATTACTACATCCATAGTTTAGGAGGTGAGCATAATGGATAAATTCGAATTTATGCGAAAAGAACTTGATGAGTTAAAAGAGAAAGGGACTTACAACACAATACGTGTGCTCGAAAGTGCACAAGGCCCTTGGGTTGTAATAAACGGGAGAAAAATGCTCAACCTTTGTGCGAATAACTATCTTGGACTTATTACCAATGAAGAGGTTAAGAGTGCTGCAATCGAGGGTGTGAAAAATTTTGGAGTTGGTGCAGGTGCCGTAAGGACAATTGCAGGAACACTTACGCTCCACGAGGAACTTGAGAAAAAACTTGCCGAGTTTAAGCATGCAGAGGCAGTAATACTTCTTCAATCCGGAATTCTTGCAAATATTGCAACAATACCTCTTGTTGTTGGAGAAGGTGATCTCATATTCTCCGATGAGTTAAACCATGCTTCAATTATTGATGGGTGCAGACTAAGTAAGGCAACAATTATTCGATACAAACACCTTGATATGGCAGATTTGAAAGAAAAACTTGAGGATTACAAGGACTATAACGTTCGAAAACTCATTGTTACAGATGGTGTATTTAGTATGGACGGAGATATTGCCCCTCTCCCAGATATTGTTGAACTTGGAGAAAAATATGGTGCAATAACAATGGTTGACGATGCTCACGGTGAAGGCGTGCTTGGTGACCATGGAAGAGGAATTGTTGATTACTTCCATCTTGAAGGCAAAATTGATATTGATGTTGGCACTCTTTCAAAGGCATTTGGTGTTATTGGCGGATACGTTGCAGGCAATAACACCCTCATCGAATACATGAAACAGAGGGCTCGTCCTTTCCTGTTCTCAACGCCATTATCACCTGCAGATACTTCTGCCCTTATAAAGGTTGTTGAGATCCTTTCAAAAGATGACTCACTTGTTAAAAAACTATGGGAGAATGGAAATTACATTAAAGAACAATTCAAGTCATATGGTTTTAACATTGGGCATTCGCAAACACCCATTACACCTGTAATTATAGGTGAAGAAAAAACGGCTATGGAATTTAGCAAAATGCTCTTTGAGGAAGGAGTTTTTGCACAAGGTATTGTTTATCCAACCGTTCCAAAGGGAACTGCAAGAATTAGAGTTATGGTTTCTGCTGCTCACACAAAAGATGACCTCGACTTTGGTATAAAAAAGTTTGTTGAAATAGGAAGAAAATTAGGAGTGGTTAAATGATAACAGGGGTTGTCTTAGGTGCTGGAATCGGCAAAAGGATGCACTCAAAGTTGCCGAAAGTGCTCCACAAAATCTGTGGAAGAGAAATGATTTTTTATGCAATTGATTCTATAAAAGAAATAGTAGATAACGGGTTAATCGTTGTGATAAATGAAGCAATACCAAAAGAGATTTTTGAAGGCTTTGAAGTAAGAATTCAAAAGACACCGCTTGGAACAGGTGATGCAGTAAAGGTTGCAATAGATGGTTTTGATACAGACCTTGTTCTTATAACAACTGGAGACAACCCCCTTTTCGAGAAGGATGATATCCTTGGTTTTTACAATTTCTTTAAAGAAACAAATTCCGACATTGCATTCATTTCAGCCGAGGCAGAAGATCCAACAAACCTTGGGAGAGTTATAAGGAAGGGAGATGAGTTTATAAAAATAGTAGAGGAGTCTGATGCATCTTCTGATGAAAAAACGATAAAAGAAATTAATACAGGAGTATATATCTTCAAATTTAGTTATCTAAAAAGTCTTCTTAAAAAACTTTCTAATGCAAATGCACAAGGCGAATACTATCTTACCGATACACTTTCTTTAGCAAAAAGCGAAGGACTCAAAGTTAGCGTCTACAAATTGCCGAGAAAATTTCCAATTTATGGTGTTAACAATAGGTTTGAACTAACGATTGCAGAAAAAATCATTCAAGAGAAAATTTTAAAAAAACATATGCTTAATGGAGTTACGATACACAATCCCGAAACTCAAAAAATCGATTACTTTGTTGAAATTGGAAATGACACAGAAATTCTTCCGGGATGTATCCTCGAAGGTAAAACAAAAATTGAATCTGATTGCGTTATTGGACCATTTACACAAATTGTTGATTCACATATTTCAAGAGGAAGTTCTGTGAAACAATCAGTTGTTCTTAATTCTTATGTAGGAGAAAACTGCACCATTGGACCTTTTGCCTATGTGCGACCTGAAAATATGCTTGTTAAAAATGTAAAAATTGGCACTTTTGTTGAAGTGAAAAAATCCAAGTTTGATGAAGGAGCAAAAGTGCCTCACCTTTCCTATATTGGAGATGCAACTGTTGGAAAAAATGTTAACATAGGAGCAGGCACAATTACTTGTAATTTTTCAGGCCTTGAAGGCAACAAGAAAAATCCAACATACATTGAGGATGATGTGTTTGTTGGTTCACACTCAACTCTTGTTGCACCACTTGTAATTAGAAAAGGTGCATATACTGCTGCAGGTTCAGTTATAACTCAGGAAGTTCCAGAGGATTCTCTTGCTATTGCAAGAGCACAACAGGTTAATAAAATAGGTTGGGTGAAGAGGAGGAAGGGGCAAAATGGTTAAAGAAATCCTTTCAATGGATGAGGTGAAGATTTTTACAGGCAATTCAAACGTGCCTCTTGCAGAGGCAATTGCTTCCTACTTAAACATGAAGTTAAGTCCTGCAATTGTTTCAAGATTTCCAGACGGGGAAATACAGGTAAGATGTCTTGAATCGGTAAGGGGTAAAGATGTTTTCATAATACAATCAACGCAAACGCCTGCCGAAAATTTACTTGAATTACTCATTATGATTGATGCTGTAAGACGTGCCTCTGCAAGGAGCATTTCTGCAGTAATTCCATTCTTCGGGTATGCAAGACAGGACAGAAAAACAAAATCAAGGGAACCAATTTCTGCAAAACTTGTTGCGAATCTCATAACAACAGCAGGTGCAACAAGGGTTATTTCAGTAGACTTACACGCAGCGCAAATTCAGGGATTTTTTGATATTCCTGCTGACAATCTCACAGCGGTATTGCTCCTTGGAAAATACTTTCGAGAAAAGAATCTCGAAAACCCAGTGGTGGTTGCTCCAGACGTGGGGGCAGTACAGAGAGCAACTACATTTGCACAGGAAATACCACATGCAACGCAAGCAATTTTTGTGAAAAAGAGATTAAGTCCTGAAGAAGTTGAAACTTCAAGGCTTATTGGTGAGGTGGAAGAGAAAAGTGTAATCCTTGTTGATGATGCAATACACACTGGAAACACCCTTATAAGTGCAGCAAAAGAGGTATTGAGACGTGGTGCAAAAGAAGTTTATGCAACGGCGACTCACGGAATATTTGCAGGTGATTCTCTCAAAAATCTTGAAGAATCCCCAATTAAGGAAATCGTAGTAACTGATACATTGCCTATTTTGAGTAGGCCATATTTACCTCAAAAAGTAAAGGTGTTAAGTGTTGCACCACTCATTGGCGAAGCGATAAGAAGAATTGTAATGCATGAATCTGTTTCTGAACTTTTTGAAAAAAAGTAATTTTTGATATAATATATGGCTAAATTGTTTATTGAGGAGGAATAGATATGAAAAGAGTTTCCATAAATGCAGAAAAAAGAGAAGTGACAACAAAGGGCAATAACAACAAATTAAGGCAGGATGGAAAAATCCCTGCGGTAGTATATGGTAAAATTGTTGATACTTTTTATGTTGCAGTAAATTACAAGGAATTTACAAAACTTGAACGTGAGGTTGGCCGTTCTGCAATTTTTGATTTAAATATTGATGGTAAAGTATACCCTACAATTATAAAAGAAGTGCAAATTGATCCAATTAAGAGAAATGTAATTCATATTGATTTTGAAGCGGTTGATCTTTCGAAACCTGTTTATACAACTATTCCTATTACCTTTGTAGGTGAAGCAGTAGGTGTGAAGAAGGGTGGCATTCTTGAGCCATCTCTCCACGAGATTGAGGTTGAAGGTCTTCTTACGGATCTTCCAGACAAGATTGAAGTTAATGTCTCGAACCTGGACATTAAGGATGTTATTTACGTGAAAGATTTGAATCTTGGTGAAAAAGTAAAAATTTATTCTGATCCAGATGCTGTTATTGTATCTGTTGTTACGCCTACGATAGAGGAAGTTGCAGCACCTACACCTTCTGAAGGAGAAGCGCAACCTGCCACTGTTAAGGCTGAAGCAAAAGGTGAGACAAAGCCTGAAGGAACCAAAGAAGGAACCAAGGAGAAATAGGGCTTATACGACATATTCTATTGGCTACCCATATTGTGGGGTAGCCATATTTTTTAAGGAGAAAAAATGAGGATAGTTTTCTTGGGAGATATTTTTGCAGAACCTGGAAGGACAGCCATAAAAGAAGGCCTTCCAAAACTTATTGAAGAGTATCATCCGCATATTGTTATAGCGAACGGAGAAAATGCAGCACATGGTGCTGGTATTACATATGAAATTGCACTTGAACTTCATTCATATGGCATTGATGTAATCACTGGTGGAAATCACTCCTTTGACAAAAAGGTGCTCTGGGAGAAATTTTCGCTTCTTCCTTATTTGTTGCGTCCTGCAAACTTTCCTCAAGGTGCATTTGGTAAAGGTTATGTTGTCATCGAAAAGAAAGATTTTAAAGTAGCAGTTTTGAACTTACAGGGGCGCGTTGAGATGCAACCGATTGACTCACCTTTTTCAGTAGGCGACAAAATAGTCGAGGAGTTAAGAAAAACAACACCATATATCATTGTTGACTTCCACGCTGAAGCAACTGCAGAGAAGGAAGCAATCGGCTTTTATTTTGATGGCAGAGTTTCTGCAGTTGTTGGCACGCACACGCATGTGCAAACGGCTGATGAAAGGATTCTTCCAAATGGTACTGCCTATATTACTGATGTAGGAATGTGCGGAGTTGAAGACTCTGTAATTGGTCTTGATAAAGAGGTTGCCTTAAAAAGATTTATTACAGGGATGCCTTGGAATTTTGAGCCTGCAAAAGGAAACGCCATTTTGAATTTTGTTGTGATTGACATAGAGCCATCAGGTAGGGCAACACAAATTCTAAGAGGAAAGTGGAAAAAGATTTAAGGAATATTGTTCTATTAATACCCCAAAGAATAAAAAACCTCTTTAATTTAGGTAGAACATATTTAGTTGGAGGTGCAATAAGGGATTTCTTGCTTCAAAAAGCGTTTTTCGACTTTGATTTTGTTATCCCGAAAGATGAGTTTGCCTTTGTTAGTGCAAAACTTGAAAACGAAAATCTTAAATATATTCTCTTAAATAGGGAAATGTTTCCACTGTATAGAGTTTTTCTTGACCACTTTACTTTTGATTTTACTTACTATGAGGATATTGAAAGCGATGTTCAAAAAAGGGATTTTACGATAAATGCAATCTATTTAAATTTAGGGAATTTAGAGATAATCTCTCATCCAAGTTCATTTGACGATATTAAAAATGGACTTTTAAGAGTGTGTTCGGGAAACTCAATAAAAGATGATCCAGTCCGTTTTATGAGGGCATTTAGATTTCTATCACAGTATCAGCTAAAAATTGAAGAGAATACAAAAAATATAATCAAAGATTCTAAAGATTTATACTTCGGTGTTAAAAGAGAGCGAGCAAGGGTTGAATTGTTGAAGTTCTTAAAGAACAATACTGATAATATTAAAAATGCGTTAATGCAAGTTTTTGATGATTTTGATTTTTCGTTTGCAAGCCGTATCCGTTATGGAGAAAACCTTCCGGAACTTCAAAAAAATTTAAATAAGGATTCAAAATACATTGATCTCCTCAAAGCCTACTTTCTGCGGTGCAAATATCCACAGTTTTTATTTGGCCTAACGGAAAAAGAATTAGAGTATATAAAATTTATGGATGTAATGGTTGGTGCAGATTTTAAAAGTCTCTTTGAGGCATTTTATCGAAAGAAGAATAAGTTTGAGTTTTTACTGTTGAATATTGTTGCAAATTTTGATGAGGAAGAGATCAAAAAATACATTGAAGTTGTAAGAGCGTGGAGGAAAACAAAAATAAAGTTTAGTGAAGTCGAAATGTTTGCAAGAGTAAACAATATTTCAATTAGTGATGCCTACAAGGAAGTTTTGAAGGGAGAGTTTAAGAAAATATATGAGAACATTTGCCATAGTTAATTTTGGGTGCCAGATGAACGAATACGAAAGTGAAAAATTTAGAGAGGTTTTCTATGACTTTGGATTAAGTGAAGTTTCGAATATTGAAGAAGCAGACATCGTCCTTTTTAATAGTTGTGCTGTGCGTGAAAAATCTGAGCAAAAACTCATAAGTTCTGTGGGATACGCTCGCTCTCTTTATGAAAAATTCGGAAGACCATATGTGATTGTGACAGGATGTGTTGCATCAATTAGAGAAAAACGAATCAAGGAAGTTGCACGTGATAGCCTTCTTGTGCTTTCGAAGGGTTATGAACTTATTTACGAACGTGTTGAAGAGTTACGAAACGAACTTTCGAAATACCTAAAACAATCTTCATCAGAGCGTATTAGTGAAGGTGGTGGAGTTTTTGCTTATGTGCCAGTTATTTTTGGCTGCAATAGTTTTTGCACGTATTGTATAGTGCCTGCAACCAAAGGGCGTGAAAAGTCAAGACCGTTAGAAGACATAATTGAAGAAGTTAAAAATCTTGTTAATTCAGGCGTAAAAGAAATTGTGTTGTTAGGGCAAAACATTAATCACTATGGCTATGATTTTGGAAACAAAAATGGTTTTATTGAACTACTTGAAGCAGTTAGTCGTGTGCCTAATTTAAAAAGACTACGTTATCTTACGCCACATCCTGCGTATTTTACGAAGGAACTTATTAAAAGGATGAGACAAGTTGAAATTTTAATGCCACATTTCCATTTACCAGTGCAATCGGGTTCAAACAAAATACTTTCGCTTATGAAGAGAGAATACACGCAAGAACAGTATCTTGGAATCATAGAAACAATAAAAGAGGAATTCCCAGAAGCTGCAATCACAACGGATATTATTGTTGGCTTTCCACAAGAAACAGACAGAGATTTCCTTGAGACCGTTGAACTTGTAAAAACTGTTAGGTTTGATAAAAGTTTCATTGCTGCATACTCAAAACGCCCAAACACACCTGCGGCAACGATGGATGGACAGATCGATACAAAGGTAAAAAAAGAACGCCTCAATTATCTTCTCAAAGTGCAAAACGAGATAAGCCTTGAAAAGAATAAGACATATATTGGCAAAACTTACGATGTGCTCGTCGAAAATGTTAGGGAAAACATAGCCTTTGGAAGAATTCCACAGGATAAACTTGTTATCTTTGATAATAGTTCTGAAGTGCGCCCAGGTGACCTTGTCAACGTCCTCATAACTGATGCCGACTTTATACATCTCAAAGGAAAAAGGTAAAGTTTTAAATCCACTACTTTTATCATTCAAAAGCCAGATGAGAGGAATCTCCTTAGTTTATATTAGAGGGGGACTTACGATTCTCCCCCTCTAACTCCCCCTAAAACAGAATACTTTTATTTTGTTAGTCATTCCGAAGTGGCGAAGCCACGAGGAATCTCCTCCTTTAATAGAAGGGGATTAACAAGGCTCCCCCTCTAACTCCCCCTGAAAAGAGGAGATGCCTCAGAAAGTCATTTCGGCATGACTACAAGATAATTGTGTTATTGGGGGAGTACTGAGGGGGGTATTTTACCTCCTCAGATTTTGAGTCATGTCGAGCGAAGCGAGACATCTCCTCAGTTTCATTAGAAATTGGCGCATCTCCTTTTCAACTAATTGAAATGATTATTTGGTGGTTTTGAGGGGAAAATGCTTTCCTCAAATTTTTAGAACTCTTTACATTTATTTTAGGTAATAACCAATTGAAGGTGGAGATGCTCTTTCTAACTTTTCTCCTGAAAAGTAGAAAACTCCCTTAAAAGTCTTCCATACAACACTGTTTGGGGCACTGAATAGGTGGGTCCATAAAAAAACTTCTCTGTGGACTACTTTCACTATAATTTGAATAGTTTTGACTCCAAATTTTCTCTGATGTCTTCGGGGAGCGTGTCAATAAATTTATTGGTTACCTTATAGTAGATTTTCCCTTCGAAGAATTCTTTTTCAATATAGCCCAGTTTTAGAAGTTCATTTATAACTCTTGTACTATTTACACCTCGAATTTTATCTATTTCATCTTTAGTTCTTTTCTTTTTAAGAATTAGTCCAATGACCTCAATGAGATTCCTTGATAAAGTTATCTTTTTCTTTTTAATGAATTTTTCAAAAAACCTTCGGTAAGTTTGATTTGGCACCATTTGAACTTTATTCTTTTCGAATGCAATATTTATACCTGTCCCTTTGAGGTTATTTTCAAGTTCTGAAAGAAGTTCAAGGATGCTTCCCTTATCAAGCCCGAGGGTTGATGCAATTTTCTCAATCTTTACAGGCTTAGGTGATACGAACAAAATTGATTCAATTGCGTAAAGATACTCTTCCCTCTTCATTGAGCCTCAAAATAATTGGTGAAAAATGATCTTCCTGTAATATTCTTAAAAATTTGTTTTTTGCAAGGATAAGCACGGCAAGAAATGTTGCAATAACTTCTATTTTTGAATTACATTCCTCGATTAATTTCTTAAAATCAATTTCTACAAATTGTGTAAGTTTTTTCTTGAGTTGTTCAATGATTTCAGCAACTGAAACCTGCTGCACGGGGATTGTTTTATTTTCATAGTACTTTTCTCTTTGGAGAACTTCTTTTACAATTTTCTCAAGACGTGAAACGGGGATCTCATTAGCTGAAACCTTTTCAACAAATGCTCTTTTTATTACTGTTTTTTCAACGGACTTTTCAAGCACATCAATAATATCGTCGATGTTTTCTTCTTGAAGCGTTTTCTTTCTTTGCTCTTTAAGTCCCAAAAGGTATAAAAGGAGTTCTGATTTTAATTCAAGGAGAGTTGCTAAAAGTAAAATCTTTTCGCTCAATTCAAAATCGTAAGACCCTTGAAGCTCGTTATCGATGAGTTCTAAAATTGAGATGCTTAAAAGGTAATTTTTGCTTCTTTTTGCTTCACCAACAATCTCCTCAAGGCTCATTTCAGGTTCATCTTTGTGAGTGCTTCTTCAAGTGTTGCATTTGCAACCAAAGATGCAGCTTTACTACCTTCTTCAAAAATATCCTCAACTTTATCAATCTCATTTTTAAGTTGTTCTCGTTTTTCTCTTATCGGCCTCAAATATTCATTCAATTTATTTGCAAGATTTCTTTTGCATGCAACACAACCCAGTTCGCCAGATCTACACTCCCTTTCAATATCGTTTACTTCCTCCTTGTTAAAAATCTTATGGTATGTAAATACATTGCACACTTCAGGGTGTCCTTTGTCATGAAGTTTAATTTTTTGCGGATCTGTAACTGCTTTCATTATTTTCTTTGTTGTATCTTCTTCTGTGTCTGAAATTTTTATATCATTTTCAAGACTTTTTGACATCTTCTTCCCATCAATTCCAGGGACATATGGAAATTCCGTAAGAAGGGCCTGTGGCTCTACAAAAAGTTCACCATAGAGGTAATTAAACCTTCTTACCATTTCTCTTGTCATCTCTAAGTGTGGTAATTGGTCTTTTCCAACCGGCACATATTTTGCCTTGTATAAAATAATATCAGATGCCATGAGTACTGGATACCCAAGAAGGCCATATGATGCATTTTCTTTTAGATCAAGGTCTCTTATCATTTCTTTTACTGTTGGATTTCTTTCAAGCCATGAAACAGGCACTATCATTGAAAGAAGCAAATGTAAGTATGTGTGTGCAGGTACCTTTGATTGGATAAAAAGGGTAGCCTTGTTTGGATCAACTCCTGAAGCAAGCCAATCAAGCATTACTGAGACCCTATTTTTCTTAAAGTCTTCCGTATGCTCGTAGTTTGTTGTAAGCACGTGTAAATCTGCGATAAAGAAATAGCTCTTGTATGTTTCCTGAAGTTTTTTGAGGTTGTCAATAACACCTACAAGGTGCCCTATGTGAAGTTCTCCCGTTGAGCGCATTCCAGTAACTACAACATCCATTGTTTGCCTCCTATCTTAAAAGTGAATTTTACTAATGAGGTTTAGCATTGGTGAAACTGTCTTCATAAAGAAATAATTAAACCTGAAAAATGGAATTGATATGACAAGCACAAGGAATATGATGCCATAATAATTTAATGTATCGTCGTAAAGAAACCTAAGTGGATTTTTCGTTAAAGCAAATATGATTTTTGAGCCATCAAGAGGTGGAATTGGTATGAGATTAAAAATTGCAAGGTAAATACTTAAAACAATAATGTACCTTACAAGTTCAACAAAGTATCCAAAGCCTGTTAGCACTATTGGATTAACGCTCATCCAGTTAAAAAGTGGGGCAAGCAAAAACGCAATGATGATATTTGATAAAGGTCCTGCAAGCGAAACAAAAATCATACCTTTTCTTAAGTTTCTTAAGGCTGTAAAATCAACAGGCACAGGTTTTCCCCATCCAAATCTAAAAATAATAAGGGCAAGTAGTCCTATTGGATCTATGTGTTTTAGTGGGTTTAGCGAAAGCCTTCCTTCTTCTTTTGCTGTTACATCGCCCATTTTGTAGGCAACGTAGGCGTGCCCAAATTCATGTATTGTAAGCACAATTAACACTGCTGGAATAACGTATAACAATTCATTTATATATTGAACCATATTATTCACCATTTTCTCATCTCCTAAGTTGTTTTGATATTATACTTAACAATTATACATATTAAACAAAATTTTAAAAACTTTGGTAATTTATTTTGAAAAAATCTTGTAAAATAGAAAGGTATGGGAAACTTAGTTATTGTAATTCTTGGGCCAACTGCAACACATAAAAGTGAGGTTGGCATTGAACTTGCAAAAGAATTTCCACTTGAGATTGTCTCAGCAGATTCAATGCAATTTTATAAGGGAATGGATATAGGTACCGCAAAGGTGCCAAGGGAAATAAGAGAAAAAATACCTCATCACTTTGTTGATATCATTGATGTTAGTGAAGAATATAGCGTTAGTCAGTACAAAAGAGAATTCTTAAAGTTAAGCGAAGAAGTCTATGGTAGAAAAAAGATTCCACTTATTGTAGGTGGCTCTGGGCTCTATATAAGGGCAATTACGGAGAATTTCCCAGTGGAAGAGTCACCTTCTCCTGATACAGAATTGCGAAAGGCACTTTCAGAAAAATCCGTTGATGAGTTAAAGAAACTTGCAGAAAGTATCGATTTTGAGGCTGCTAATAAGGTTTTTGATAAGAAGCGTCTTATAAGGATAATTGAATATTACAATAAAACTGGTAAGAAAATTTCAGAAGTAAAAAACCCCGAAGGTAAATTCCAATTTTTAAAGATTGGCCTTGTAAAGCCAAGAGAGGTTCTCTATAAGGACATAGAAAATCGTGTCGATAGAATGGTCGAAATCGGGCTTATTGATGAAGTAAGAAGATTGAAAGAGATGTATCCATGTTGGTCAAAAACTGCAAGACAAGCAATAGGCTACAAGGAAATTCTTGATTATCTTGAAGGAGTAATAACGCTTGAAGATGCAATTAAACTTATCAAGAAAAACACTCGCCATTTTGCAAAAAGACAAATCACTTGGTTTAAAAAAGAGAAGAATGTTTTATGGTTTGACTCAACGAACCTTGAAAAGGTAGTAGATGAAATTAAAAGATTGGTAGGTGAATTTATAAATGAAAATTGAAAACCATTTTATAGAATTGGGTAGGGATATAGAATCGTCCCTTAAAGAGTATTTTAAAGAAGTAGATTTAATCCGTGAAAAGAATTTTCTTAAAGTGCTTAATGCATTTCAGAGCGTTCACTTACACGATTCAGATTTTGGTTATACATCAGGCTATGGTTATAACGACATTGGGCGTGAAAAAATAGAATTAATTTTTGCAAAAATTTTCGGTGGAGAGGATGCAATAGTTCGTCCTCAGATAATCTCTGGCACACATGCAATCGCTATTACACTATTTGGGTTATTGAGACCGGGAGACCTTCTTGTCTATGCAAGTGGAAAACCTTACGAAACAGGAGAGGGGATTATTGGCATTCGTGAAGTTGAAGGCTCACTTAAAGAATATGGTGTTAAATACGGTGAGTTTAATTTTAGGGATGGCTTTAATGAGGATCTAATAAGAGAGGCAAAGGTTGTTGTTTTTCAACGGTCAAAAGGCTATACTTTTTCCGATTCAATATCGATAGACGAACTTGAAAATGCAATAAAAATTGTAAAAGCAGTAAATCCTAACGCTATTGTGATGGTTGATAATTGTTATGGCGAGTTTGTTGAGGAGAAAGAGCCAGGTGATATAGGTGCAGATATTATTGTTGGCTCTTTAATTAAAAATGCAGGTGCGGGAATTGCAATTACTGGTGGGTATATCGTTGGGAGAAGAGATCTCATTAAAAAAATTTCTGCAAGAGTTACTGCACCTGGTGTTGGAAAGGAAATTGGACCTATGCTTGGACTTACTCGAAATATCCTTCAGGGAATTTTCTTTTCACCACTTGTTGTGTCAAATGCAGTGAAAGGTGCTATATTTGCTTCAAAAATTTTTGAGGATGTAGGTTTCGAGGTAAAGCCGCGATATTTTGAAAAAAGAGCGGATATAGTACAGGCAATAAAATTTGGACGCGTTGATCTTCTTTTAAAATTTGCACAATCAATTCAGAAATTTTCACCTGTTGATGCAGATGCCGAAATTGAGTCTGCTCCGCTTCCAGGATACGAAAACAAAATTATTATGGCTGCAGGGACGTTTGTTCAAGGGTCATCGATTGAGTTATCTTGCGATGCGCCGATGATTCAACCCTATATTGGCTACCTTCAAGGTGGTATATATTACGAACATACTAAATATGCAAGTTTATATGCACTTCAGGAAATTTTAAAAATTTTATAAAACAAAATTGATTTTGAATACTAATTTTATTGACAAAAATTTGACTTAAAAAATTCTTAAAGAAATTGCATAAAGACTATTGCATTTTTTACAATTTTTGATATAAATACACCGATAAGGTTATACACCTTACCACCTCCCTGCAAAAAGCGCTCTTGCTTAAAGAGTGGCTACGCAGGAAATTTAAAAGGAGAAGGACAACTCCTTAAAAAACCCTACGGCTGGACTGGTCGGATGTTATGCCTGTGTAAACAGGAAGCCCCTCGTTAAGCAGGGTGGCTGTCACTAATTCTTTGGAAGGGGGTGGCTGAAATGCGCACAGAAGGTAAACACATTATTATGGATGCCTCTGGTTGCAACCCAGAGCTTCTGAATGATCTGGATTACCTGAGGTCGCTTCTTGTTGAAGCGGCAAAAAAGGCTAATGCAACAGTTTTGAACGTTGCATTTCACCACTTTACTCCTCAGGGAGTTAGTGGGGTGGTGGTAATTTCCGAATCTCACCTCTCCATTCACACATGGCCAGAGTATGGCTATGCTGCGTTGGATTTTTACACTTGTGGAGACATTGATCCAAAGATTGCCTGTGAGTACGTTGCAGAACATCTCAACGCAAAGTACGTCCAGACAACGGAAGTCTTCCGTGGAGAGGAACACGAAGGAAAATACCTACACAAAGTTCGTTCTGTAAAAACTAAGGTGTATGGAAAAGAACTATCTCTACTTCCATGACAGGTTTGGAGGTGCAGAAGAACATCTCCATGGCGTCAGGAGAATTATTTATGAGGTGAGGACTCCCTACCAGTTTATCCAAGTGGTAGAGAGTCCTACCTTTGGTAAGATGCTTATTATTGATGGGGATGTTCAATCCTCTCTTGTTGATGAGTATATTTATCACGAGTCACTTGTGCACCCTGCATTACTTACTGCACATTCTCCTAAGGTTGTTGTAATTCTCGGTGGTGGAGAAGGCTCAACCTTGAGAGAAATCCTCAAGCACAAAAGTGTTACAAAGGCAATTATGGTTGATATCGATAAGGATGCAACGGATATTGCAAAAGAATACATGAAAGAGTGGCATCAGGGTGCATTTGATGACCAAAGAGCAACACTTATCAATAGCGATGCAAGGGCATTTGTTGAAAGCAATCTTTCCAATAATTCGGTTGATGTATTTATAAGCGATTTGACGGAGCCATACGAAGGTGGTCCTTCATATAAACTTTACTCGGTTGAGTTCTACAAAACGATATTCGATAGGCTTAAAGAAGACGGAGTTTTCGTTTTACAAGCATCTCTTTTGAGGGTTACAAATTACAAGATGCACACAATTATTAGAAATACCCTTAAACAAGTGTTCCCAATTGTTAGAAGTTATTTTGCATACGTGCCTGCGTTTGATACAACGTGGGGTTTTATAATTGCCTCAAAGAAAAACGATCCCAAGACATTTACAAAAGAAGATGTTGATTACATGATAAAGGAGCGCATAACGGGAGATTTGCGTTTCTACGATGGAGAAACCCACATTGCGCTTTTTAATCTCCCGAAGGATATTCGAAAACTCATAGAAACCGAAACCGAGGTTATAACAGACTTGCACTACATTCCACTTGAAAGAAAAGAAAACCTATGATTCTCATAAAAAATGTCTCTGCGATTTTAGATTCAAAGACCTATAAAGAATCTGTTGATATCATTATAAAAGATTCAAGAATTTCCTTTATAGGGAATAGTGCACCAGAGGATAACTATTCAAGGATAATCGATGGAAGCAACTTTCTTGCAATGCCAGGATTTGTAAATACCCATTCACACTTATCGATGACATTTATGCGTGGCTATGCCGAAGATGTAACTCTACAGGATTGGCTTTATAAGCATATCTTTCCACTTGAAGAGCATCTTTCATATGATATGGTATATTTTGGCACTCTTCTTGCTGCAATTGAATCAATAAAGACAGGGACAACAATGGTTGCAGATTTCTATTTCCATCCACAGGCAACACAGCGGGCACTTTCTGAAATTGGCATGCGTGGAAATATTGGTATTGCCTATGCCTCAAAGCCGTTTATGGATAAGTTGATTATAGAGGAGGTTGAAAGAAGATTTAGAGAAATTGCTGGAAAAGACGATAAGATTTTAGTAAGCCTTGCACCACATGCTCCATATACCGTAAGTCAGGAACTTCTGAAATACACAAAGGAACTTCAAAGGAAATTTGATTGTGTTGTGCAAACACATTTGCACGAAACCGAAAAAGAAGTTATTGACTATATGAAATCATACACAAGAACTCCCATTGAATACCTTGCTTCAATTGGTTTCCTCAATGAAAAAGTGGTTGCTGCTCACTGTGTTTGGGTAAGTGAAAACGATATTAAAATTCTAAAGAAAAATGGTGTTTGGGTTTCTTTAAATCCCGAAAGCAATATGAAACTTGGCTCAGGGCTTCCACCAGTTGATAGGTTTGTCGATAGTGGCCTTAAACTTGCAGTTGGTACCGATGGAGTTGCATCGAATAACAATTTATCAGTTCTTGAAGCAGTGCGAATTGTAAGTTTGCTTGCAAAAGGCATTTCAGGAAATCCAAGAAAATTAAGTGTTTCAGATGCATTTGATATGCTTACGGTAAATGGTGCAAAGGCGTTGGGCTTTAACGATGTTGGTGTTCTAAAAGAAGGTTTTAAGGCTGATTTAATCCTTATAAGAAAAGACTCTGTTGAGATGATTCCAATGCACTCTCCATACTCAAATGTAATCTATTCAATGTACCCCGAAAGTACCGATACTGTCATTATAAATGGCGAAATCGTAATGGAAAATCGAAAAATTCTCACTATTGACGAAGAAATCGTAAAGAAAGAGTTCAAAAATCTTTTAAATAAACTCATTCAAAAAGAGTAATTAAGTGTATTTTGGCTTTGCTCTCTTTAAAATCAAAATTGCAATACTCTCTTCAATTTCGACAAAAACAGAGTTTGAAACTGCGTAATTACTGAGTGTCAAAGTCTCTCCTAATTCAACACTTTTACCTGTAAGTGGATAATAAAGACCTCTTGAATCCTTGAACGAGATTTTTCCTAAAAGTGGAAATATCGAAATTATATCGTTTATATCGGTTTTGACTTCGATACTGCTATTAAATATGTAGATTTCTTCCTTATTTTCAAGAATTTTTGCAGATTTCCCTTCTTTAAAAATCCTGTATAGAATCGAAAGGTTAAAGAGAAGGTGATCTGTTCTTCCACCAAGCATGTTTGTGAGAATGATTTCGTCGTATCCAAGGGAAAGCGCATGTGTTACTGCAATTTCTGTATCTGAATAGTCCTTTTCCTTTGGATATTCAAGGTGGTTTATCTTTTTGAGTAAGTCCTTGTTTCTAAGGGAGTCAAAGTCGCCTATTGCAAGGTCAACCTTTACACCAGATTCAAGAAGTGTTTCTGCGCCAGCATCGACTCCTATAACAAAATCAACACTTTTTGCAAGGTCCCTTAGAAACTGCGGCGGATTTTTTGCGCCATTTCCAACAAGCAAACACCTTTTCACATTATATTATACAGTCGAAACAGATTTCACAAAAATTTAAAAGCTTGCCTTTGAAACTTTGAAAAGTTGCACAATTTGTCCAAGGGAATGCAAGGTTGATAGAACAAAAATAATCCTCTACTTTCAAGAGGGATAACCCATGAAGAGTATTTGGAAGTAAAGAGACTTGCAAAAAGTTTTGGTTTTAGAAGACTTTATCACGATTGAATTCTTGATAAAATCTACTTTTTGAAAAATTTTATGTTTATCTAAAATGAAAGTAGAGGGTAAATTAAAATTTTAACAAAAAGGGGGGAGTTTTTATGAACACTAAAAAGTTCACTATTTTACATTCGAATGACATGCATGGTGATTTTATGGCAGAAATGCGAGGTGAGAAAGGCAAATTGGTTGGAGGGCTTTCACTTCTTTCAGGATACATTAACAAAGTTAGATCGGAAGAAGAAAATGTGCTTTATGTTATTTCTGGGGATATGGTTCAAGGGTCAATTATTGACACAGAGTTTAAAGGAATTTCTACCATTGAACTTATGAATTACCTTGCTCCTGATGTTGCAACACTTGGCAATCACGAGTTTGACTATGGACTTCCACATCTCCTTTTTCTTGAAAAAGTTGCAAACTTTCCTATTGTAAATGCAAATCTCTACATTAAGCCATATCATAAACGTTTAATGAAACCCTACACTATTATTAACAAGGCAGGTTTTGACATCCTTTTTATTGGGATCATTACTCAGGAAGTAATTGATGCACTTTCAAGAGATAAAGACATTGGAAGTTTTATTACGCTTGAAGAAGCAAGAGATGAGGTTGGGCGTATTACGAATGCCTATAAAGATGCGGATATTGATTTAACTATCCTTCTTACACATATTGGTTTTGAAAACGACAAGAAACTCGCAAGCATGCTTGATCCAAATTGGGGTGTTGATATAATCATCGGTGGACATTCTCACACGATTCTTGAAAAACCAGAAGTAGTTAACGGAATCCTCATTGCACAAGCAGGTGTTGGCACAGATCAGATTGGGCGTTTTGATGTGCTGGTTGATGATGATACGAATAGCGTTGTAGAATACAATTGGCAACTTATACCTATAGAAGAGGGAATTGCACCTCCTGACTTTGAACTTGAGAAGTTTATAGATTCTTTTAAAGAAGTTGTCGAAAGAAAATATAATGTTATTGTTACACGTTTTGGACATAAACTTACCCATCCTGATAGAAAAATAGAAACAGAATTAGGAAATTTGTTTGCAGATATCTTCAAAGAGCGTGCAGATGTGGACGTTGCCTTTGTTGGAAGTGGATCAATCAGAGCGAAGGAATTAGGGCCTGTTGTTACGCTTGGAGATTTAAAATCTGCGTTTCCTTTTCAAGATACAATTCACAAATTTTTTGTTACAGGAGAAACACTATTCAAAATGTTCAATACATTTATGTCCAATGAAAACAAAATTAGCGATGGAGAGCACTATCAGGTAAGTAAAGGTGTTAAGGCTGTATTTAATACCCAAAAGGATCAACTTGAGTCTTTATCTTTAGATAGTGTTCCTGTTAAATTTGAGAATGTTTATACAATTGCTCTTCAAGGATTTCACTACGATAACTTTGAAAAATTCTTCAAGATTAGCGCAGAGGCATTAAAAACAATAAAACCTCCAAAGGTTGTCTCAACTTCTCAATCCGATGTGATAGAAGAGTATTTGAATTTACACCAAAACATTGACAGAGAAATTGAGGGACGTCTTGTCTACATAAAATAATTTTTTGTGTAAGTATTGACTCAATAAAATATAATTGCAGTTTAAGGGTTCTTGTGCTAAAATAGTCTGAAAGGAGGTAAACATGTTTATAGATTATTTTAATAATTTTATGGGTATGAATCGGGTTTATCTTATGCTAATAATCCCTATTGCAATCCTTGTGATTCTTTTAATTTTTGCAATTATTACTGCAGTTGTTGCTCATAAGAAGGGGCGTAATGCCTTTGGATGGTTTATCCTTGGGCTTTTAACAGGACCTATTGGGCTTGCAATTATCCTCGTTGCATTGCCAATTCACTACTATATAAAAAGCGGAGATGATGACCTATGAAGATTTTTATCGATACGGCAGATATAGAAGAGATTAAAACAGCAATTTCTTGGGGCATTGTTGATGGTATAACAACAAATCCAACCCTGATTAAGAAAGCGTTGCAAAAATATCGTGATAGAATTTCCTCAATGGAAGATTACATAAAGGAGATTTTGCGTATTGCAGGAAGGCTCCGTCCGGTAAGTTTAGAGGTAATAAGCACTGATAGGGAAAAAATGGTAAAAGAGGCAACCATTCTGTATGAAAAGTTTAACTACATTGCAAATAATGTTGTTGTAAAAATTCCCATAAATCCAAATCTTGGTGAGGGTAACGATTTTGATGGCATAATGGCAGTTAGGGAATTAAAATCAGCTGGGATACCCGTTAATGTTACTCTTGTTATGACTCCTGAGCAAGCGCTTCTTGCTGCTAAAGCAGGTGCTGAATATGTAAGTCCATTTGTTGGACGTGTTGATGATTTTCTCCGCACAAAGGTTGGAATGGAGTTTAAGAAGGAAGATTATTTTCCCTCCGATGGTATGGAATACGATGATGAGGTTATTAACGACAATGGAATAGTAAGTGGAGTGCATATGCTTTCGATAATTAAAGAGATCTTTGAAAATTACAGGTTTTCTACTAAAATAATTGCGGCATCTGTAAGAAATGCAAGGCAGGTAAGAGAAATTTTGGAAGTGGGATGCGATATTGCAACAATTCCTTTCTATGTGCTTAAAGATATGATAAAGCATGTGAAAACCGAAGAGGGAATGATTAACTTTGTTAGAGATGTTGAAAATGAGTATAAAGAAATTTTTTGGAAAGGAGAGTAACTATGGAAATAAACGAAAAAGAACTCAAACACCTTGAGAAAGTAGGCGATGTTGTAGACACACTTATTGACCTTATGCTTAACTACAGACAAAGCGGACACCCAGGTGGATCGCGTTCAAAGATGCACATGTTTGTAACACTAATGCTTTCAGGGTTTCTGCACTATGACATTAGGTATCCCGAAAAGCGATTTTCCGACAGATTTATTTTAGGTGCAGGACATACAATTCCGCTTGTTTATGCAACACTTGCAGTTTTAAATGGAGCACTTCAAAAAAAATATGAGGAAACTCACGACGAAAAATTTAAATTAAGAAGAGAATTTGCACTTCTTCCAGAGGATTTACTTGGTTTTAGAAGAAATAAAGGTCTTTCGGGGCATGCAGAATTTGAAGGTAAAACCCTCTTTCTCAAATTTAACACTGGCCCATCAGGGCACGGAATAACCGCTGCTGCAGGTGAAGCAATTGCACTAAAAAGGGCAGGTCTTGATAAGGTTAAGGTGGTAGTTATTGAAGGAGATGCAGGCCTTACACCTGGTGGCTTCCATGAAACTGCAAATTCCGCTTGGGGATTAGGGCTTGATAACCTATTCTTCCTTGTTGACTGGAATAACTATGGCATTGATGACCATCCTGTTTCTGAAACAGTTTATGGCACTCCAAAAGAGTGGCTTGGCTGCCATGGGTGGCGTGTTATTGGCACTGAAAATGGAAACGACTTTAGGGAAGTTTTAAGGACAGAGGCAGAACTCTTTGATGAAAAAAATATCCAGCCAAATGTCCCCAATGTAGCATACTTTAAGACAAGGAAAGGCCGTGGATATCTAAAATATGACAATGCATCTCACGGTGCCCCTCACAAGATGAACTCAGAACTCTTCTGGGAAACAAAGAAGGAGTTCCAAGAAAAATATGGTATTAAATTTTATGGCTTTGGTGAACCTGCGCCAAAAACACAAGAAGAAATTTACAAGCAGTTCAAGGAAAATATCGATATTGCAATGAGTGTTATTTATAGTGATTCGGAACTTCTTGATTTCATTGCAAATAGACTTATTGAAATTGCAAAAACTGTCCCTGAAGAAGTTTCGACTTTTGAACTTGGTGGCGAGAACCCATTAATGGATAACGCCCTTTATGATTACAAAAATTATCCAAAGGATCTCTACTTTGAACCAGGCTCACATGCAGCAAACAGAGAGGCATTCTCAAAGTGGGGTGCATGGGTCAACGCATACGTCGGCAAAAAATATGGAAGACCACTATTTATAGCGATGTCTGCTGACCTTGCAGATTCAACGCAAATTTCAGGTTTTGCAAAACCTTATGGAGATTTTCCTGGTTTTGGGTGGTATGATAAATCGCGCAATAAAAAAGGTGTGCTACTTCCACAAGAGATTACGGAATTTGTAAATTCAGGAATCTCTGTTGGTATTGCATCAGTAAATTTTGCTGAAGATCCATTTAAGGAATTTAATGGCTTCTATACTGCATCTTCCACATATGGCTCTTTTGCATATCTCAAGTATGGAATGATGAGACTCTTCTCTCAGTTGGCACAAGACTGCCAACTCAAAGTTGGAAAGACAATTTGGGTAATGGGACACTCAGGCCCTGAAACAGCTGATGATTCACGAACACACTTTGGCATTTTTGCGCCTGGCGTAAGAGATCTTTTCCCACAAGGGCATATTATAGACCTTGTTCCATGGGAAGCAAATGAAGTGCCTGTCCTCTTGGGTAAAGCTCTTTCTTTGGAAGCATCAATAATTGCTCTTGTCTTAACACGACCCGCAATCCCCATTCCCGATAGAGAAGCAATGGGACTTGCTTCCTATTTTGAAGCAGCGCATGGTGCGTATATCTTAAAAGACTTTGATCCTGGTCTTGAACCAATGGGTACTGTAATTGTGCAGGGGACAAGCTCAACATTGTCAGTTGTAAAGGTAATTCCACAATTAAGAGAAGCAAAACTTAACGTAAGAATTGTCTCAGCGCCAAGTTATGAACTTTTCAGAAGAGAACCACAGGAATATAGAGATAAGGTGCTCCCGTGGAAACTTTGGCACGATTCAATGGTCATCACAAACGAGTCAATAAAACTCATGTACCATTGGATTGCAAACCCAATCGTTAAAGAATATTCCCTCTCTTCTGATTGGGACAACAGATGGAGAACAGGTGGAACAGTAGATGAGGTTGTTGAAGAGGCTCACCTTGATCCAAGACATGTCTTTGAAGGTATTGAAAGATTCGTAAGAGATCGAGAAAAGAGACTTTCAAGAATTGCAGAGATAGTTAAATAGGGTTTAATTTTAGTTAGTTTTGCCCGGGGATTTTAACAAAAGTCTTCCGGGCATTTTAAATTTTCTTCGTAATTTCATGAAATCATGCTAAAATCAAGTTGTGAGAATCAAGGAGAAGACTCTTTACAAAAAAGAAGAAATAGGCAATAGCATTACACATGGTGTCGGAATAGCCTTGAGCATTGCAGGTCTTGTGCTTCTTATTATAAAGGGTGTAAGGTCCAATAATTTAACAAAGTTTTTTGCATTTTTGATTTTTGGAATAACTTTGACACTTCTTTATACGGCATCCACCCTTTACCATGCGCTTTACATAAACGTTAAAAGCGTAAAGTTGAAAAGACTCTTACGACTTTTAGACCACTGTGCTATATATCTTCTTATTGCAGGCACCTATACACCATTTTCCCTAATTGCAATCGGAGGAACATTAGGAAGGAATATTTTTATTCTTATTTGGATGCTTGCAATAATTGGCATCATCTTTAAAATCTTTTTCGTAGGAAGGTATCCAGTGCTTTTTACCTCTACGTATCTCTTAATGGGATATCTTGTACTCTTTGCTTGGAAAATTCTTGTTTCAAATATCTCAAAAGGTGCGTTAATTCTTCTTATTGCAGGAGGATTGACCTACACACTTGGCGTGATTTTTTATGCCTTTCAGAGTTATAGATATAATCACTTTGTTTGGCACTTTTTTGTCCTTGGTGGAAGCATCTTACACTTTTCTGCGGTTCTCCTTTATCTATAATTGATCATTTACAATTTTTGTTAATTTAGTGTAATGCTATAAAGTTGACTTTATCGAAAATTTGATTACAATTCATTCAGATGGACAAAATTCACTACTATGATGGAGAGATTTACAAAAGGATAATAGATCCGAATTTAGCAGGTCTTAGAAATGAAATTCTTTCGTGCATTAAGAACTGTAATAAATGCATTGATATAGGAAGTGGCACAGGAGCACTTGTGATTGGGTTAGGTTCTATTTGTAAAAGCGTAATTGGCATTGACCTATCTTCAAAAATGATTGAAATTGCTTCAAAAACGAAGACCGAAATGACCCTTACCAATGTGGATTTTATTCATGGTGGCATAGACGTCCTAAAAACTTTTGAGGATGGGGAATTTGACTTTGCAACATTCTCAATGTCTCTTCACGAAATGGAAGAGTCTGAGAGATTTTTGGTTCTTAACGAGGGATTGAGAATTGCAAGAGAAGTTATCATTGCAGATTATTTGATAAAAGCCAAGACATTTTTCTCTGACCTTGGTGTAATTTTTGTTGAATTCGTTGCAGGCTTAAACCACTTTAAAAATTACATTAATTTTAGACAGCATGGTGGCATCCAATATCTAATTGAACGCACTAACGCAAAGGTTATTTCAAGGAGAACTTATTCAACAATTTTTGAAATAGTGCGCCTTTCAAAATACTAATTATTTTCTATATTTCTTTACCTTCTCTTCGATTGTAACTCCGTTTTTCTTATCGTCAATTTTTATAACTGTAAAGACCCTTCCCGAGCCTTTGTCTCTTGCAACGATATGCGCCTTTTTTATCACTTCAAGCAGCGTATCAAGGTCACCTTCAATGGTAGTGCTATTTGCAGAGACTTCATACTTTAAACCTGAATCAATCACAACTTTTATTGCTTCATCAACAATTTCGTAAATCTCGTCTTCTGGAACTGCAGGAATTACCGTAAATTCCGCAATTGCCATATAAACCTCCTAAATAAAAAGGGTTTCAATCCCTATTTGCCTCTTTTACTATGAGTTTTACGCCTTGAACTCTCGTTACAACAACTTTTTTGCCTTTTTCAATGACACTTCCATCTTCGCTTAGTGCAGACCAATAACGCCCTTCTACAAGCACTTCTCCGTCATAACTTAAGTCTTTTACATCCTTTGTTACAAGTCCAATTTTTCCTACGATGCTATCGATATTTGTCTTGTACTGATACCCTATAAGCTTGAGCTTCTTTTTTAGCAAAAACTCTGAAGAGAGAATTAGTGAAAGTGAGGTTATAATGAAAACGACAATTTGAACGGTAAATCCTACGTCCAACAGGTTAAGTATAAGCGAAACAATTGCAGCAACACCAAACCAGATTGCGAAGAATGTTAAAGTATTTATTTCAATAATAGAAGATACGGCTGCAACTAAAATCCAAAAAATCGTTAAATTTAGCTTGCTCATATGTGCCTTCTTTCAGGCTTTTTACTTTTCACTTCCGCCTTTTTCTTCCTCTTTTGTAAAGATTTCTTTTATTGTGCCAAGCGAGCCCAATAGTGCCGATGACTCATAAGGAAGGAATATCTTAGTTGCTTTACCATCTGCAATTTTATTTAAGGTATCAAGGTAATTAATCGCAATAACATCTTTTGTGGGTTGTCCTCTGTGGATTCCCTGGAAATATACTTCTGCTGCATCCCCTTTTGCCTTTGCAACGGTAATGAGTGCCTGTGCTTCACCTTCTGCTCTTAAAATTTGTGCTTGCTTGTCGCCTTCTGCAGTGAGTATCTTTGCCTGTCTTTCACCTTCAGCTTTAAGGATTGCCGCTTGCTTTACACCTTCTGCCTCAAGAATTGTTGCACGTTTATCACGTTCTGCCTTCATCTGCTTTGTCATCGCTTCTTGAATTTCTGGGGGTGGCATAATCGACTTTATTTCAACTCTTGTAACTTTTATACCCCATGGGTCTGTTGCAACGTCGAGGTCGTGCCTTAAAGTCTCGTTAATTTTTTCTCTTGAAGTGAGGAGTTCATCAAGCGTTAAGTTTCCACATACATTTCTTATAGCGGTTTGCGTAAGTTTTAGTATTGCCTGGTCTACATCTTGCACTTCGTAAACTGCCTTTACTGGATCTGTTACCATGTAGTACATAACATTGTCAATTTTCACAACAACGTTATCCTTTGTGATTATCTCTTGCGAGGGATAATCCCATACTTGTTCCCTTAGATCAACAACTTTTCTTATACTTTCAATAAACGGGATAAGGACATGTAATCCCGGTCTAAGAGTTCTTGAATATTGTCCAAGCCTTTCAACAACGGAAGCGCTTGCCTGTCGCACAACGATAACGCTTCGGAGAGCAATTGCAATTACTACAAGAATGAGAATTACAAAAAGAATCAATTGTATCATTTTTCACCTCCTATTTTAATCAATATATTTTAACACTATTTTCAATAATTGAGAAATTTAAATTGTTGTATAATTACAATATGGGAATTTTTGAAATAATTGGACCAATAATGATTGGGCCATCGAGTTCACATACGGCAGGTGCAGTTAGGATTGGAAAGTATGCAAGGCGTATTTATGGTGTTGAGCGTCCTTTTGACCTTGTTGAAATCGACCTTTTTAATTCATTCTCAGAATCCGGCAAAGGGCACGGAACTGATCTTGCGCTACTATCGGGTATTTTGTGTTTCAATGTTGATGATGAACGTATTCTTAAGGCATTTGATATTGCACATGAAATGGGTATAAATTACAAAATTAACTTTAAAGGGATTGATGAAGATTTTCCTGAGAATACGGCCAAGATAACATTTTATAATGGTGAAACATCTTTTTACATTTTTGGGGAATCAATTGGTGGTGGTTTGATCCATATTTTTAATGTGAACGGTTACAGAGTAAGTCTTTTTGGAAGGCACCCAGTGTTAATCGTTGTTGCAAAAGATGTGAGAGGTATTGTTGCGCATGTCTCAAAAGTGATTTTAGATGCGGGCATAAACATTGCAAAAGCAGAAATTGAAAGAGATTCCTCGATTGGTGAGTCGCTTTCTGTTTTTAAACTTGATGCTGATTTTCCAAAAGATATGATTCCCTTGATCCTCGAAAACAAAAACATAAAAGAAGCAATAACAGTTGAAAGGCTTGAGGAACTTTAGGGTGATATCATGAAGATAAAATTTAAAAGTTTTGCAGACTTGAAAGAAAAAGCAAACTCATCTGGGCTCAGCCTTTCCAAGTTTCTTATTTATTATGAGGCTTTGAACGAGGGAAAAGATGAAGAGTTTGTCATAAATAGGATGGACAAAACGCTTTATGCAATGGAAGAAGCAATTGAAAAGGGCTTAAGAAATAAAAACATCTCGAAGACAGGCTTTGTGAATGGTTGGGCATACCAATTAAAGGAATATATAAGTAATAATAGTTTTCACCTTCTTTCGCCTGAATTTACTGAGGTTATCTTAAATACCATCGCAGTATCTGAGATGAATGCGTGTATGGGGCGAATTGTTGCAGCACCGACGGCTGGCTCATGTGGTGTTTTACCAGGTTCACTTATAACGATTGCAAAGTTAAAGGGAGTTGAACGACAAAAATTAATTGAAGCGCTTTTTGTTGCAGGGGGCATAGGAGAAGTCTTCCTGAACCTTGCAAGTTTGTCTGGTGCACGTCATGGCTGTCAAGCAGAAGTTGGAGCAGCCTCTTCCATGGCTTCAGGTGCAATTGTTTCACTTTTTTCTGATGATATTGATAAAATTGAAAGTGCTTCGGCTTTTGCGCTAAAAAATGTATTGGGGCTTGTGTGTGATCCAATTGGAGGATTTGTTGAAATTCCTTGTATCAAGAGAAATGTAATGGGTGCAGTAAATGCCATTGCTTCAGCACAGATGGCCCTTGCAGGGATTAATACGATTATTCCTCTTGATGAGGTTATTATCGCAATGAAGCGCATTGGAGAGCGACTTCCTCTTGAGTTGAGAGAAACAGGTGAGGGTGGCATTGCTGCAACTGAAACTGCAAAGCGTCTTTTACAAAAATTCAAGGAAAGACAAGAATAAAAAATTCCTTACAAGCGAAGCATATCATCTGTTATACAAGTGAATATTTGGAGGGTCTACCTTCCTTAAATTGAAAGGCGAAGATGCCTCACAGTATTTAGGTATGACAATTATTGAAGGGAGATGTGCTCTTCAAATTCCCCTTAACTTCAAAATCCCATTTGATTTTTTGTTTGTCATTCCGAAGGCTTTAGCCTGAGGAATACCTACCTTAGAGGGGGACAAGAAGACCCCCCCTCTAACTCCCCCTGAAAGGAGGAGGATTTTTATTTTTTGGGTGAAGTTATAGGAGGGTATCCTAATTAGAGGGGGATTAGCAAGACTCCCCCTCTAACTCCCCCTGAAAAGGCGGAGATCCCTCACATTCGTTCGGGATGACTTTTTTGGGGGGTACTGAGGGGGGTATTTTACCCCTCAGATTGAGAGAAGGAGATGCCTCAGAAAGTCATTTCGGCATGACTACAAGATAATTGTGTTATTGGGGGAGTACTGAGGGGGTATTTCGCCCCCTCAGATTTTGAGTCATGTCGAGCGAAGCGAGACATCTCCTCAGTTAATATTAGAGAGGATTAACAAGACCTCCCTCTAACTTCCCCTAAAAGGCGGAGATTTCTCGTGGCTTCGCAACTTCGAAATGTACCGTGTTAAGTCAATACCTTTTCATGAGAATTTTGAAAGTTTTTAGAAAATTGTTTTCCATATAGTAGTTATCAGTATTCTGCAATATTTGGATAGTGGTTTAATGTGTTATCTAATGGTATAGGTATGTTATTGATGGTGGTATTGATCTTTTCCTTCTTCTCTTTCTGTTGTTTTAGAATTTTCATTAATGCTTTCTTTTCTTTTATTCTTTCATGTTCCTTAAGGATCTCTTTTCCCATATCCTCATCTAATCCATATATTGGATCATATGACTTATTGAGCTTCACAATTGAGAATGCCTGTCTTATGAGTTTATTTGCAACTGCAATATGTATGAGTTTCTTCTCCTTTCCCTTAGTGAGGAGTCTATTGTATAGCAATTTGCACTGAGTATTGTATCTTGATGCAGATAGAGATGCCATGTAGAGTAATTGTCTTAGATATGGATTTCCCATCTTTGATATGTTGTATGATGCTCTTTTTACACTCTTGCCAGATTCCTTTATTGATGGTGTAAGTCCTACATATGAGGAAACCTCCTTTGCATCGTTAAATGAATCAAATGTGCCAAAGTATGCAATGATAGCAGAGGCAGTTCTTTTACCTATACCTGGTATACCTGTGAGTCTTATGAATAGTTCTCTGTATTTCTCCTTGTTTTTAATTACATTGTCTATCTTCTTTTCTATCTCTTTTATCTCTTTCTCTAATTCAATTAATACTCTCTTTAGACTCTCTATTGCATCATGAGCATATGAATCTGGATATTGCTCTAATGCCTCTATCTCATTGAGTATTCTTGTCCTTGTTCTTTTGAGTCCTTCAAGGGTTTTAATGAGTATCTTTATCTCAAGTTTATCTTCATATGAGGAATCTAACAAAAATGACCTAAGAGTCTCATACTGTCTTGAGGATATGTTTGATCTATTACTTGAAACTGCCTCATACACATACTGACAGATTGTCTCTGATGCAATTTTATCTGTTGATGCTCTATCAAGGGATTCTTCAGTATACTTTCTTATTACCAATGGATTAATGACATAGATGAAGATGGGTATATTGTATAATCTATCTTCATTTGCTTTATGTTCTCCAATTCCTCTTTTCCACTTAAGCAACTGAAGTGCAAGTCTTGCATGGTATGAACCAGTTGATTCAAAGAGGATATGAACTTCGGTAATAGTAGGAGTATTATCAGTAGTGGTAGTATTAGCAATACTATTGGTAGTACTATTAGTAATACTATTAGTATTGGTATTAGTATCATTTTTCTTTTTGCTTTTCTTTGTACCTTTTTTCGTTTCTTCTAATTTCTTCTCTAATTCAAACTCCTTTTTAATTCTCTTTTCAATTTCTTTTATTAGATCTTCAATACCTTCATCTTTGTTTGAGAAGACACGACTCTTTCTCTTTTTGCCATCAAAGAAAGACACATCGAGTTTCTCTTTTGAAACATCAATACCAATAGCAAGTATTGACTCCATCTATCCAACCTCCTATAATGGTAATAGTTATTTTAGGTATGTGATTATTGAGTTTTCCTCTTGACCTATCATCGTAAATACAGGCTAATGTGCCTAATGTACCAAGTGCAGGTTCTTGAGGAAAAGGGGAAGTGGTTTTAACATTTCGAACGGTTTTAATAAACCAATGACCGGATAAAAATCATCACTTCCCCACATACCTCTAACAATACTTACGATGCACTGTTAAAGAATATGCTCCTCATTCTCACTACCTACACTATTATATACGATGACTAATTGCTATTTTAGGGTGGAGTTGGAAGAGGGCGGAATCCTCCTCCATTAAGAGAGATTTCTCAGTCGCTTATGCTCCTTCGGAATGACGCACACTTAGTCATTCCGAAGCGGAAGGCAAGGAATCTACTAAGTTAAATAAAATGGATAAAAGCCTAATGCGAACCCCCCAACTATTTTATACGTAAAAATATTCGCAAGTTTTTCGGAAACTTTCAATCCTACAAACCTTCATAAATAGTATGTTTTTAATTTTAGCGGAAAAGAAAACCACCCTTAAAACCCTGCACAGTACCGTAGAGTAGGCATCAATACTAAATTACCACCCCATTAAAATTTCGTTTTTGAGAAGCGTTTTGGAATAGAATGGGTTGAAGTACCTAAAACAAGTTTTTTGCCTCTCTAAACGCACGTAAATGAAAGGTAAAAAAGCCTCACTAACAAAGCCTTTATTAACTGTAAAATATTAGTATCTTACAAATACCTTGTAAAATCCCTTATAAATAGTGCATAGTTACATTTTAAAATTACACAGTGTATACACTAAGCACACTTCTAAGGAATTTTCTTGCTCTATCTGTTTGCGGGCTTTCAAAAAATTCAAGAGGATTTCCTTCCTCAACAATCCGACCATCGGCCATAAAAATAACCCTATCAGCAACCTCTTTTGCAAAAGATATTTCGTGTGTTACAACAACCATTGTCATACCATTCTCCGCAATTTCTTTCATTACATCAAGCACTTCCTGAATCATTTCAATATCAAGTGCAGAGGTTGGCTCATCAAAGAGCATTAATTTAGGTTCCATGGCAAGCGCCCTTGCTATTGCAACACGCTGCTTTTCGCCACCTGAAAGTTCCTTTGGATAGTGATTGAGTCTATGTCCAAGTCCAACTTTTTTTAGGTAATTTACTGCAATATCTCTTGCAAGATTTTTATCCATTTTCTTTACAACCACTGGTCCAAGCATAACATTTTGAAGCGCAGTAAGGTGAGGGAAAAGGTTAAAGTGCTGAAAAACCATTCCGATTTCCTCTCTTAATTTGTTGAGGTTTGTCTTTGGGGTTATAAGACGTCCCTCATAATAAATCTCGCCTGATGTGGGTAATTCAAGTGCATTCAAACATCTTAAAAATGTGCTTTTCCCTGCGCCTGATGGCCCAACAATCACGACCTTTTCTCCCTTTTGCACTTCAAAGTTAATGTTCTCAAAAACTGGAACCGACCCAAATCTCTTTGTTAAATTAACTGTCTTAATCACCTTTTGCAAACCTCCTTTCGAGATTTTGTGAAAGCCTTGTTAAAGGAATCGTAAGTAAAAGATAAATGATGCCTGCAGCAAGGTACGGTGTAAGCACATTTGCCGTTGCAGATGAAATTTGCTTTGACTTATACGTAAGTTCTGCAATACCTGTGATCATAACAAGTGAGGTGTCCTTTAATAACGCAACGATTTCATTTGTAATTGGTGGAATTACTCTTCTTATTGTTTGAGGAAGAATTACATGTCTCATTGTTTGGTAATAATTCATGCCAAGCGAGTTTGCTGCCTCAAACTGCCCAAAGGAAATTGATTCAATCCCTGCTCTGAAAATCTCTGAAATGTATGCAGCAGAGTTGAAGGAAAGCGCCACAACTCCTGAGGTAAATGCGTCAAGTTTAAGCCCAAAACCTGGAAAAACATAATACACAATGAGTATTTGAAGAAGAAGAGGTGTGCCTCTTAAGGCGTCCACATAAATTGAAGAGAGCCCCCGTAAAAGAGGGCTCTTTGAAATGCGCAACAATGCAATAAAAAGGCCAAATACTATACCGAAAATCATTGCAAGAAAAGTTAAACCAAGTGTTGTTTTTAGTCCTTGGAGAAGAAATGGCAGCGTTTGAATGAATAAGTCCAATCTAAATTGCATAAACGATCACCTCTATGGGATAGATTGAGGATCTGTTCCAAACCACTTTTTGTAAAGTATAACGTATTCGCCATTTGACTTGATTTCTTTTAATGCATTATTTATTGCATCTCTCAATTCTGGCTCATCTTTTCTAAAGGCGATTCCGTATTGCTCAGTTGTGAAAAGGGAACCTACAAGTTTTACCTTTGGATGAGTCTTTGCATAGTAGAGCGATACAGGAAGATCATTTATTACTGCATCGATTCTTCCAATTTCAAGATCGGAGAGTGCAAGTTGAATGTCAGGATAACTTTTTACAATTGCACCTTTAATCTTTTTTGCAGCCTCTTCACCTGTTGTTCCTGTCTGCACGCCGACGGTTTTTCCGACAAGGTCCTCTGGTTTTGTTATTGAATTATTGCTTGATTGGACGGCAATCACCTGTCCTGAATTGTAGTAAGGGTCTGAAAAATCAACTTCCTTTTTCCTTTCATCTGTAATGGTCATTGCTGAAATTATTGCATCAAACTTCCCTGTTTGTAAGGCAGGAATTATACCCGAAAAATCTGCCGTCACGATTTGCACCTTTACACCGATTTTACTTGCAAGAAGGTTTGCAAGATCAACGTCAAACCCAATGGCATTTCCCGTTTGTGGGTCAATCCACTCAAAAGGTGCATAAGTTGTGTCAGATCCAAAGACAATTACGCCTGCTCTTTTAACTCTTGCAAGAGAGTTAAAAGTAAGAGTAACTTCTTTTGAGACACCACTTCCCGAAACCTTGATGCTTTCTTGGTAAGGTGTTGCACCGTCTGCCTCAACTTTTAGAACGTAATCCCCTGCTTTTACATTACTAAATACAAATTTTCCATTTGCATCTGTTGAGGTTTGTTGGTCATTTAAATACACGGTTGCTCCTTGAACTACAACACCACCCTGGTCCTTTACAACGCCACTTACCTGTCCTGAACTTGCGCAACCTGTTAATACTCCTAACATTACAAGAGACACTAACACCACCGCTACTACCTTTGTAAATCTTCTCATCTTTTTCCTCCTATAAATTAAAAATGGCCGGCTTCTTGCGCCGGCTTATAAAAAACAATATAAATGTGTATTAGCCCGCCGGCGCTCTTGTGCGGGGATGTTTTTTAGCATGTTTTCTTGTAGCCAAAACTAAAATTGTATTTTCCATATTTTCCTCTTAATTTGTGTGAATTTTATTGAAGTTTTGAAAAATGTCAATAGGCTTTTACTGGTGTATCTCTTGAGTTTGTGTTATATGAAACAAGATTAAAAGCATGTTTATTAACAAATAATTAATTTTTCTTTAATATTCATTTTTGAGATTAAATGCTTTGTAGAACACAAGGAAAATTCCTATTGCAAGGGGTGCACCGATAATATCAGCAATTACATGCTGCTTTAAAAATTGTGTCGAAAGGATTATTAAAATTGCCCATATCGACATTAAGTATGCAATTAGCTTGTATTTCTTTTTTACAAACCAAACTGAAGAAGCCAATGCAGATGTGCCACAATGTAAACTTGGGAAGCAATTATATGGGTTGTCGCTTGAATATAATTTTACAACCTCATTCACAAAATAATTATTTCCAATTGTTATTTGAGGTCGTGGAACGTATGTTTGGAACACTACATACACAAAATTGCTTACAAGAAAAAGAGTAATAAAAGAAAGAGAAAGTGGGGTAAATATACGTGGATGGAAGATGAAAAAGAAAAGAAGTGTGAGGTAAATAACAGGTTCAAGTGAATTATATATAACAATAAACTGTGGAATGAATGGCACGAGTTTATCAAATGATGTTGCAAGTACATGCACATTTGCGGTTGCATGGTTTGTAAAATCATAAATTTTCGACGTGTAATAAATAACGACCGCAAGAACAGTATTTATTAGATAGAGTTTGTAGTTTTTCTTTAAAAATTCCATTATATTCATGTTTCGCCCCTAAGTATCCCAACGCCAAGCCATTCTGGTCCTGCGTAGTTCCCAATTGAGCAACCTACCTGAATGAGGTCTGGATTTACCCCAAAGGTATGTTTCACATATTCTCCAAATTCGTTTGCTTCATCTCGGTTTAGTCCGTACATGATTGCAACTTTCTCTAAACCGAACTCATTAAATTCGTTTGCGATAAATTTCTTGAGGTATTCCTTTGCCTTGCTAAAACTTCTAAATACGCTTTCAAGTTTTATGAGACCATCCGTGAACGAGAAGACAGGCTTTACATTTAAAACGCTTCCGATAAGTGCGATTTCTTTTTTGATGCGTCCACTTGCGCCTAAATATTTAATTTCGCTTAAGGCAAATCTATCCCTAAGTCTTTCAACAACTTTATTTGTTTGATTATAGACAGTTTCAAAATCGAATCCCTTCTGTATTAAACTTAGCGCATGTTCCGTTAAATATCTTATTGCATAGATTGAAGATTTTGAATCTATAATTTTTATTGCATTTGTTTTAAGAGTTTCTATTGCAAGCCTTGCAGAATTTATAGTGCCACTTACTTTCTCCGAGATAAGGATCGATATTGCGGTGTCTCCATTCTCAATTACAGATTTAAAGACATTAATGAAATCGTCAGGAGAAGGTTGTGAAGTTTTTGGGAATTCGTCTGCATTTTTGAGAAACTGATAAAACTCCTCTATTGATATATCTTCACCTTCCTTAAAGTCTCTTTCCTTATAGAAGATCCTTATTGGAACAACTTTAATGTCGTTTGATTTTACAAACTCATTTGAAAGATACGCTGTTGAGTCAACGACTATTTTTATCATTTTCTCCTCCAAGTAGTTATAGCACATTATATGAAAATTGTGAAAAAACGTATAAAATAATGAAAATGGAAAATATTTGTAGTATTGTGAAGAGGCGTCCATGGAAATGCTTTTAAAAGCAATTTTTCCAATTGTTATTGGTTATCTTATTGGAAGTTTCTTACCTGCGTATTTTATAGGAAAATTAAAAGGAGTTGATGTAACAAAAGCAGGTTCAAAAAATCCGGGTATCGCAAACACGGCAAATCTTTTTGGATATAAAATGGCAATTCTTGTTGGTATTTATGATATCTTTAAATCTCCGCTTGCTATCTTCGTAGCGTTAAAGTTGGGTGCATCTTTACCAGTTGCGTTCGCCTCAGGTTTTTCAGCCGTTTTGGGGCATATTGCTCCATTTTATCTTCGGTTTAAAGGTGGTCGTGGAATGGCAGCATCTATTGGTGTTATGGGCTATTCGCTTGTGCTACTTCTTATGCATGATGTACGCTTTGCCTATGTATTTATTCCGATAATTCTTATTATTGCACTTTTATTTTTTATGCGGAATAAATGGCACTCTGCTGACACCATTACACTTTTTGTGTTACCTTTGTTTGTCATTGCAGTTATTCTTTACTATAGCATCCGTGTGGAAAGTGTTGCATTTCTCATCGCAGGTCTTTATAGTGTTGTACAAAGAGTAGAGTATCTACTTAGCGAAAAATTTAAAGAAGCAACCATTGAAGAAAGAAAACTTCTGTCAAGAAAGTGGTTAAGGCCGTTTGCATCCATATTTGCAATAGGGATTATGTTCTACAAAATATACACGCTTATTCTTCTTGGAGCGGTGCTTCTTGCATTTATCATTTTTGAAGCATTACGATTTTCAAAAAAACGCTTTAAAGGGCTAATCCCTTATAAAGCAAGTGAAGAAAAACGCATATCATCTATGGTTATGTTTTTACTTGGTGCATTTATGACTTTGTCTTTCTTTTCGCCTTCAATTGGCTCGCTTGCAGTTATGTTTACAATCTTTGGAGATCTTTCCGCTTGGAGTATAGGTGTTAGTATTGGAAAATTCCACATCTTTGCTGGGAAGACTCTTGAAGGGACCATTGCTGCATTCTTAACAAATACTCTTATTGCATCAATTTACTACAAACTTGGGCTTGTAAGTGTTGCCGTATTTTTGACTGGGGCAATTGTTGCAACTCTTGCAGAACTTGCTCCGTTTGAGGATGACAATTTCTCAGTGCCACTTTTGAGCGCAATCACAATGAGTCTGATTAGCGAGCTTTAATCATCCTTGAAAAACTGGTGGTTATTCTTATCGATATAGCCGTCAAATTCCTTGAAACTAACAAGTGCAATGCCATTTTCAAAAGTTGAAGCAAAGTTATACATTGGCGCAATTACGAATCTTCCGCTCTTATCAATATATCCCCAAAGGCCATTCTTTTTTACGGGGGCAAGTCCTTCTTTGAAATCCGATGCATTTTCAAATTGAGGTGGTATCGCTACATTTCCTTTTGTATCAATATAACCAAATAATCCGTTTTTCATAAATAGTGCAAGCCCATCTCTGAATGCGCGAACCACTTCGAATTTTGGTTCAATTACAAAATCACCTTTTTCATTGATAAATCCATAATGATTATTTATCCTTACCTTTGCAAGACCATCTGTAAAGAACCACACATCCTCAAATTGAGGCTCGATAACAATTTTTCCATTTCTATCCGAAAATCCCCACAAGTTGCCCTTACGGTATGGCACAAGCAAACTTGAAGTGTTAGTGTTTGTGAGGTGAATTTGTGATGCACTGTTTGATTGTTTTGTTCTAAATATGTAAATACCTTCACCGATGGAAATTGTAAGTAAAACGATTACTACAAAAATTAAAAATCGATTTAATAGCTTCTGCATATTATCGCTCCTTTTTACATTATACAGAAAAATTCTATATTTTTTGCATTACTAAATCGCTACTTAATTGATAGAGTTATTTGTCCAGAGTAAGAAACATCTCCGCTTCCAGAGTTGAATATGTGGACATCATAACTGTGCTCAAGGCTCAAATTAGATGATAAACTGACGCTTCCATTTGCAGTTGTTACCCTTGCTACAATGGTGTTATTGGTTATGTCAGTTATATACAAAGTGATTGTGTAGTTTGGTAAGCATTTTAACGATATATTTATCCAATCTGCATTTGAATATGGCCCGTAGTCCCGTTGACTGTACTTAGGGACAGAGCCACTCATTGGAATGTAAATGCACCATTCAGGTTTAATTGGGGGCTTACTATTTTGAGGTACATTTACAATAACAGTTTTACCGCTAATAAGTTCGTTAAATGTCTTGCTCTCATTAGAAAGGACGTTCAATAATGAATCAAATGTCTTGTTTTGCGAGCTTTTTAATAATTCTTCGTAAACTTTTGCCGTGCTTTTTAATATGGAAAGATTGTCCTTGCTCATGTATGGTGTTATTACATTACTTTTAAGTTCAGGAAATTGATGAGAAGCTAAAGTATTTTGATTCGCTTGAGGAATAACTCCCAATAATATTGATAAAAGCATGCAAATTAGCATCAAAATGATTACTTTTTTCATTTTTGCTTTACCTCCTATCGAAAATATTATTGCACTTTTTAAAAATTTTTAATATTCTTAATAAAAATATCGCTTTTCGTAGTCTTTTTGCCTGTTTTTACCTCCTTTTCCTCCGGAGCCTTGCCCTCGTTTCAGCGCATCACCTCCAATCCCCAGGGAGATTCCGCTCCCAGTTATATCATATTTTATTCTCTCTCTTGTCAAGAGGTTTTAAAAAATTTTCTAAAAATTCTTATAAATTTTTTCTTCTCATATACAAGACCTACAAACTTACAAAAAAGTTCCATGAATTTGATAGAATTTTTAAGAAACTTTACAACTTATTAAATTTTGTAGTGTTTTCCGTATTTTTGGGTGTAGGCTACGGGAAATATTGTATTAAATGACTCTCTTAGTCTTGTGAAAATTTGAGCCTTTTCAGTTGATGGTCCCCTTTACATAAAGAAAAATACAAGTAAAAGCTTTGAATCTCTCAGATTAGGTTGTAGTATATAGTCAATAAAATCTAAAGAGCCCTAACAAGGGCTCCTTTAATAATGAGTTTCGATAAACTCAGTCTTTAATCTCCTGGGTACTTTTCTACATTCTTAATAGTCTTTTCTTTAGTTTTATATCTATATTCAATGCATGAATACGAAAAAAGCAAAAGAAGGTCAAGCAAGAAAACAGAGTAGACATTGAATAGAAATTTCATTAAGAAAAGAGCTATTGCTATCAATACAGGTAAGATGTAGGTAAATTTTTTGCATCCCTCAAAAAAAATGACAGTAAGATTATAAATAAACGTAGAAATGACTAAAGCTAAGTAAATAGCAGTCTTGTGCTTATACAATACTTCAAAAAAATGAAATCTAGTATAGGGAGAAGCAAAGATAAAAGCAAGGAAGAAAACAAAAACTAGAATCAGGCTTGCAAGGATAAAAACTTCGCCATAATTTTTTGTAGACAATTCTTTATCTAAAAGTGATTTTGTGGTGATTAAGATAATAGGTACAGAAATTATAAACAATAAAGCAAGCGACCATTCAGCAGTAAGAGCAAAATACCTAAACATCGTTAACGGGAATAGTGTTATTGCAATTACAAAGCCTAACTCTCTATTTAAGGTACTTAATGTTCTCTTGTTCATTTTTAAAATCCTAAATACTTTACTCGTTTTGAACAATTACAGTTGGCAAGATTACACCAGGAGTGTGGGCTAAATCAATTGCGCATTGGCTCGAACACCCAATTTCAAATGCAATCTTTATAACATCTGTAACATTTCTATCTATATTTGACTGAATGATACCTGTTATAAGCGCCCAAGCAAGGCTTTTGTATACGGCATAGTCTCCTGCAGGAATATATGGATAAACCACAAGAGAAGCTAATGACATTACTAAATCAAAATTTGTTTGTTTTTTATAGTTGCTAACCACAAAATCCCAGTACTGTGAAGTTGCCAAATCAACTGCTGCCTTTGGGTATCCATTTTGGTCCAAATAAGCATGACCATAAATAGTTCTTGAGCCGCCATAAAAATATTCTACTACTTTGAGAGAAGCATCGGAGTATTCATAGCAATTATAAGTTAAATTAGAACTTGCGTCATAAAAAGACCATTGCTTTACAAGAGTTGCAGCTTTTGCTTTTTCTAATGGATGAGACCATCCTACCATGGTGACGGACATTAGGATGACAATTAATAAAATACATAGCTTATTAACTTTTGATCTCTCCATTTTTAGCCTCCTTAAAATTTTATTATTTTTCTTTTCTCAAAATTTAGTTTTATCTACTCACTTTTTTTGTAATTATTTCTACTTTACCTCCTTTTCCTCGGAGCCTTGCCCTCGCTTCAACACATCACCTTCCTTTCAGAGGGAGATTTCACTCCTGCAGTTACTCAAAGATGTATATGTTACAAACATTTCCCTGAGTTTTCTCCTTTTTTATCAAATTAATAAATTTTTCCTTTTACTGTATTTTATCGTCCCCCTCTCTCTTGTCAATAAATTTTCCCGACTTTATCAGTTGACCTTGAACCAACCCGCATAAATCCTAAGAATTAATTTTTAAAAACCTTCATTTTGCTACTACAAACTTCTGTTTGATCTTTTTGTTCTGATTAGATTCTTAACTCTTCAAAGGGAGTAATGTTTTTTGGAGGTTTAATATGAAGTATTTTAAGAATCTTGTTACCAAGCTCATCCCACTTTGTTTTAAGATAGAATGAATGTCCTTCTGCACTAAATTCTGTAAGATTCATTAAGTTGAGTGCTTCTTTGATTCTTTCAGGTGATGCTTTGATATTATTCTCTTTAAGTGTTAGTTCAAGCGTTCTTTCAAGAAGGAAAGAGAGGAAACAAACAACAAAGTGGCCTTTGATTCTTTTTTCGGTCCAGTGGAAGATTGGCCTAACCTCCAACGTACTCTTCATTATCCTGAATGATTCTTCTATCTTCCATAGAGCATGGTGTGCATCAAGAATGTCATTTACATTCATATCAGTCTTGCTTACCTCTATTGCATAGTATCCATCAAACATCTCATCCCTTGACATTGCATTTTTATCCAATTCCCAGTTCAGCTTGTTTGTCTCCTTGAGGTATTTTCTTCCTCCACGCTTCAAGCTTCCACTGATAGCAGAAGGGTTATCAAGAAATTTTACTCCTTTATCAATCAACCTCTGCCTATCCTCTCTATCCTTTTGAGCTCTCAAGGGAGAATAAGTTACAAGGAGCTTCTCTTTGAGGTCATACAGTTTGTTATCTGTATCTCTTACAGTATTTACATAATCAAGCAGCTTGTATCTGAAGGTTTCTTCATCTTGGCTTGAATCGGCTGAATTGAGGTTAAGGGTATCTTTCCCTTTTATTGTGACGTACCCCTCTTCATTCAGGATACTTTCCTGCACATCCTTCTTCATGCTCTTTATGCGTGATGAAACAATGTAATCATACCCTTTATCTTTGATTTTCTTTAAGTTGAGCTTTGAATTTAGCCCTCTGTCTGCAACGATGATTACCCTGCGTATGCCAAACCTTCCACTGAGTTTATCAAGGGACGACTCAAGTGTCTTACCTTCAAAGGTATTGCCAGGAAAGAGTTCATATCCTATTGGCCGACCAACCATATCAATGAGCAGTCCTAAGACAACCTGCACTTCATTAACCCTATTTTCTTTGCTGAATCCAAAGTCTCTTAATGTATCCTTCTTTACGCTTTCAAACCTGAATGTTGTTGCATCATAGAAGACAACATCAACATTCATATTGAATAGGCTCTTCTGTTTGTTAAAAAGGTAATCTTCAATTGTTTCTTTATGCTCTGATAGTATGTCAAGGGAACGATAGAGGTGGTTTAATCCTACAGAAGGAAGATTAGCATAGTGCAGTTGATTGTTGTATGTTCCAAGCTTACTCTTTGGATTCATAAGGTGTTCTGCTGCCATTAAGAAGATAGAAGTGTTTAAGTCAAACTGGATATTTGTTTTCTCTCTCATATCATTAAGCAGTTTATTTAATCCATAGTTATCCCAGAGTTTCTTGTAGACAGCATAGCCAGTATTAACGACATTTCCACCTTTTACCGTATTCAGGTCAATCATATCCTTAAACTTTGATAGTTCTGCAAGGCGAAGGCCTAATCTTCCAAACATTGGGTTGTTCTCAATCATATCTAATCTACCAAGGTTAAGGATCACCTTGTGCTTTATGATACTTTTTTCTTTGTCTCTGTATGCCGAGACTATGGAGACATACTTATGCTTTCCAGACTTAGTAACTTTTACAAACATATCCTATTGTATCATAAATATTAAAAAATGCAAGCAAAAACAAGAAATAAATGATAAAATATTGCTACTACAATTTTAAAAAACAAAAAATTACAGCTACATAAATACTACATTCTTTAGATAAAAATACTCAAAAATGAAGAGTAAGTGATAAAGTCAGGATAAATTTTTCCTTTTACTGTATTTTATCGTCCCCCTCTCTCTTGTCAATAAATTTTTAAGAGATTTTTGGAAATTCTTTTTTTTACTTTAAGCAAAAATCCTTCCTCATATAATAAGACTTTCAAACTCTCAAAAAAGTTCTACAATTTGAAAAAAAATTTTTAAAAACTTTTCTAACTTATCAAATTTCAAAGCGTGAACTCACAAAGAAACCTGTAAATCTTCTTGCATTTTTGTCATATTTTGGATTTTTCTTTCCTACTTTAAAAATGGAACTTAGGAACAATATTCATTCAACTTTCTGCAGTATCATTGCTTAAATCGAATAGTTTCCTTTTTTAGCGTGTTTTACTCTTTATGAAGAATTAATTAAGAGTGTCTATAATTAGAAAGCGTCCTTAATATTTTCTTAAAATAAGGGAGACTCACTAAAATGAACTTTGTGGGTGGCTTTTTAGATATAAAAGAATAGATATTATCCTTTTTTGTAATGAGTATTTGAAATCGTAGAGCTCTTCTTTCTTTAAATTTTTAATTTCTGCACGAAAAAATATTTGAAAAAAATTCCAAAGTTGTAAAATTTATTTGTAAAATAGTAAATAGGAGGTGTTTTTATGAATACTACAGTTATTTTGGTTATTGGTTTAGTGGTTTTTGCAATAGCGATGTTAATTATGGTTTTGAAGATTTCACAAATGCAGGAGTCGTTAAAAAGTTCTGTGAAGGATTCTTTGCTTGAAAATATCCATAAACTCTATACATCTATTTCAGATCTCAAAGAGGAGTATGGAAAAATCACTTCAACGCTTTCAACCCTTTCTGATATTAGTAATGACACAAAGACTTTAAAATCGTATCTAACGAATACGAAAATACGAGGTTATTGGGGCGAGCGCCTTGTTGAGGATATTATAAATATTGTTGGGCTTAAAGAAGGTATAAACTATGTAAAGCAAACAACAGATAGTGACAGTAGACCTGACTTTACATTTTACCTTCCAAATGGAAAGGTTATAAACCTTGATGCAAAATTTCCACTTGATAACTACAAGAAGTTTATCGAAGCACAAAGTGAAGCTGAAAAAGAATCTTTTAAAAAAGAATTTATAAAGGATGTGAAGAATAGAATTAATGAAGTTGCAAAAAAGAATTATGTAAATGAAAACACCGTTGACTTTGCGTCAGTTTTTATTGCAAATGAAGGCACATATGCTTTTCTTTTAAGCGAAGAGCCTGGTATTATTGACGAAGCACTGTCAAAACAAATAGTTCTTACGTCTCCAACCACACTTTATGCGTTGCTTTCCGTCTTAAGAAAAGCAACTGAGTACTACATTTTGGAAAAGTCCGTAAGAGATGTCCTTGATTTGATGGTAAAATTTGAGAAAGAGTGGGGAAATTACCTTAAGGAGTTTGATAAATTAGACAAAGCAATTAACGATTTAAAAGACACATATAACAAATTGGTTACAACACGAAAGGACAAATTGGACTCCGTTTTAACAGAAATCGAAAGCAAGAAGGCTTTAATGGAAGAAACCGAAAACGAAACACAGGAAAAGGTAAATTAATTCAAAATAATTATTACTTTATTAAAAGGGTTTACTTGAATAACTGCAAGAAATTTGGATATAAACTCTTTCGAAATAAGGATTTGTTGGTTTTTAGCAAGCATTACTATGCCTGGAATTTTATTGTTTGAAGTATATTTCTTGTCATTTGTAAAAATCATACCATTTGTTATTTTAAATTTGTTGCCGTTTACTTCAAATTGAACGGAGCCATTTGAAACTGTATATTTGATATTCATAGAAGATAAAATTTCTACGAGTGGCAGATAAACTGTTTTGTTCTTAAAGACTAATTTATCTTTCAATACTAAATACAGGTTATTTACTGTGTAAAATTTTTCGCTTGGATAAAATGTTACGAAATTTAAATCATTTATCGTTTTAAATGTAAAACCCATTTTCTTAAGCCCTGTTATAAGTGTCTCAAGATATTCAAGACTTGAGCTAATATCAAACTTTAAGGTATTTGGTCCTCCGTAAAGCCTTTTAAAGTTTTCATATGGATGGAAAAAGAAACTTACGAATCGACTACTCCTTGCGCTAAAGAGAATTCTTTCAACATCAAATTTACTTTGCACCATTAATTGGGGTGCAGGGATAAAATAAACTGGTTTTTTATCATCTCTTAAATTGTAATAAACAGAAACAGTTTTTGACCAATGGAATTGGAAGTCGGGCTCATAAAATAAGGTAAAATACTTTGCAAATATTTTGTATTGAGAGGGTGTTGCGGTGTAATGTGGGGTTTCCCAGTAACAAAATTTAATACCTGATTTTTCAAACGTTTCAATTGCACTTTTTATATGACTTTCTGCGCAGGAATCTGTCGAGCACTCGGCACATTTTCCAAATTCAAAATCAGAAGTTGAAACACCGCTATCATGTTGATGAGTATAGCCATGAATTCCAACAATACCGCCATGAGAAGCCATATATAAAATGGTTTCTCTAAATGCTTTCATCTTGGGATTGTTTGTATCGCTCATATCGAGGTGGATATTTTCCAGTGGATTTATGTAAATGGGGACAACCGATACATGGAATGGCACATGTTCATCATAAAGGTAATCAGCAGTTTTTCTTAACACTTCAAGGCCGTTTACTTGTATTGCGTACCACGGGCTTACATCCTCAAGCCTTATAAGTGCTATTTTAGGTTCTGTAAGACTGGGATAAGTTTTCTCATTTGCAAATACTGTTTCACATACATTTAAAAATAAAGCCAAAATAATAAAGATAATAATTATTTTCTTTTTCATGCTTTGATAATTATACTCATTTACATATAGAAATAAAAGGGTTTTTGAAAACGAATGTTATAATATCTCGGGGAGGCAAATATGAAGGTATTAGGGCATAGAGGTTGTAAGTACGAAATCGAAAACACGATTCGAAGTTTTGAAAAAGCCTTTGAGCTTGGCGCAGACGGGATTGAACTTGATACGCAATCAACTCTTGATAACACAATTGTTGTTTCTCATGATGAAAATCTCAAACGTGTTTTTGGAGTTGATTTTAAAATTCGAGAACATACACTTTTCGAACTTGAAAGTATTTCAAAGGATGGCGAAAAGGTCCCTACGCTTGAGAGTGTCCTTGAAATTGCAAAAAGTAGAAGCAAAATGGTAGATGTGGAATTAAAAAACCCGAAGGATCTTGAGGCTGTTGCAAAAATAGTCCAAAGTTTTAATTACGGTGGATTTTTTATTTCGTCTTTTTACCACAGAGCGATGCTTGAGGGAAAAGAGCGTTTTCCAAAAATCAAATTTGCGTTTCTCTATGCGCATGTCCCGGAGGATGTATCGCTATATGCAAAGAAAATTGATCTTTTGAAGCCTGAAATTGAATTTGTAACACCTGAATATAGGAATTATGCTTCAATTACAATTCCATGGACTGTAAACGAAAAAGAAGACTTTGAAAAACTTTACGATTTAAATGTATTTGCTGTTATCTCAGACTATCCTGACAAAATCATCGAATTTCTTAAAGAAAAGACTTAGGTAAGATAACTTGCAAATAATTTTTTAGGTGTTATAATGATTTCATGATTCATTTAAGATATTATATAAATTTTAATGTAGAATTTCTTAGGAGGTATCTATGCAGAGCCTTTTAAAACTCTATGCAAATTTAAAAAAGTACTTGTTTCTAATAGTTGGAGCAGTTTTTCTCATCTACCTTCAGGTGCGAGCAAACCTTGAACTTCCCACTATCATGTCGAAAATCGTAAACAATGGTATCCTACCAGGGGACATAAATTACATTTGGCAACAAGGTATGTTTATGCTTTTTATTGCGGGTTTAGGCATACTTGCTTCTATTGCTGCAAATTTCCTTACATCCCATGTCTCAATGGGACTTGGAAGAGACATAAGGAGCAAATTTTTTAAACATGTAGAAAGTTTTTCTCTTTATGAGTTTAATAAATTTGGCGCATCAACACTTTTAACGCGAACATCAAACGATGTTGTGCAAATTCAACAATCAACGCAGATGCTTATAATGATGCTTTCAAACGCTATTTTTACGGGGATTGATGCGCTCATACTTGCGTATAATGCAAGTCCATATCTTACGAGAGTCCTCTACGTTGCTATCCCAACCGTTGCGCTTATAATAGTCCTTTTTATTAATCCTGTAACGAAACTGTTTTTACTCATACAGAAGGAGATCGATAAGATTAATAGGGTCGTAAGAGAAAACATTATGGGTGTTAGAGTAATAAGAGCATTCAACAAAACTGAATATGAAAAGAAAAGATTTGATGTTGCAAACCTTGACGTGACAAATACCTATATAAGGGCAAATAGAATAATGGCAGTACTTATGCCGCTTTTAATGATTGGGATGAACCTTGCAACAGTTGCAATTATCTGGTATGGAGCAAAGGGAATTGATTTAGGAAACACAAACCTTGGATCAATGGTTGCATTTATTCAATATGCAATGATGATTTTGATGAGTATTGTTTTTCTTACTATTCTTTTTGTTATGCTTCCCCGTGCAGTTGCAGCAAGCGAAAGAATCGTAGAAGTTCTTGAAACTCCAATTGAAATAAAGGATAGAGAAAAACCAAAGACGTTTCCAGATGAAAAAAAAGGAAGCATCCAATTTATCAACGTTAGTTTTAAATATCCAAATGCAGAGGAACCTGTTCTTCGTGATATAACTTTTGAAGCAAAACCAGGAGAAGTCGTAGGAATTCTTGGAACAACAGGAAGCGGTAAGTCAACCCTTGTAAGCCTTATACCAAGGCTCTACGATGTAACTTCAGGGCAACTTCTGATCGATGGCGTTGATGTAAGGGAAGTTCCTCAGGAAGAGTTAAGGAGGCGCATAAGTTATGTGCCTCAGCGTGCTGTTATATTCACTGGCACTGTAAAAGAAAACATAAGAATTGGTAAACCTGATGCAACAGATGAAGAGATTATTGAGGCAGCAAAAATTGCACAAGCACACGCCTTTATTGAAAGATTACAACAAGGTTATGATACGATTATTTCAGAAGGTGGAACAAACCTTTCGGGCGGACAAAAACAGAGAATTTCTATTGCAAGAGGAATCATAAGAAAGGGCGATATTTTTGTATTTGATGATTGCTTCTCTGCGCTTGACTTCAAAACCGAGGCAAAATTGAGAGCGGCTTTGAAAGATGTTATTAAAGGTTCGACTGTTATTCTTGTTGCTCAAAGGGTTGCAAGTGTTATGAGTGCAGATAAAATTGTTGTCCTTGATGAGGGAAGAATTGTAGGTATTGGAACACACAAAGAACTTTTGAATTCTTCAGAGGTTTATCGCGAAATTGTCTTCTCGCAACTGTCGCAGGAAGACCTCGTAAGGGAGGGTTTGGCATGAACGGAAAGAAGACAGAGACCCAACAGGCAAGAATTGGCCCAATGATTATGGGCGGTGGACCTCATGGTTTAAGAAGCGCTGTTGAAAAGCCAAGAGATTTTTGGGGCACATTTAAGCGTCTTATGGGATACTTAAAACCGCAACTTGGCAAATTAACTTTAATAATCTTTCTTGCTATTGCAAGCACGGTTTTTACGGTTTTTGGTCCAAGAATTAGTGGAAATGCTATTAATGAGATAACAAATGGGTTTATTGCTCAAAATCTTGTAGCCGGAGTTTCAAAAGCACAAGAGCAGACACTTCCTCAAGTTAAAACTATGCTTGATACATTAAATAAAGCAAAAACACAAGCAGAGAAAGTGGCAGAGGCTCAGGTTTTAAAACAATTCGAAGGGAAACAGGTTCCACAAAGTGTAATTGAAGAAGCAGTATCGAAGGCAAAGGAAAAAGCCGATAAAGAAGTGCTAACGCAATTTTTATCAAAGGCAAGTTTAACTGAGGATCAGTTCAAAGCCTTAGAGAGTTTTGTAAATTATCCATTTGTGAATACCATAAATGATTATTCTGAAAGAGCGAAAATTGTTGAAGATATAATTAACCTGAGTAAGAATTTACCTCTTGATAAACTTTCATCTTTCATGGGAAATACGGCGGGAAATACACCTCAAATGAGGAATTTTAAATTTTCAGAAACGGATCTTACAAATGCACTTGATATAATAAAGAAAAATGGTGGAAGGATTCCTTTTGACAGCTTAGGACAAATTCTTCTTTTACTTGTAGGTCTTTATGTATTAAGTTCATTCCTTACATTCCTTGTTCAGTATATAATGTCAGACGTTGCACAGAAGACCACCTACTCTCTTCGAAAAGACCTTTTCGAGAAACTAATGAGATTGCCTATAAGATACTATGACTCACATTCAACAGGCGATATTTTAAGTCGAATGAGTAACGATCTTGATACAATCTCAACAACTCTACAACAGAGTATTACCCAAATTATAATATCCATAACACAACTTATTGGCTATCTTATTATGATGCTCACGATAAGTGGTAAACTTACAATTATTGCTGTTTTAAGTTTGCCAGTTTATGCACTTACCATGTCTCTTATAATTAGATTCTCTCAGAACTTCTTTAGACAGCAACAAATTCACCTTGGGCGACTCTTAGGGCATGCTGAAGAAATGTATACTGGCCATGTTGTTGTAAAGACTTACAATAGAGAAAAAGATTCTATCGAGAAATTTGAGAAAATAAATAAAGACCTCTACGCTGCAAACTGGAAAGCGCAATTCTTAACAGGTATTATGATGCCTATGACAAACTTCATAAGTAACATTGCTTATGTATTCATAGCGGTTTTTGGTGGGATATATGTTGCTCATAATGTACTTAATCTCGGTGATATCACTGCATTTATTCAATATTCAAGGTCTTTCTCTCAACCGATAATTCAAATTGCAAATATTTCAAACGTTCTTCAATCAACGATGGCATGTGCAGAAAGAGTGTTCAATGTGATGGATGAAGAGGAAGAACTTCCAGATCCAAAGGATACAGTTTTCATTACCAATCCACGCGGGGAAATTGTTTTTGATAATGTTGATTTTAGTTATGTAGAAGAAAAACCACTCTTTGAAGACCTTAACCTTGTTGCAAAACCTGGAGAGATGGTTGCAATTGTAGGTCCAACGGGAGCAGGTAAAACAACTCTTGTAAATTTACTTATGAGATTTTATGAGATTAAAGATGGTGTAATTTGGTTTGATGGAGTTGATACAAGAAAGATTAAACGTGGAGACTTAAGAACAAAAATTGGAATGGTTTTACAGGATACATGGCTTTTCAATGGCACTATTAAGGAGAACATTGCTTATGGTAAAGATAATGCAACCGATGAGGAGATTTTCAAAGCTGCAAAATTAGCACATGCTGACAGGTTTATAAGAAGTTTGCCTCAAGGATATGATACGGTAATTAATGAAGAGGCTTCAAATATCTCTGCAGGGGAAAAGCAACTTTTAACCATCGCAAGAGCGTTTCTTGTTAACCCGATTGTGCTTATCCTTGATGAAGCAACAAGTAATGTTGATACAAGAACTGAAAAACTTATTCAAAAGGCAATGGAAAAGCTCATGCAGGGGAGGACGTCCTTTGTTATTGCTCACAGGCTTTCTACAATTAGGGATGCAAAGACAATCCTTGTTATGAATAATGGCAAGATTATTGAGCAAGGAACACATGAAGAACTTCTTAAGAAAAAGGGCTTCTATGCGGAACTCTACTACGCACAGTTTGTTGGTGCATTTGATAGCGACGTAGTTCCTAATCCAGAAGCACTAAGGACGGAAGAGGGAGTTAGTTAGAAACTTTTTAGACCCTTCAAGTGGGTTTATCATGTCGAGCAAAGCAAGACATATCTAATTTAGAGAGGGATTAACAAGGCCCCCCTCTAACTCTCCCTGAAACAGAATGTTTTTATTTTTGTTTGTCATTCCGAAGTGGCGAAGCCACGAGGAATCTCCTCTTTTTATATTAGAGGGGGATTAACAATTCTCCCCCTCTAACTCCCCCTGAAAGGCTAAGAAAATTTTTTATTTTTAGGGTGGAGTTGGAGGAGGGTGTCCTAATTTAGAGGGGGACCTAAAGGCTCCCCCTCTAACTCCCCCTGAAAGGCGGAGATCCCTCGCATTCGTTCGGGATGACTTTTTTTGGGGGGAGTACTGAGGGGGGTATTTTGCCCCCTCAGATTGAAATGAGGGGATGCCTCAGAAAGTCATTTCGGCATGACTACAAGATAATTGTGTTATTGGGGGAGTACTGAGGAGGGTATTTTGCCCGTCAGATTTAACTGAGGAGATCCCTCACATTCGTTCGGGATGACTTTTTTGGGGGGTACTGAGGGGGTTGTTTCCCCCTCAGGTTGAAAGGAGGAGACCCCTCGGAAAACAATCTCGGGGTGACTTCAATTAGAAAGGGGCACATCCCCTTTCTAACTTACCCCTAAGGATAAAAAGATTTTTTGTTTTGGGTGGAGTTGGAGGAGAGTATCCTTCCTCTAATAAGAAATAAATGTATTGGCGCATTTTAAATGAGTGGTGTTATAACTCCTAAAGCTTTTTTGCATCTCTTCAAAATCATTTGACAAGTAAATTTTGTAAAAATATTTTTGGGTGTATAATATATTACCTAAAAAACCAAAAATTTGGTTAAAGGAGGCGTAAGATGAGTATAGGAGAAGAGATAAAGAGAAAGGCTTTATCAAAGAGCATTGAATGGTTTATTGGTTATGTTTATAAAAACCCGGACAAAAATCTTAGGAAAGGATTTGAGACACTATACCGACTTTCAAACACGCTTAACTTTAACCAAATGTTCAAAAACCAAATAAAAAATATCATTGATGTGGTAAGCACTGACACCCCGACAAAAAGATACATTGTAAATTTATTCACCGATACAAGAAAGGATATCCTTCAAAAAATTGCTGTGAATTTCATTGTGAATGCAGGTTGGTATGGTGTGCCCAAACAACATAAAATAACTGTGAGAGAGGGTATAAAAGTCCCCTGGTTTATGCTTGTTGATCCAACAGAAAAGTGTAACTATAACTGTATTGGTTGTTGGGCTGGATCTTATGATAGAGCACATGAATTATCTTTTGAAAGATTTGATAGATTAATGGAAGAAGCAAAAGAACTTGGTATTTACTTTATTGTTGTATCTGGCGGTGAACCAACAATATACCCACATCTTCTTGACATCTTCAAAAAGCATAACGACATGGCATTCATGTTCTATACAAATGGTTCGCTTATAAGCGAAAAGTATGCAGAGCGTCTTGCAGAAGTTGGCAATGCAGTGCCATGTATAAGTGTTGAAGGCTTTAAAGAAAAGACAGACTGGAGAAGAGGACCTGGTGCCTGGGATAGGGTTGTAAAGGCAATGGATAATCTAAAAAAGGCAGGAGTCCCATTTGGATACTCTGTAACTGAAACAAGCAAAAATATTGAAGAAGTTCTTTCAGATGAATTTGTTGACTTCATGATTGATAAAGGTGCAAAGATTGCATGGTACTTCCAATACATACCAACAGGAAAAGACCCTGATATAACTCTCATGCTTACACCTGAACAACGCCTAAAATCCTATAAACGAATAAATGAAATTCGCTCAACAAAGCCTCTCTTTGCTGCAGACTTCTGGAATGATGGCATATATACTGATGGTTGTATTGCAGGTGCAAGAAGTTATCTTCACATTACAGCAGATGGTGGTATCGAGCCATGCGCATTCATACACCTTGCCCAGGGAAACATCAATGAGATAAGTTTAAAGGAAGCACTTCAACTTCCATTCTTTAAAGAGATTCAAAAATTTCAACCATATTCAGATAATTTGCTTAGACCTTGTATGCTTGTCGACAATCCAGATATATTTAGAAAGATAGGGTCACTACCAGGTGTTCGCTCAACAGATGGCACATTAGAGAATATGTATAAAGAAGTTGGAAAACATCTTGATGAACTTTCAAAGAAATGGGAAGAAATTTCTCGTCCTGTCTTTGAGCACGATCATCCAGAAGTTGCAAAAAGAATACGAGAATACAAACAGAGGAAGGAAAAAATTCTCAAAGAAAATGAAGAAAAGATTGAAGCATTTTACCACTCTGGGGAAACTTACTAAAGAAAGGTGGTAGCAAACGTATCTTTAAAAAAGCCCCTCGTATTCGAGGGGTTATTAAATTAAACTAAAGGTTCGAAATCCTTTATATATTTCTTTATGTATTCAATTGTTTTATCCCAAAGTTTTCTTCGCAACTCCTCGTTGTCTGCAACATAAAGGTAGTCTGTAGGTTTTGAGTCTACAAAATAACTGCCCGTAAGGTATTCAATGTCCTTTGCCTTTGACAGATATATGCTTGTTTGCGCTCCCTGTTCTGGTGTTTTTGCTCCCATGAGAAACAAATCTCTTAAAGGCTTTGGGAAATTTGAAAAGAGTCCTGTCCTAACAAGTCCTGGATGAACGGCAAATACATATACGCCTTTGTCCTTTAGTCTCTTTGCAAGTTCAATTGTAAACATAAGAATCATAAGTTTTGAATTACTGTAAGATTGAATGCCATTGTAGTGATTTTTTAATTCAAGGTTATCTAAATTTATCTTACCACCCTTATGCATTGCAGAGGAGACATTGATTATTCTTGAAGGTATGTTTTCAAAGAGAAGTGGCAATAGCGAATGCGTTATGTAAAACGGTGCAAGGTAATTCACCATAAAGGTTTTTTCAATGCCATCATCTGTTAACGTGAGCTTCATGTTCCACGTGCCTGCGTTATTTATTAGGATATCAAGGTTGTGGAATTTTTCTTTGAACCTTGTAAGAAAATCAGAGATTGATTTGAAACTTGAAAGATCTACCTCAAAGAATTCGATATTTTCATTTTTTGATAACTCTTTTGCCTCTTTAAGAACCGCCTCTGCCTTATTTACATCTCTTGCGGTGAAAATTACATTTGCACCCGACTTTGCAAGATCCATCAAGGTTGCCTTACCAATGCCAGATGTTGCCCCTGTTATAAGAACGGTTTTTGAACTAATATTCCACTCCATATTATTTTCTCACTTAAAATTTGAAGTTTTGTGCTAAGTCATAGACACCTGGGATTTTCCAAAATTTTCCCTGAATTGCATAAATAAAGCCAAGAAGAGAAACAACAAAAAGGACAATGCCACCAAGCGAGCCTATAATCCATCCGATTATTGGAATCCAATTAATAATTCCTAAAGCAACTTCAATTAAAAACAAAACAAGCCCTTGTTTTGCATGCTCTACACAGAATTTGCTGTCTCGCTTTACAAGAAGAGGAATTATAAAGAGAATCGAAATGTAGGACAAACTTGCAAGCACCTTATTTTCCTCAATATCTTTTGGGTCAAAATCTTTTAACTCTTCCATATTACCCTCCTATTTTGTATTTTTAAACATTTTACACCAATTTGAATATAAAACAAAATATTAAAATTTATGCACCTAATGGAACTTTTTAGCGAAATTGGATATCTAATTAAAGAGGAGGTAAAATATGAAAAAAGAAAATATTTTTATTATGGTTTTACTTGTATTGATTTTGGCAATTTTAGTATGGATGAACATGCCAAAAGAATCTTTAATTGGAACAACTGTTAATGTTATGGGAACTGCAAAAACAACCATTGCAAAGGATCTGGTTACAGTCACACTTGGTGTTACAACTCAAGATAAAACTGTTAAGGATGCTCTGAGTAAAAACAATGCGGATATCAATAAAGTTATAAATGCACTCAAAAGCATTGGTGTAAAAGGTGAGGATATTCAAACTTCATCATTTTGGATTAACCCTACCTATGACTACAACACACAACCACCAACTCGAACTGGATATAGTGTTGAACATGATCTTACTGTTACAGTTAAGTCAGATCTCATTGGTGATGTTATTAATGCTTCTGCAAATGCAGGCGCAAATGCCTTCTATAATCTTAATTTCAAGGTAAGCAATGAAGATGAAATTAAAAATGGTTTAATCGATAAGGCACTTCTTGATGCAAAATCAAAAGCGGAACAAATCGCAAAGAATATTGGTAAGAAAGTTGTTGATTATAAAATTGTTTCCTATGAGTATATAGGACAACCAACGGCTACACCAATCTTTGGAGGCGGCGGAGGCGAGGGGATGGGTGCAGGTGTACCTATTGAAATAGGCTCGAATGAAATAGAAGTAAGAGTCTATGTGACGTTTGTTTTGAAATAGCCAGAGCGTATTTAAAAGGGCGTTTTTTTCCACCAAATTTTATTTTAATTTTTCTTTTCAAAATTTGCAATTTTTATTATAATTATCCCAATATGGAAAGGGTACTTAAATGTATTAGGTGTGGAAAAACTTATGATATTTTTTCATCCAAAACTCGCTGTGAGTGTGGAGGATTGCTTGAAGTAAGCATAAAAGACGAACTAACTCCCTCGTTAAAGGATGAATTTCTTAAAAGAAGGGAGTCGTTTAAGCCTTATGATCAAAGTGGTGTTTGGCGATACAGGGAATTTGTGCTTGATATTGAAGAAGACTCAATTGTTACACTCCCCGAGGGTAGAACAAATCTCTACAAAAAAGTCGTTGATGGAATGGAAGTTTACTTTAAACACGAAGGAGAAAATCCCACTGGTTCTTTTAAGGATAGGGGAATGACTGTTGGTGTAACTGTTGCTAAGAAACTTGGATTTAAAATTACAGCGTGTGCCTCAACGGGCAATACTTCAGCATCTCTTTCAAGTTATTCTGCACATGCAGGACTTAAAAGTGTTGTTTTTATTCCTAAAGGCAAGGTTGCTTTTGGCAAGTTATCGCAGGCTCTTTCGTATGGTGCAAATGTACTGGAAATAGCATCCGATTTTGACTATGCAATGAAACTTGTAGAAGAGGCAAGTTATGAATACAAACTTTATCTTCTTAATTCTTTAAACCCGCTTCGCCTTGAAGGACAAAAGACAATTATTATAAATACGCTTGAAGAACTCAATTTTAACGTCCCCGATTGGATTATTTTGCCTGGTGGCAACCTTGGAAATACCTCTGCATTTGGAAAGGCACTAAAAGAACTTTATGAATTTCATTTTATTGACAAAATTCCACGCCTTGCAGTTATTCAGGCAGAAGGTGCTTCACCATTCTATAATGCTTTCAAAAATGATTTTAAAACATTTGAGCCAATGAAAGCGGAGACCATTGCAACAGCAATTCGCATTGGAAATCCCGTAAACTACGAAAAGGCAGTGCAATCCATTAAATTTACGAATGGTGTTGTTGAAAGTGTAACTGATGACGAAATCCTTGAAGCAAAAAAGGACATTGATAACCTTGGCATTGGTTGTGAACCATCGAGTGCTTCAACACTTGCAGGATTAAGAAAACTCCGAAAGAATGGCATCATTAAAAAAAGCGACACAGTTATTTTAATTCTTACAGGTAATATTTTGAAAGACCCTGACACATCAATTAGTTTGCATACGGGAAAAATTAAAAATGTCCCAATTGAAAATAGATTTTTTGAAATCATTACACTCAAAGACCTTGAAAATACTTTAAAGAAAATCACATCGGAGGTATCTTAGTATGCTTGTTTTAAAATTTGGTGGAACTTCCGTTGGCAATGCAAAAGCGATTAAGCAGGTTTATGAGATTGTTAAAAATATTCCTGAATCAAAAATTGTCGTTGTGTCTGCAATGAGTGGTATAACAGATAGCCTCATAAAAGCGGGTAATCTTGCCGTCTCAGGTAATGAGGGTTTCAAGGATGTATTAGATGCAATAAGAAAGAAGCACAATGATACTTCGGTTGAGCTTTTTGGGGGCACTCTTGAATCGGTTAATGAATTGCTTAGTGAACTTGAGCAAATCCTTTTTGCAGTGTTTAAGTTAAGGGAGCTTTCTGACAAGGCAAATGCGCTTATCCAATCCTTTGGGGAGCGTCTCAATGCGCGAGTTGTTTCAAAGTATTTTCAAAGTATGGGACTTAAGTCTGCACCTATTGATGCAACAACATTCCTTATAACAACTCCTGATTTTCTTGATGCAAACCCAATGTATGAGGAAAGTAAAAAGCGAGCAGAAAAAATCTTTGGGAGATACTTAAGAGAGGGATTTACTCCCGTTGTAACAGGATATATTGGCGCAACTTTTGATTCATCAATAACAACCCTTGGGCGTGGGGGAAGTGATTTCTCTGCAACAATTTTAGGAAGAATTCTTGATGCAAGGGAAGTGTGGATTTATACAGATGTAAATGGGGTTTTAACAGCTGACCCAAAAATCGTGCACGATGCAAAGACAATTGAAAAGTTGAGTTATGCAGAGGTAAGAGAGTTGTCTTATTTTGGTGCAAAAGTCATGCACTCGAAATCCCTTATCCCTGCAATGGAAAAGCATATTCCAATTAGAGTTTTAAATACGTTTGATCCAAATGGTCCGCATACTCTTATTTCAGACGAAACGGCATTTTTAGGGCCAAAGGCAGTTACATCCATAAAGGATATTGCGCTTGTTTCCGTTGAAGGGAAGGGGATGCAGGGGCTTAAAGGTGTATCAAAAAGGATTTTTGATGTTGCAAGCAAAGAAAATGTAAATATAATAATGATTGCACAGTCCTCATCAGAGCAGACTGTTGACCTATTCGTTAAGGATAGCGATGTTGATATCTTTGTTAAAGGCCTTGAAAAAGAGTTTGAGAGAGAACTTCAACTCGAACTCATCGATAAAATCTCTTCAAAGAGAAACCTTTCTATTATTTCAATTGTAGGAGATGGTCTTAACAATGACGAAGCACTTCACAAAGAGATTTTTAGAATTTCTTATGGATATGGCTTCAAAATCCTTTCTATTGTGCAGGGGTCATCAGAAAATAGTCTTTCGTTTGTTGTTAAAAGAGGTGACGTTTCAAAAAGTATAAACGCACTTCATAGCGAACTTGGTCTTGCAAAACCGAATACAAAAACAATAAACATCTTCCAATTTGGTGTAGGCTCTGTTGGAAAGGAACTCATAAAACTTATCAAGGAAAATGAATTTCATTTTGAGAAAGACCTTCATCTTCGTTTGCGTTATGTTGGACTTGCAAGGTCAGGAAGTTTTGCAAAAGGTGATGAGGTTGACGCACACATATTAAATTGGGACTTTAATTTCAAGAATACAGGCTTACCTTTGAATTACATAATAACGCTTCCCAAAAACACAGTAATAGTTGATGTGACAAATTCTGATACAATTGGAATGGATCTCCTTGAACTTCTTTCGTTGGGATATAATGTAGTAACATCAAACAAGAAAAACCTTGCAACAGATTATCAAACTTTCAAAAAATTTACAACCGAAAAAGGAAAATTTCTTTTTGAAACAACAGTTGGCGCTTCCCTTCCAATAATTAAGGTAATAAGGGACTTTATAAATTCAGGTGATGAAGTTTACAAAATTGTTGCGCTTCCCTCTGGCACGTTATCATTCATTTTTACGCTTGTAAATAGAGGAGCATCTTTGAAAGATTCAATTTTAAAGGCAGTTGAGTTGGGTTATACAGAGCCAAATCCTGTTGACGACCTTGTTGGTATGGATTTACTTAGAAAGGGGAAAATTCTTTCCTATGTTATAGGAAAAGATTTTAAAGAAAATGATATTGAATTTGAATGTTTTACGAAGGCAAAAACACTTGATGAATTTTTCGAAGATGACCTTTTAAATTTTGAAAAACGCATAAAAGAACTTTCAAAAAATGGAGTTGTGTATCCTGTTGTTGAAATTGAAGATAAATTGAGGATCAGGCTAAAAAGTTTTCCTAAGGACTCTACCTTTGCAACCCTTAAAGAGGGAGAAAACATCTTTGAAATTTATCTAAAAAACTTTTCAGGAATACCAATAACAATAAGAGGCCTTGGAGCAGGACTTAGGATTACAGCAGAGGGTGTGCTTCAAGACATTTTAAGTTTGGAGGCATATATATGAAAAAGCAAGTTGCAATTATGGGTGCAACAGGAATGGTGGGGCAACGGTTTGTAAGCCTCTTAGAGAACCACCCATTTTTTGAAGTTACAAGCCTTTATGGGAGCAAAAGAAGTGCGGGAAAAAAGTATAAGGATGCTGTTCAGTGGGTTTTGGAGAAAGATATACCAGAATATGCAAAGAGTATAGTTTTAAAATCTTTTGAAGATTCGCCTACTGTTCAAGAAAACATTGTATTTTCAGCACTTCCTTCGGATGTTGCAAACACACTTGAAACAGAACTTGCAAAAAGTGGGCATTTTGTTTTTTCAAATACATCATCTCACAGATACGATGAGTTTGTGCCTATTTTAATTCCCGAGGTAAATCCTGACCATATCGAGGCAGTAAAGTTCCAAGGGACAAAAGGTTTCATTGTTACAAATGCAAATTGCTCCACAACCGGTCTTGTGATACCTTTAAAGGCACTATTAGATAGATTTAAGATAAGTGATCTTTTTGTTGTGACAATGCAAGCAATTTCTGGTGCAGGCATTCATGGGCTTTCTGCTCTGGAAATCCATGGAAATGTTTTACCATACATTGAAAAGGAAGAGGAAAAGATTGAAATCGAAACAAAAAAGATTTTAGGAAAATTCGTTCAAAAGTTTACAGATTTTGATATCAATATATTTGCAAGAACAAACAGAGTGCCTGTGCGTGAAGGACACACTGAAGTGGTTTTCTTAAAGGTTGAGGCATATTTGCCTGAAATTATAAGTGCTCTTAGAGATTTTAGAGGACTTCCACAGGAACTAAAGCTTCCTACTGCTCCCCTAAAACCAATTATCATTTTTGAGGACCCTTTAAGGCCGCAGCCTGTGCTTGATGTAAATAACGGAAATGGAATGAGTGTAAGTGTTGGAAGAATAAGACTAAAAGGTGGTATTTTGACCTTCACCGTTCTTTCTCATAATACAATTCGAGGGGCTGCAGGTGGGAGTATTCTTAATGCAGAACTTGCATACGTAAAGGGGCTTATATGATGTTCAAAAGAGGCAACTTAAACGATATTTTTAACGATTACATCGTATTTAGAGAACTCAATCCTGTTAGAAGGTCGCTTCCAAATTTTGAAATGCTCAAAGATAAACTTGGGCTTCAAACACTTCCACGTAAAAAAGACAAAGATTATGCAATTGTCCTTTCGGAAATCCTAAAAAGTGCAATGGATTTTTCAAATATAATTTATCTTGGCGATACGTTTCTTTCCGATCTTACAGTGATAAAAAACCTTAAGGAATTAGGATTTGATGTTTTTGGAGTCATTACAGACGAAGAGGCAAAGAATACAAATTCACCGCATGGATACGTTGTTTTTAACGATAGTTGGTCAAAAGTTAAGGATCTTGTTTTCGATAAGATTAGTGATAAAACAATTCTTGTTATTGACATTGATAAAACGGCAATTGGGGCACACGGAAGAAACCATTTGCCAATTGATAAGGCAAGGACTGACGCTATAGTTTCTCTTGCTGAGACAATTTTTGAAAAGCACTTTGACACAGCCGAAGAAGAAAATTTTTTAAAACTCTATAAGTCGATCCACACGAAGGACCTTTTACATTTTACCCAAGATAATCAGGATATTGTATCAATTGTAGCGCTTATTATTTACTCAAATGCAATTTCTTTTGATGAATTTTTAAGACGCGCAAACACAATCTCCTTTGAAGAATTTATCGAAGGTATTAATGTTTCAGGACTTATTCAAGGGCTTGTTCAGGAAGTGAAGGATAATGTTATTAAAAAGTCGCCGACACTATTCCCAACATTTAGAAAAATAGAACTTGAAAAAACCCTTGCCCGAATGGATTATTTGCCTTCCGATACGCCGCTTGAAACACTTTTTTCTGAAGAAATCCTTATAACAGGTGAAGTTTTCGAGATAGGGACATATGTACTTTCAAAAGGTGCAATTGTGTTTGGAGTTTCTGACAAGCCTGAAATCGCATCATTTTCTGAAGATAAGTCAATTTTTACTAAAGTTATGAAGATTTATCCATAGCATTTAAGTAGTAGATTGATATAGAGGTGAATTATGAAATATAACTTTGATGAGGTTGTAGAAAGAATTGGCACTGCATCCTATAAGTGGGATGGGGTTAAGATGATATTTGGCGATAGTAATGTTCTTCCTATGTGGGTTGCGGACATGGATTTTAAAATCGCAAAACCAATAACAGATGCAATTCTAAAAAGAGCAGAGCATGAAATCTATGGATATACGACGGTTCCTGATTCGCTAATTGAAGCAGTAATTGAGAGGCTTAAAAGAAAGTACGATTGGGATGTGAAGCCTGAGTGGCTTGTTTTTACGCCAGGAGTTGTTCCTGCACTTTACACGGCGGTTAAGGCTTTTGCAACTATTGGCGATAGCGTTCTTGTTCAAGAGCCAGTGTATTATCCATTTTTCCACGCAATAAGGGACAATGGGGCGCATATTGTAAGTTCTGATTTGAAACTTGTGGACGATCACTACGAAATTGATTTTGATGATCTTGAAAGAAAATTTTTACCCAGGCAAGGTCTTACACCAACACCTCAGAGGATTAGGGCGATGATTATGTCAAATCCGCATAATCCTGTTGGAAGAGTTTTTACAAAAGAGGAACTTGAAAGAATTGGAGAAATTGTTTTAAAGCACGATGCGGTTATGATTTCTGACGAAATTCACTGTGAAATTGTTTACAAGGGGCACAAACATATACCATTTGCAACAATTTCAAAGGAGTTTAGAGATAACTCCATTACTTGTATGTCTGCAAGTAAAACTTTTAACCTTGCAGGACTTGAAACGTCTTTCGTTATAATTCCCAGTGATAAACTTCGTGCGCGCTTCATAGAGGCAAAAGGGAGAATTCTTTCAACGCCAAATGCCTTTGGGCTTGTTGCGATGGAAGCGGCATTTAGATGCGGTGATGAGTGGCTTTCACAACTCCTTGAATATCTTGAAGAAAATCTAAATTTTCTTAAGGATTTTGTGGAAAAAAGAATTCCAAAGGTAAAAGTCATAAAACCTGAAGGCACATACCTTGCATGGCTTGACTTTAGGGAGCTTGGTATGAATGAATTTGAACTAAGCGAATTTTTACGTAAGAAAGCGTTGGTTGGTCTTGACGATGGATACATCTTTGGTGAGTCAGGCAAAGGCTTTGCAAGATTAAATTTTGCAACTCCCAGAGTAATTCTTGAAGAAGGCCTTAGACGAATTGAAAAAGCAATAAAAGAGATTTTATGAATGTCTTAAACATTTGATTTTAGTATGTTTTGCAATTTTCGAAGAATAGATAATTGGAAGATTTAACGGACTTATTTCAAATTGATGGGCTTGGGATAGAGAATTCATTACCTATACTTGCAGATAAAACTTTATCTTTCAATTTTTATCTAAAAAGACTTTTTGGTATTAACCGAGCAATTTAAAAATCCCTTTGCATAATATGATTTTTTTGACTTTATAATGAATCATTATTTATCAAATTTAGTATTTCAAACATCTTCAAAAGCCATTTTGCCCCCTTCTATCCTTAATTAAACTCCGTGCTATAATATACAGGGTGATTGAGATGAAAAAAGTTATTGCTTTAATTCTTATTTTGCTTTTGGGGACATTTTTTACGGGATGTGGAATTAGCAACAAGAGTTCGAAATTGAAGGTTGCGGTTACGATTTATCCTTTTTATGATGCAGTGAAATCGATTGCAGGAGACCTTGCAGATGTTGTTGTAATTGTTCCGCCGGGAAGTTCGCCACACACATATGTACTTACGCCACAGGATATTAAAAACCTTGAAGGTGTTTCGGTAATTTTTGAAAATAATTTCGGGCTTGAGGAATTTTTAAGTTCGGTTATTTCATCGCTTAACGCAAAGGTTGTTAATGTGTCGGAGTCATTAAAAAGTATTGTTGATGCAAATGGAGGCAATCCTCACTTGTGGCTTAATCCAGAGTATTTTGTAGTTCAGAGCGAGACAATTAAAAATACGTTTGTTGAACTTGATCCAGCGCACAAGGATACCTATGAAAGAAACTTTGAAGCATATAAAAGCGAAATTCTTTCAAAAGCAACAGAGTTGAAGCAAAAGTTAACTACACTTAAAAATAGAAATGTAATCACATTCCACGATGCTTTTCCGTATTTTGCAGAGTATTTTGGACTGAATATCCTTTCCTCGGTTGAGCCTGACCCAAACAAAATGCCAACACCCAAGCAAATCATAGATATTGAGAATCTCATAAAAAAATACAATGTGAAGGTTGTCTTCAAAGAACCACAACTCTCATCTGATATTTATAAATCGATTGTTGCAGATACAGGTGTTAAAGTTGTTGATTTAAACCCATTGGGAGATGGAGTTAAGATAAAGACGTATATTGAGTTAATGGAGTATAATGTAAATGTGATTTACGATGCATTAAAATAATGGAAAACTCAATTCTTGAAGTTCAAAATTTGTGTGTGAAGTTCAATGAAAGTATTGTTTTACATGATGTTTCGTTTAAAATTTCTGAAGGGCAGTTTGCAGTTATATTGGGGCCAAATGGTGCAGGAAAAACTACACTTCTTAAAGCAATCTTAGGACTTATTCCATTTGAAGGCACAATAAGGATATTCGGCAAAGATCCCGAAGAATTAACCACCGAAGAGAGATTGAAAATTGCCTATGTACCGCAGCGTTTTGAAGGTGTAAAAAGTTTGCCAATGACTGTTTATGAATTTCTTTCACTTTCTATGCAACCTGGGAAAAGAAATATAAAAGATATAATAAATGAGTTTGCAACAGTTGGAGATGTGAATCGCCTTCTTTCAAAACAGATTTCCCACCTTTCAGGCGGAGAACTTCAAAGGGTTTTAATTGTAAGAGCACTTCTATCCAAACCAAAACTTATGCTTTTTGATGAGCCTTTTTCAGGCGTTGATAAAATCGGCGAGCGTGCGTTTTATGAATTCTTACAGTATACAAAGGAAACTTATAATGTTACAATCCTTCTTGTATCGCACGATGTCTATAACATAACTAAAATTGCAGATGTTGCTGTATGTGTAAATAAAAGGCTTGTATGTTTTGGCACGCCAGAGAGTGTATTTCTTGAGGAAAACTTTGTGCTTGTTTTTGGAGAGGATGTTTCAACTTATAAACATAAGATTTGCAAGGAAGGAGGGCCGTGCGAATTTTACGCAGAAGATGAATCCCATAATCATTAGAACTCTTTTAGTAGGAATTCTAACAAGTTTTTTATGTGCCTTAATTGGTGTTTTCGTAGTTATAAGGAAAATGTCCTTTTTTGCGCACGCAGTATCGCATGCCTCACTTGCAGGTGTTGCTCTTGCATATCTTACAAATACAAACCCATTTATTGGGGCAATTGGAGTGGGGCTATTAACGGGCCTCGGGGTTTCCTATTTTGTTGAGAAGTCGCAACTTTTCTCTGATACAATTATTGGAATTCTCCTTCCTTTTTCAATGAGTGTAGGACTTATTCTTGTTTCTTTTGTAAAAGGCTATAAACCAGACTTAATGAGTTATCTTTTTGGAGATATACTTTCAACGTCAAAATTTGATGTAATACTAATTCTTGTGATTTCGATACCGATTTTGGTGCTTGCTTTGTTTCTTATGAGAAGGTTCATTCTTATTGCTATTGATAGTGATTTTGCAAGAATTAGAGGCTACAACGTTATTGCCATTGATTATATTTTTATGGCCGTATTGTCTTTAATTGTCTTGATCTCTACAAAAATTGTTGGAATAATTCTTGTCTCTGCACTTGTCGTTATTCCACCTGCAACGGCACTGAATATTTCAAAAAATATGAGAGAAACTTTTATTTATTCCGTTGTATTTGGTGTTGCTGGAAGTGTTCTCGGTATTCTTGCTTCTTATGTATTTAATTTGCCCACAGGTCCTGCGATTGTTTTTGTGATATCAATGATTTTTCTTATAAGTCTAATGTTTAAGAAGAGTTAGTATCTTATGTTGTAAACCCTCCAGGTTAGCCCTACTGTGCCCATCTTCATAAGCGGGTTTGTCATATTGAGGTTTGTATCTGCAATTTGCGAGGCAGATGCGTATTCCATACCAAGACTTGTGCCAACATCAAATGTCCTTTTATAGAGAAGAGCATCAAGGCCAGTTCGTTTTTTGAGAAGACCTAAGATAAAGATTCTTGCACTCTTGAATTTTTTACTTTTTAAGCGCCTCGTTATTTCCCTAAATATGATAAGATCCCTGTATGTATCGCTTAAAGAGAGCGGGAAACTCTTGGGATAGAATTTCTTGAAAATTTTATCATCAACTTCTTTTATCACTTCATTTATATTAGGAATTGTTACAGATACACCAATAGCATTTCCATTTTCCTCTACAATGTAGATAAGTTCAGGAAGCGCAATCTGTTTAAGGGAAGCTGCAATATAGTTAAACTCCTCATCACTAAATTTTTCAAACTGTGGATGCTCAATTGTATCCCATGCAGCATTATAAATTTTTCTTATCTTTTCAATTTCATTTGCGTAATCTTTGAGATTTGCATCTCTAATTACGATGCCTTCTTTCCGAAGTTTTTCTTCGATATTGAGGCTGTTATTTAGAATTGCTGTAACTCGTTCCATATATTGCGAGGCTTTCTCTTGATCAATAATGAATGAGAACCAGTCGTTTTCCTTTTCACCATATTGGTCAAAAATTTCTTTGTAATATGGAGGATTGTAAGGTTCCATTGGCATTGGTGTATGTTCGAAACCATCTATTAGAAGTCCAGCCTCACCTGATGCGTTAAATCTCATAGGACCAATAATTTTTGTGCAACCTTCGTTTTTGAGGTCTTTTATTGCTTCATCGAGAAGTTTATACCCAATTTCTCTTGTCTCTGCCTCAAAAAGTCCAATGATGCCAATACGTCCTTGATATTTTTTTTCTTTATAATTTCTATCAATAAGAGAGGCAACTCTTCCGACAGGCTTTCCGTTTTCTTCATAAAGATAGTACTGAAGGTAATCAAGATGTTTGAAAAAAGGGTTATATCCCGGTAAAAACTTTTTTAACCTTATTCTATCGGGGTTTAAGTCTTGAAGTTCTTGAAGAAGCAATGGAAAAACTTTTTTTGATTCAGCACTTCTATACCAAGAAATAAAGAATGGCACGGATACAAACGCTTTTAAGTCTTTTAAGAGTATGTTGAAGTTCGATACTCTCTCACTTGAATGTGGCTCTTCGATAAGTTTTCTTATCATATTAATCACCCTTTCCTTTAAAGTCCAAAGTTTCAAAAATTATTTATCAAATGATTATACTTAAAATCAAATTACATCAAAATTTGTGTTATAATATATATGCTATGGAACTTGACAAAAGAAAATCCGAAGTGCTAAAAGAGGTTGTAAAAGAGTATATTGAAACAGGAGAGCCAGTCTCTTCTGAACGGGTTTCTCGTAGTGTTAATTTTCCTATTTCTCCTGCAACCGTGAGGAATTATATGGCAGAGTTAGAAGAAATGGGCTTTCTATCACAGGTTCATGCATCTTCAGGCAGGATACCTACCACAAAGGGCTTTAGGTATTTTGTAGAAGAATCTTTAAAAGAAAAAAGGCGTTTAAAATTATCGGAGATAAAACTTCCAGAACCAGAAAGAATTAAAAACCTTTCTGAAATACTTTCTCAAATTTCAGAACTAATTTCTAAGTATACCAATGAAATTTCGTTAGTTGTCTCTCCCTGCTTTGAGGATGAAAAATTGCGATATATTCATTTCTTTTTAGCAACAAATCTACTTTTTACGGTAATTGTTACAACTACGCAAACAACAGAGGCAATCCTTCTTGGTAATTACGAACTAACTGAGGAAAATTTACGGTTTATTGAAAACTTCCTAAATGAAAAACTGAAAAATAGTACACTTAAAAGTGCCTTGAGAGATATTCTTGATAATAGTTTTTACATTGAAGAATTGGGTAAACAGTTTGCAGTTGTCGTAGGAAGATTTTATGAGGCACTTAAAAATGAATATGAAAAAAGACGAACTAAAGAAATATTCATAAGAGGAATTTCAAATCTTCTTACTACACAAATACAAATCGCCGAGGAAAGACTCAAATTTTTGTTAAACATCTTGGAAGAAAAGAAAGCACTTGAGAAAATATTAAATGATGTTTCAAAAGATGAAAAATTGCAACTTGTTATAGGAGAGGAAAATAAGTTGCCAGAACTTTGGGACTATAGTCTCATTACTGTAAAATATTCAATTAAAGAACTTGAAGGCACTCTTGGTCTATTGGGTCCAATAAGAATGGATTATATCAAGGGAATTTTCGTTCTTGAGGAAATTGCAAATAAACTTGAGCAACTTTCGGAAAAGATCTTAGGATGACTTTTGCAATCTTTACATTAGGTTGTAAGACAAATCAATACGAGTCCGAATTGATGAGGGAATCTCTCCTTAATGCAGGATATTCAGAAGTTAATTTTAAGGATATTGCAGATATATATATCGTTAACTCGTGTGTTGTAACCGAAAAGGCAGAGCGAGAAACACGAAAAGCGCTGAATGAGGCACTTAGAAGAAATCCCAAGGCAATGGTAATTCTCACAGGTTGCTATGTGAAACTCCACAATGAAGATCGGATTTTAAGAGTTTATTTTTATCGCGGCTCCAAAAGTAAAATTTCAGATTTTATAAAAACAGGTGTTGAAGAACACACAAAAGAAGACGAAAGAATAGAGAGTTTTCTTGAGCGCTCACGTGCTTTTGTTAAAATTGAAGAAGGATGTAATAACTTTTGCACATATTGTATTGTGCCGTTTGTCCGTGGTTATGAGATTAGGAGTAAAAAGAAAGAACTCGTAATTGATGAAGTAAAAAGACTTGTTGACAAAGGATTTAAAGAGATAGTGCTTACGGGAACAGAGATTGGAAAGTATGGCGTTGACCTTGGCATTACTCTTGTAGATCTTATAAAGGAATTAAAGAAAATTGATGGTTTAAAAAGACTTAGAATATCTTCAATACACCCAAAGCACGTAAGCGATGAACTCATTTACGAATTTAAAGAGCCTTACGCACTTCAACCGCATCTGCATATATCACTCCAATCGGGTGATAACGAAGTTTTGAAGAGGATGAACAGAGGTTACACAAGGGAAGAGTATTTAGAAATTGTTGAGAAATTGCGAAGTATTGATCCAAATTTTTCTATTTCAACAGATATAATCGTAGGTTTTCCTTTTGAAACAGAGCATGCATTCTTTAATTCTTTATCAATAATAAGAGAGGTTACTTTCTCGAAAGTGCATGTGTTTAGGTATTCAAAGAGACCTTTTACGCCAGCATTTTACTTCAAGGAAAGCGTCCCTGAGATTACAAAAACCGTGCGAAGCGAACGCACGCGAGAATTTGCAAATATAATTGCAAAGGAATTTAAAGAGCATTTTGTGGGAGATATAGTTGAAGTGCTTGTTGAAGAAGAAGCAAATGGTGTTTTAGTAGGCTTTACGCCTTATTATCTTAAAGTTGAATTTAGAGGAAAGGCACCCATAAATTCATTTGCAAATGTAAGAATTATGCGAGTTGAACCTGAAGTGATGTATGGTGAATTAGTCTCCTTTGCATAGGTCTTTTAGATACTTCTTTAATTCTTCTTTTAGGTCCTCCCTTTTAAAAGAGAAGGCAATATTTGCCTTGATGAGGCCTAACTTTTCGCCAACATCATAACGCGTGCCTTCAAATTCATATGCATAAACATGTTCTTTTAATAGAAGTTTTCTTATTGCATCAGTTAGTTGTATTTCCCCATTTTTTCCAGGTTCTGTTTTTTCCAGTGCTTCAAAAATTGTATGGTTCAAAATATATCTTCCAACAATTGCAAGGTTTGACGGTGATTCCATTGGGTCTGGCTTCTCAATAAGATCTTTCACTTCATAAATACGATCTCCAATCTTTTTTGCTTCAATCACTCCATATGATTTAACTTCACTTATAGGCACTTTCATAACCGCAATGACATTCCCACCATACTTTTTGTGAATTTCAATCATTTGTTTTAAAACAGGCACATCTGCATCTATAATGTCATCTGCAAGAAGCACTCCAAAGTATTCATCATTTATAAATCCCTTTGCATGGTATACAGCATCCCCTAAGCCTCTTGCAAGTTTCTGTCTTACATAGAAAATTGAAGCAAGCTCGCTTGTTTCTCTTACTATCTTTAAAAGGTCATGCTTTCCCTTTTGTTCAAGTTCCTGTTCAAGTTCAATAGCATAATCAAAGTAATCCTCGATTGCTCTTTTTCCTCTTCCAGTTATAAGTAAGATGTCCTTAATGCCCGAATCTATTGCCTCTTCTACGACATATTGAACAGCCGGTTTATCAACAATGGGAAGCATTTCTTTTGGTTGTGATTTAGTTATTGGAAGAAGCCTTGTTCCAAATCCACCTACCGGAATTACCACTTTCTTAATCTCTTTCATGATACCACCGCCTTTCCAATCAATATTATATCTTTCCAATAAGAATTTCAGGTTTTGCACAAATTCTTATTGGAAAATGACTTTCTCCTATGCCCTTATTAACATACATTGTTGTATTTTTTTCCTTAAATAATCCATAAAGGAATCGTGAGCCATACTTTGATGGTGCATAAAGAGCAAATTTAACAAAGGGTAATTTGATTTGTCCACCATGCATATGGCCGCTCAAAATTAGGTTTATACCCTCATCTCTTCCTTCGTAAAAGATATCGGGAGAGTGTGATAAAAGAATTGTATATAAGGATTTATCAATTCCTTTAACTGCCTTTACAAGGTTAGCCCTTTTTGTATATGGGTCGCTTATGCCGACGATATTTATTTTAATATTATCCTTTTCATAAATTACATGCTCATCTTCAAGGACGATAATGTGGAGATTTTTTAAATCTGTGCGAAGTTTATTCAAATCTTTTACCTTGTAATCCCAATTTCCAAAGACAAAGTAAACAGGCTTTCTGAGTTCCACGATTTTTTTGAGGTAATCGTAGCCTACGAATTTTTTCCTGTAATTTACAATGTCTCCTGTTATAAAGATAAGGTCTATCGATTCCTCTTGTAAAATTTCAAGGATTTTTTTCTCACGTATGCTTTCTCTTGAAAAGTGAATATCAGAAAGATGAGCAAACTTTATATTGAAGTAATTACCAAACGCAATTTTTGTTTTTCTAATCCAAAAACGCTCCGCAAAATATCCATATGCGAGGATTAAGAATATTATTGCAGCGACTACTGTTGGAAGCATCATTATCTAATTTCTTTTCTCCGGATGAATTTGCTTCCCTCCATAGTTATAAGGAGCACATCAATAGGCCCACCAACTGTTTTTGGTCGTGCTTGAAATCTCATTGTATCAATTGTTGTTTGTATCGCATACACTGCAAAGTCTATTGCGTCCTGAAGCGGCATAGCATCCCAAAGGATTGGTGCCTTTGGAACCTCAAAAAAGTTTCCGTTTGGATTTTTTATAAAAACGGGATTTAAAATTTCATTTAGAATATCTCCTTCGCCACCCCAACTTGCACCATATACAACCTTTCTTAATTCAGTTGAGTAATTCACACGCAATTTTTCGTTTCTTTTAATATTTATGTGATAGACATACGGGACACTACTTTTACCCTCTTTTACATAGCCTGCTATGTGGAAGGAGGTGTCTGCATTTGGGAAGGAAGTTCGAAAGAAATTCAAAAGTTTATTTGTGATTTCTTCAACGGTATCATGAGGTTGGACAATTTCTTCTTCAAACTTCTGTATGTAAAAATCCATAGGAATTCCACCCAAAAAAGTTTCGCCAAAAGTTGATATGCCTACATTGTTTTTTGAGAGAAGAAATGTTTTATATACATAGTCAGAACTTACAATTGGAATTGGGGTTGAATTCGGAATATCTTGCCTCTGTAGGGATACTGTTTGTCTACTATCTGACGCCATCACTATGCCAGAGGGCACATACACGGTAACAATCAAAGACATATTTGCCTCCTATTTTTGAAGTCTTACTAATTTTTTGTTGCATTAGGGTCGCTTGCAAGCATATTCTGGAAAAATTCAAGAAGATTTTCAATTGCATTTTCAATGTCCGACAAACGCTCTTCAATTTCAAAAAGTCTTTTTTCAATTGATTCAATGCGCTCAATTTCTTCTTTTTTCATAAGTTTCCTCTTAGTGTGGCTTTGTAAGATAGTCTATTTGTTTCTTTGTGAGTTTGTCGATCTTTATACCATTTGCCTCCAAGAAAATATTTGCAACCTTTATATCAATTTCTTCAGGCACATCGTAAACCTTGTTTTCAAGTTGGTGGGTAAGAAGATATTCTGCAGAAAGTGCCTGAAGTGCAAAGGAAAGATCCATAATCTCAATAGGGTGACCATCTGCGCATGCAAGGTTTACAAGGCGCCCTTCGCCTAAAACATATATATGTCTTCCATTTTTGAGGGTATATTCCATAATATTTTGTCTTACTTCACGTTTTGAGACCTTTTCTTTTTCAAGTTCATCCATTGCTATTTCAACATTAAAGTGTCCTGCATTCGTTAGAATTGCGCCGTCTTTCAAAAGTTCAAAATGTCTTGAATCAATTACATTTGTGTTGCCAGTTGTTGTAACAAAAATGTCGCCAACTTTTGCAGCGTTTTTCATTTCCATTACATCAAAGCCATCCATGTATGCTTCGATTGCTTTTATTGGGTCTACCTCTGTTACAATAACTCTTGCACCCAGTCCCCGCGCTCTCATTGCAACACCCTTTCCAACCCATCCATATCCTACAACAACAACATTTTTTCCTGCAATATTAAGGTTTGTTGTTCTCATTATAGCATCCCAAGTGGATTGACCTGTCCCGTATCTGTTGTCAAAGAGGTGCTTACATTTTCCATTATTTACCGCAATTACAGGAAATTTAAGAAGCTTTGCATTTTCAAGTGCTTTGTTTCTTATAACACCTGTTGTTGTCTCCTCACATGCGCCGATCACATTTTTAAGCAGTTCTTTTCTTTCGTAGTGTAGAAGATGAACTAAATCGCCACCATCATCAATAACAATGTGAGGCTTTACATCAAGAGTTTTGTTAATATTCTCAAGGTGCTCACTTTCTTGCTCCCCTCTTCTTGCAAAGACGGGAATTCCAAAGTTTCTTAAAGCATCTGCAACATCGTCCTGTGTTGTAAGAGGATTTGATCCTGAAACGTAGATATTTGCTCCGCCAATCTTTAAAACTTTTGCAAGGTTTGCTGTTTTTGCTTCAAGATGAATTGAAAGTGCGATATTAATGCCCTTGAAAGGTTTCCTTTTTTCAAAATCGTCTTTTATTTTTTGAAGAATTTTCATGTGGGTAAATGCCCACTCTAACTTTTTTTCTCCTTCGTTCATTTTCTCACCTCTAAATGATTTTACTTTGTAAATTTGCAGCCTTAACAGTATTTCTAAAAAGCATAAGAGTCGTTAGAACTCCAATTCCACCTGGAACCGGTGTTATATAACTTGCAATGGCTTTTACGCTATCAAAGTCAACATCTCCTACGAGTTTTCCATCAATTTTGTTTATACCTGCGTCAATTACAACGGCACCGGGTTTTACATAATTTCTGTCAATGAGTTTTGGCTTTCCAACAGATACAACAAGAATATCTGCCAAATTTGTTATGTCTTTTAGGTTTCGAGTTTTTGAGTGACAGATTGTAACAGTTGCGTTTTCCTGCAAAAGGAGTGCTGCTGTTGGTTTTCCTACTATATTACTTCTTCCAATTACAACTGCGTGTTTCCCTTCAATCGATACAACTGATTTTATTGCTGTAAGTATGGCTTGTGCTGTTGCAGGTTGAAAAGGAGTGGTTCCTTCGAATAGTTTTCCAAAGTTAATTGGGTGAAAACCATCAACATCTTTTTCTGGGGAAATTGTTTCAATTACTTTTGTTTTGTTTATTTGTTGTGGGAGTGGAAGTTCAATCAAAATACCATGAATGTCTTTTCTCAAGTTGAGGTTTTTAATGTTATAGAGAAGTTCTTCTTCTGAGATATCGGATGCAAGTTTGTGGTGCTCAACATAAATGCCAAGATTTTCTCCCTCTCTTCTTATGTTTTTTGCATAACTTTCAGATGCCTTTTCTTCGCCAACTTGGATAACTGCAAGGGCAGGATTAATTAGTCTTTTCTTCAATTCCTCAACGTTAGTTTTAATTTCATTTTGCAGTCTTAATGCAATCTCTTTTCCATCCAAAATCATCTTTAAAACCTCCTTTGTTTTAATAATACAAATTTGATTATTTTTTTCAAGTATTCAATATAATATATTGAAAATGGAAGAAAAACACATAGCGGAAATTATCTCAATTGATGGACTGGAAATTTTTGCACAGCCAAGGGAAAGAGCGACTATTCAAGTTGGCACTCTTTTGAAGACAACGAAGATTAATAATCTTGTTTTCATTGTGCTTGATGACCTCTATGCGAATTTGATTCCTGGTGGAAGCCACGAAGCTTATGGTATCGAAGAGGATAAACTTTACGAAGAATACCCACATGTAGGCGAATACCTGAGATATCTTATCAAATTATATCCACTTGCAGAGTTTGATAAAGAGCGGTATTTCCCTTTCACTAAATCACCTGTTATGAATGCACTACTATATGAGGTAAGTTATAAAGAGATGGAAAGAATTTTTGAAAATAGATTTGTTATGCTTGAACTTGCAAGGATTGACACCAATAGATTTCCAAAAAGAAACAAGGCTATTATAAATCTATTGAGGAATTACCTTTCCGAATTTGATGCAGACGGAAAAATTGAAAAATTGAAGGATATTACGCTGAGTCTTTCAACTGCATTCAGAAAGGATTATGTTTCTCTTATGGAAATTGTAAGAGGAGTGAAGATTAATGAGTAGGGACTCAGAAAATTATCTTGGGTATATTACATCTGGTTCCTTTGGAGAAGGTCTTACTTTTAAGTTAAGCACGTATGTAAATCCCGAAAATGTAAGAATAGGGGATTTTGTTGTAGTTGAAGGAAAAAATATGGACTACCTTTGTGTTGTTGATGATATTAGACTTAAGGCAACAACAGATGAAGTGTTTTTTGATCCACCAGTTGATGAAAATATCGATAATGGTATTGAAAAACTTGCTTCCTCATCGTTTGTGTATAATGAAATTTCCATTTTTCCGTATTTATCTCTTCCTAAGGATCCTTACTTATATGGCACAACCGTAAAAACAATGCCTACGCATTTTTCAAAGGTTCGAAGTGCGCATTCAACAGATTTTCAGAGAATTATCCCACAAAAGAGCGCTTTTTACATAGGGACACCTTTAACTTCCAAGGAGCAACTTTACATAGATCTTGAAAAACTTTCTATGAGAAATTCTGGGCTCTTTGGCATTACTGGATCAGGAAAATCCTTTTTTGCAAGAATAATTTTTGCAGGTCTTATCAAGAATAAAATTTCTACATTGCTTATCTTTGATATGCACAATGAACATGGAAGAAGTATTAGAAGCGAAAATGGAACAAGCATTGATTCTCTTGCAAGTTTGTTTTTAGGGTCTGTTAAGATTTTTGATGTATCCACTTCAAATAAAGATGCTAATAATTACATAGAAATCTCTTATGAAGATGTTGAACCTGAAGATGTTTTACTTGTGTCTGACATACTGAAATTTTCTCCTAAGTCAGATGAAACACTTGAAATTGTTTCAAGAAAGCGGAAGGACTGGCTTAAATTTCTCTTGGATGAATATCCAAATGTGTCTGATAAAAAGAGCGTTGCAGATGAACTTTCTGTTAATTTGGAATCTCTCGATGCGCTTTCAAGACATATTCAAAGGTTGAAAAATCTCAAATTTCTTAAAGATGTGAAGTCAAATGATTCAATAAGAGGAATTATTGAAAATCTCAAAAATGGAATAAGCGTTGTTGTGCAATTTTCTGGCGATTACAAAGATGATAGACTTACATACTATTTTGTTTCAAATATCATTACAAGAAGAATTTTTAATGAGTTTTCCGAATTAACAGAAGATATGCGGAAAAATCGTGTGGTTATTGCAATTGAGGAGGCGCACAAATTCCTTTCAAAACAGTATCAGTCAAACAACATCTTTGGACGTATTGCAAGAGAAATGAGAAAATTTAATGTGACACTTTTTATTATAGATCAAAGACCAAGCGAAATTGATCCAGAGGTTCTTTCTCAAATTGGAACACGTCTTGTAATGGAATTAAAAGATGAGAACGACATTAATGCAGTTTTCCAAGGAGCATCGCACGCCAAAAGGCTTATAAAAATTCTATCAACATTAGAACAAAAACAGGCGCTTGTTTTTGGATATGCAGTGCCATTACCATTGCCAATCAATGTAAGGTCTTACGACGAAGAGTTTATTAAAGAAATGAAAGAAGAAAAACATAAGAGAAACGCAAAAGACGATATTTATTAATTTAGGAGGTAAATTATGTATCCAGTACTAATAAGAATCGGAAATTTTGAGTTGAGAACTTATGGAGTAATCGTTGCAATTGCTGCGATTGTAGGAATATTAACAGCACTTCGCTACGTGAAAGATAGAGGTATCGATGAGGATACTTTCCTTAATGTAGTCATATGGGCACTCGTTGGGGGAATCTTAGGTGCAAGAGTTTTCTGGGTGTTTGTTTCACCTTATCTTTCAACGTTTCTTAAACATCCATTTACAATTATTGCATTCTGGGAAGGTGGTCTGTCTTTTGAAGGAATGATTTTAGGAGGACTACTTGCAATTGTAATTGTAGCAAACTTTTATAAAATATCGCTAAAAAAAGTTCTCGATGCAGGGGCGCTTGGTGTTGCAATAGGGTACGGAATTGGTAAATTTGCTTGTTTCTTCAACGGTTGTTGTTATGGATTGCCAGTTCCTTCATGGTGGCCAAAATTTTTTCCATTCTCACTTGTTTTTACTAACATAAAGTCTCAGTGTGATCTTCTCAATACTCCACTTTATCCTGCACAACTTCTTAATGCCCTTAGTGGATGGCTTACATTTTTTGCTTTGATATACATTTTAAAGAAGAACAAGAATCTTTACGATGGTAAATTATTTGCCTATTTTGGGTATATCTTTTCTCCAATGTTATTCCTTATTGAGTTTATCCGTTATATCCCTAACAAATTTTTAGGACTTACACCTAACCAGTGGTTCTCAATTGGTTTTGTAGTTTTTGCATTCATTTTTGACTTATACAACAGAAAAACACCTAAAACTGAGGTTCAAGAACAATAATTTCACTCTGAGGTAGTTTTTCTTTGGTAACCTCAATTTCGTTTAGGGTTTTAAAGTTAATACCCTTTGTAAATTCTTCAAGAGGAAGAATATTTAATGTAGAACCTTTTAATCGGTAGTGCATAGGAATTGCAATATTAGGCTTGAATTCATAAATGATTTCCTTTGCTTCATTTGGTCCAATTGTGTAAACTGAACCCACAGGGATGAGGAATATATGAATCCCCTTTATAAATTCTTTTTGTGCTTCATCAAATCTTTTATCTCCCAAGTCACCAAAATGAATTATAGAAATTCCCTCGGATGTAATCTTGAAAAGATGAATTACGCCTCTTTCAAGTCCGTTCTTAGTGTCGTGGTAGGCTTTGATGCTTTCAAATTTCGCGCCGTTAATTTCTTCATTTACTCTTCCTCTTAAAACAGTTTTATATTTTGGTACATATTTAATAGCATTGTGGTCAAAGTGCTCATGGGAGACGGTTATAACATCTACTTCTGGAAATTTGACAGGATATCCCATAGATGGGTCATAAGGGTCGGTAAGGATTTTAATACCATTTGTTTCAATCAAGAAACTCGAATGACCGTAATACCTAATCTTCATCTTTACCACCTCCTTATAAATTATACTCCTTATTGTTGTATTGTATATTCATTTGTAGCACCTTTTGTATATTTTTAGTTTGTTTTTGTGTATAATAGTGAAAGAAAATTTGTAAGAAAAAGGAATGAAATAAATTTAAGTGAGCATAATTTTTGTATATTATGAAACAGAGACTTATTGGCAATGAGTTTTATATTATTTGATACGCTAACTTTAACGAAAGTCAATAACCCCGCAGAACAAGACATTCTCACAAATTTCTATAACTCTATGTCTTCCTATGCAAATGTTCTATACAAAAATGAGTCTACCCTTAAGATTTGGATTGTACCTGAAGATAATAACTACGTTCCAGATGGGTTTCAAAATGCAAACACAAAATACGGGAAAATCTATATGGAATTTAGGTCAAAAATTCAACCTGCCTTTATGCCTGCAGTAGGAGTAGGAAAAAATGGACTTCCCTTTGTTATAAGGGTTGTAACAGAGATAAGGCCGTATAATCCAGAGACAAATAAATAGAGATGAAAAATAGAAAAATAAAAAATATAAAAGATTGGAGGGAAAAAGATGAAAAAAACAATTACAATTCTTTTAGTCGTTTTGCTTTTTAATTCATTTTTGACATTGCCTTTTAAGGCTAATGCAGAAGACACAGTCTCTTATACAGTTACATTAAAGATTGGTTCTAATACTGTTTATGTAAATGGACAACCTAAAACTATCGATGTTGCTCCATACATTGACCCTAAAACAAATAGGACTCTTGTTCCTGTAAGATTTGTTGCAGAAGGTCTTGGTGGGGCAGTTTCTTGGCACAATAGGGAAAAGTTTGTTGGCGTTCTTGTTGGCAATAGAAAAGTTGGCATGTTTATTGGGAAAAATACTGCAGAAGTATCAGAAAAACCTATAACTTTTGATACAGGCCTTGATGTGAATAAACAGGTAACAATGGACCAGGCACCAGTTATAACAAATGGAAGAACAATGATTCCTCTTAGGTTTGTTTCTGAATCAGTTGGAGCAGATGTACAGTGGAATGGAGAAACAAAAGAAATAACAATAAGTCTTTCTTATAAACCAGTTGGCTTTCTTGAACCCAAATGGGGGCTTATCTTCGATAGATATGTTGAAGTTAAAGATAGCAAAACTCTTTCAGGTTTCATTATTCCTCAACAGGCACCTTTTGTGTATGACCCTATAAACAAGGCGATACTTACATATGGCGTAGGTGGATTTCGCTACATAGAAGAACATATTTCGGGCTATAAGCTTTTTCCAGAATTTCGGTATATGAAGAACATATACCTTGTTAAAATTGATGCACTTACTGGTATCTTGGTAAGTTATCAAAACATTTTTACAAATGATTATCCAATCAATCTTGAAAAGGTGGGAAATTTAAGAGCTGCATACCTTGAATATGACCATGGATATTTATATGCGGGGGGAATTGCAGACACGGAGGTTTACAGTCTTTCATACCCTTCAATATTCGAATATTATGAAAAGAAAAATATATATCCTGAAGACATTGTGCTATATAAAATTGAGCCTACTACGTTAAAGGTTGTATGGAAAAAGAAATACAACATACAAGATACCTTTTTTGGTAATAGATTGGTTCTCTCTTATAATGACCGTATTCATTATCTATGGATTTATCATGCCTTTAATCTCAACCCACCAAAATTTTCCCAAGATGGAAGCGTAATTATGCTAACACTTGGAACATTGGATCTTCAAAGCGGTATATTTGACGGAAAAAAGATTAGAGGTTCTGAATGGAATTCGGCGCTTGATTTTGCAGCTTTCTTGGGGATCAACACAAAAGATGGAAGTGTGAGATGGAAGACTTTGCATGATGCATGGGATGCAGTTGCAGCAAGAGATGGTGCAATGCGAATGTATGGGAATTATGTAGTTTTTCTCGAACCACCATCAATGTCATTCTTAAGCAACTTTAATCTAAAGCCAGGAGATAGCTATTATTCATATCAATATCTCTACATAAAATCCATTGCAGATAAGATTAGAGAGGAAATTATAAGCCAATATGGGAGGTTGCCGGAGCCAGAAAGCTACAATGCTATAGGTGGACCATATCCTGTGAGGTTACTTGCAATGGATATTAATACTGGTAAGACTGTTTGGGAAAGATTTTTCTATGAAATTAACACAGATTTTCTCCCAGATGATTCGTTTACTCTTCCCCCAATCGTTAACGGTGTTTTATACCTACCAGTTAGTATGTATGACCCTGAAGTGCAAGATTTTGGAGTAGAACTCATAGGAATTAGAGTTACCGATGGGAAAACAGTGATGATGACGCATAAGTTGCATACAGGGTCACCAGGTACTAATAAAAGAAGTACCATGATAGAACTGCTTAAAAGTTTTGGAACGCCAATAACGTTAAATGTAAACGGGGAAAATAGAACAAAGTCTTATTGGGCTTTTAGCCATGCTGATTTTATCATTAAAAACAATTGTATTATTGGAGTAAAATCTAACTTCGATGGGACTTTTTTAGCATACGATACATTTGAAGAATTTGTAAACACATCGCAACCAACAGAAAATTTTGAATGTCGTCCTTATGTGATATTCTCTAATTACGTCGGGAATAGAGATGCAGGTACTCTCTTCCCTAAAGAAATTATTTTCTACGATGGTTTTAACCAAATTCCAACAAAGCTTCCAATACAAACTGGCATAAAGGATGAAGGATGGGCTCCTGCGCTGAATATTACAGACCAAGTTTTAACGCAGGTAAGCGATGATACACTGTTTGCTAAATTTACACATATCTCTAGGGGAATTTTAGTGGGAAGCATTATTGCTTTTAATTTGAATAAGTAGAGAGGTATTTATGGTGAGGCGTTATGCAAAAATCTCTATTACAATTTTCACAGTATTTTTGCTCCTTATGTCCAATGCAGTGCTATTCCCAATTGAAGAAGTTAAAGGTGCTACAATTTCTTTGAGTGGCAGTAGCACAGTCGCTGTCAATACAACTACCCACTATACTTGTAGTGTAAGCGGATATAGCTATGATGGAAACCTTTCGTATAGTTGGGATCCAGGTTCCTATGGAATCGTGGTTAGCTCTGGGAAAATAAGCAATACAACTGCAATTGATAGGTACGAAAATTTATCTTTGGTTAAGGGCCAATTTTGAAAACAAAATTTTTTAAATATTTGTTGTAGATAATTCTTATGCTTGGATTTACGCATTTAACGTTTGCCCTTTTTCTGGAAGGGAATACAAGTCTTCCTGATATTGCACTTGTATCTTTTGGAAGTCTTTTTCCTGATATTGACACATTTGGTATACTTTCGAGAGCAATGAAAAGTAGGGGGAGAAATTTAAAACATAGAGGAATCTTGCATACGCCATTTATTTATTGTGTAATTTTTGGCGTATATTATCTTATGTTTAGAAATTTTGGAATCATGCCTTTTATAGTTGGGACGTTTTCACACATATTTCTTGACTTTACAACAGTTGAGGGAATACCGATTTTATATCCAATTACTTCACGAAGATTCCATATTATTGGGTTTAAAACAGGAGGTATGGTAGATATTAGTATGTCTTTTTTCTTTCTATTTTTCTTTATTTTGAGACTCTTTAAGTTTATTTAAGAAAAACTTTAGGGCTTCTTCGTATTTTTTCTCTTTTAGAAGGTTTATACCAATATAAAGATCCTCAATCCTGTTTTGGCCCTTTTCTTCTGAAAGCTCTACTTTTTGCTCAGGTGTTTCAAAAGGTTCCTCAATAGTTTTGTCTATTTTTGCGGTAATTTTATCAGTTCTGTCAAAAATCTCTTTCTGAGTTTGTATGTTTTGAGGTTGGGAAGTTGTGCTTTGATTTCCTTGTATTTGCGATTCACCCATTTCCATTTTTAATTTATTAAATTCTTCTTTGAAGAATTTAATAATAGGCATTTCGGTTCTGTATAGATTCTTTAGTTCGTTTAATTCGCTAATTTTGAATAATCTTTCTTCCTCAACCGGGACAATGGCAAATCTACAGAGGGGATTAATTTCGACTGTTTTTCTGAAGTAGTCGCTTGCCTTTTCGTGATTCCCAAGGTATTCATCAATAATACGTCCCATTAGGTACAAAGCATGTGGATAGTTTGGATAGTTTACTAAGATATTTTCAAGAAGTGGCAAGACATTCTTATATTCTCCTACTCTTAAATACGCTTCAGTAAGAGTTACTTTAAGAATTGGGTCAGATTTTGCTGTCCTATCAAGTTCTTCAAGAATATTTATAAATTCTTTCCTTGAAATATTTTCCTCAGATGTGATTATTTTTAGTTTTTCATCTTCCTCTACATTAGTAATTTCTTTTAGGATTTCCTTTTCATATTTTGGAGCAAGTGTAACTGCTTTTGCAAAAAGTTCTTTTGTAATTTTCCCTTCTTTGATATTTACTATTCCTTTAAATAGATAGCCGTAATGATTTTCTGGATCAATACTTAGGGCATATTTGAATGCAACATTTGCATCCATGTATTTCCCTTTCGTAAGGTATGCAATACCTCTAAAGAGTTCATAAAAGGAGGATGGCGTTGGTGCATCCATTGAAAGTGTTTCTGCATGCGATTCAAGTGTATCATAATTTTTAAGTAAGAGGTTGTATGTAAGAAATAAAATGTTGAGTATTGGGGCATAAGGTCTTACATTAAGTTTTTCTTTTATTTCCTGTAAACGCTCAACAATTTCATAATCCTTCATATAGTGCCCCCTCTAACTCTTTATAGTGCATCCAATAATATCTTATTGCATTTGGAATATTTTGCAAAATGTCCTCAGCAGTAAGTCCTTCCCTAAATTCTTTTGCAAGAAGATCTCCCGAAAGCCCATGAATATATGCCCCTAAAATAGTTCCTTCAACTGTATTTGCTTTTCGCACAATGCAACTTGCAATTGTTCCAACGAGCACATCGCCGCTTCCTGCAGTTCCAAGCACAGGATTTCCTGAAGTGTTAATATAGATGTTTCCTTTAGAACCAATGAGAGTATATTCTCCCTTTAAAACAATAGTGTGTGGAATCTCTTCCATTGCCATAAATAGCGCAGAAAACTTATCTTTTTTTATTTCGTCGATACTTACTCCTGTAAGGCGGGAAAATTCACCCATATGAGGTGTAAGAACGGTATCAAATTTTCTTTTTTTAAGGACTTCTTTGTGCCTTGCAATAATTGTTATTGCATCTCCATCAATTATAAGAGGCTTTTCAACCTTATCTACAACATCTAAAACCAATTGTTCTGTATCATCATCAACCGAAAGACCTGATCCAATTGCAACAATATCAACATTTTTTGAAAATTCTAATATTTTTTCAATATTTTCTTTTGCAATTGCACCTTGCATGTTTTCTTTTAATGGAATTTGCACAATTTCCGGTGATCTTTGCGAAACGATTCTTGAAACGTTTTCGGTTGTAGCAAGAAAAGAAATCCCTCCTCCGCTTTTAAGAAAAGACAGTGCATTAAAATATGGTGCGCCTGTATAGAAAGATGATCCTGAAATAAAAAGTGCCTTACCGAGAAGTCCTTTGTGTGCATTCGTCGGACGTTCCGGATAAGGTTCAACAATTTTTATTTCCACGGAAATGTCTTTAGAAAATGTTAATTCTGGTGGATATGAAATATGACTTACAATAATTTTTCCTACATAATCGCATCCAGGAAATGCAAAGAATCCCCTTTTTGGAAGACCCATTGTGATTGTATATGTTGCTTTAATTGCGACTCCTAAAACCGCACCTGTATTTGCGGAAATACCCGAAGGTATATCTATTGCAACAACTGGTTTTCCTGAATTATTGATTTCAACAATAAGTTCTGCAATTTTTCCTTCAATTCTTCTATTTAATCCTGTTCCAAAAATGCCATCAACTATTACATCTGTCTCTCTTATTGCAGAGAGAAGAACCCTGTTAACTGATTCAAATTCAAGAATTTCAACAGGATAATTTTTAAGAAGTTCAAAATTTTTCTTAGCGCTTTCCTTGAGGTTTGTTAAATCGGAAACGGTGAAGAGGGTCACGGAAGCATTAAATGATGCAAGCAATCTTGCAACAACAAATGCATCTCCGCCATTATTTCCGGAGCCTGCAAATATTAAAAATTTTTTCGTAAGACCAAATTTCTCCTTTAAAAATGAGAATACAGAATAGCCTGCATTCTCCATAAGGATTTCTTCTTTTACTCCTAAACTTACTGCAAGCTTGTCCAATCTTTTAATTTCTTCGCCTGTTGCAACCTTCATATTTTTACCCTTATAGCGACTGCTATTGCAAAATCTTTCTCATGAGAAATCGAAATAAAAATATCTGGGAAATTTCTTACCATAGGCTTTGAGTTTTCATTGTAGATAATTTCAATCTGGTTAAATGGAGTTGCTTTATCAAGTGTTTTTGTTATTGCCTCTTTTACAGCAAATCGCCCAGCAAGAAATTCGGCAGTGTTTCCTTTTTTCTCCAATTCTTTTAATTCGCTATCGCTTAATATTCTCTTAATAAACCTATATCCATAAGTATTAAGAATTTTCTCAATCCGTTTTACGCTTACAATGTCGATACCGACTCCTTTTACCACAACAAAATTATACTACGAATAATTTTTTCTAAAAATAGTCAATTATGTTAAAATGTGATAGATTTAAAAATTTTAACGTGGGAGGTTGTTATGGATAGAACGAGCCTTCAGATTTTGAGAGCCGTGTGGAAAAAGCCTCTTGATGTCTGGGAACTTGTAATAATGCAGGACAATGATATAAAAAATACATACGAAACACTTAATAGCCTCAAAGATAAAGGATTAATTGAATATAGTAAAAATAAAATTAAAATTACAGAAAAGGGAATCGATGAATTAATAAAAGAAAATGCAATTCCTTATATTGATACAAAGTGTGAATACTGCAGGGGAAAAATTTACGATCCAAAAAATTTTAAAGAAATTCTTGATGTTTTCAAAGAAATTTTTGCAAATAGGCCCATGGAAACAACCGAGTTTGATCAGGGCGTTGTAAGCGAAGAAAATTCAGTAAGACGACTTGAATTTGTATATGAAAGAGGCGACCTTGAGGGGAGAGAGATATTTTTCCTTGGAGACGATGATTTAACAAGCATTGTATTTGCTTTATCAAAAATGCCCAAAAGGGTTGTAGTTTTTGATGTTGACCGAAGAATTATAGAGTATATAAAAGAAGTCTCTAAGAAATATAATTTGAATATTGAAGCGTATGAATATAATGCGTCAAATAAATTGGATGAAAAATTTGTAAATAAATTCGATACATTTTTAACTGACCCAGTTGAAACGGTTAAAGGCATGAGACTGTTCCTTTCAAGATGTGTCCAATCGCTTAAGGGAAAAGGTGCTGCAGGGTATTTTGGATTAAGCCATTTTGAATCGTCTCTAAAAAAGTGGTATGAAATTGAAAGAGATCTTCTTGAAATGAACCTTGTGATTACGGATATGCTAAGAGACTTTAACGAGTATCTCCTTGTTGGAGAAAGAATTCTCCACGAGGGATATTACGTAGTTGAAAAGTCTCCTGTTGAGGTTTTACCTCCAACGATTTCATGGTATAGGTCTACATTTATAAGAGTTGAACTTATTGATACTGCAAAACCAAAGATAGTCGAAAGCGTTAGTTGGGATCGTTCTCTCTATTTTGATGATGAAACGTATGTTGTGAGGCCATAATGCTTTCCAAGGTTAAAACAATGACTTTAACAGGCATAGATGGGGTAGAAGTCCTTGTTGAGGTTGACATAGGAAGTGGACTTCCATCATTTACAATTGTTGGACTTCCCACTGAAAGTGTTGAAGAATCAAAAGAACGTGTTAGAGCAGCAATTAAGAATTCAAATTTTGAATTTCCAATTCGAAAAATTACGGTAAATCTTGCGCCCGCCGACGTAAGAAAAGATGGAACCTACTTTGACTTACCTATTGCAGTGGGAATTCTTTCGATTGTAGGAATTATAAAGAATCTTGATAAGGTAAGTGATTTTTATTTTTTAGGAGAACTTTCTCTTGATGGAAGCATCCGGAAAATTGTTGGTGCATTACCAATGATTTCTGCTCTTAAGAAAGGATCAAAAGTAATTGCACCATATGATTTAATAGATGAGATTAGCATTGTTGAAGATGTGGATATATACTTTGTAAAGCACTTGAAGGAAGTCGTTGAATTCATCAATGGAGATAGAATAATTGAACCCATAAAGACTAACTTAACAGAGATTCTTCAAGGTGAGTTTGCAGAAGAAGAAGACTTTTCAGACATAAAAGGTCAATACCAAGCAAAGAGGGCAATTGAGATAGCGGTTGCAGGAGGGCATAATATTGTTATGATTGGTTCACCTGGATCTGGCAAAACCTTGCTTGCAAGAAGGATCCCTTCAATTTTTCCACCACTATCAAAAGATGAATCTCTTGAAATAACAAAAATTTATAGTGTTTCAAATTTGCTTGCAAGTGGCGTTGCAAAGAAAAGACCATTTAGGTCACCTCACTCTTCTGCTACTCTTCCCTCAATTATTGGCGGAGGAAATCCTATAAGACCTGGAGAGGTAAGTCTTGCACATAATGGTGTTTTGTTTTTAGATGAACTACCAGAATTTAGGAAAGATGTTTTGGAATCTCTGAGGCAACCAATGGAAGATGGTTTTGTTGTTATAACAAGAGCAAAAGAGCGAATTATGTTTCCTTCAAATTTTATGCTCGTTGCCGCAATGAATCCATGTCCTTGTGGGTGGTATGGCGACAAAGAACATGCATGCACTTGTTCTATATCTGAAATTAAACGCTATAGAAGTAGAGTATCAGGCCCTATATGGGATCGCTTTGATATTCAAATTGAAGTCCCAAGACTTTTACCTAACGAACTTGTAGGTGATACAAAATCCGAATCGTCAAAAGCGATAAGAGACAGAGTGATAAAAGCCCGTGCAATTCAGCAAGAGAGGTACAAAGGCACAAAAGTTAAAAATAATGCAACTCTTACACCAAGAACAATCAAAACCTTTATAAAGTTAGGTCATGAAGAGAAAATATTCCTTGAGAATGCTTCTGCAAGGCTTGGTCTTACAGGTAGAGGATATGATAAGGTACTTAAAGTTGCTCGAACTATTGCAGATCTCGATGGCAGTGCAGAGGTAAAACTCCCGCATATTGCAGAGGCGCTCCAGTATAGATTTGATCTTTCGCTCGATATGTAAATTTAGTTATAGGAAAAATATTATATCGATAGTTGCAATAAGTAATCCCAAAAGGAAACCTATAAAAACCTCTATTCCAGAGTGACCTACAAGTTCCTTAAAAACCTCAATATCTATAGATTCCCTTAATCTTTTTCCAAGAGGTGTTTCAAAAAATATATCGTTCATTGTTTTTGCATGTTTTCCGACTTCTCTTCTTACGGAAATTGCATCTACAACTACAACTGCAGAAAATATGAATGCAATTGCAAAATAAGGAGAGTCAAACCCATATTTTACTCCTAAAAGGATAGTGAGTGTTGTTACTGTTGCAGTATGAGAGCTTGGATTACCACCTGTTGAAATAAACATTTGTAAGTCCCATTTTTTCTCGACAAGAAATGTAAATAACACTTTTAGCGCCTGTGCAACAAAATTTGAGATTATAGAGGTTATTAATATATTATTGCTTAGTATTTGCAAAATCACTTTCATACTATAATTGTAATATGAAAGATAGAATTAAACAAAACCTGCCACGGGGAAATTTTGAAAAAGTGCTTTTGCATATTTGTTGTGCACCGGATGCAACCTATCCTGTGCTTCTTCTTAGAGGCCTTCGTTACGATGTCACGGGATTTTTCTACAATCCAAATATCCATCCTAAGGAAGAGTATGAAAAAAGACTTGAAGAAATAAGAAAACTTTCAAAATACCAAAATTTCCCTCTCATCGAGGGTGAATATAGCGATGAAGTTTTGAAAAACTGGTTCCATATGGTCAAGGGACTTGAAAGAGAAAACGAAGGTGGAAAAAGATGTTATCTTTGCTATAAGGAACGTCTTGAAAAAACTGCAAAACTTGCATACGATCTTAATTTTGATTATTTTACAACAACCATAACAATTAGTCCTCATAAAAGATCTGACTGGGTTTTTGAAATCGCTTACGATCTTGAAAACAAATATGGTGTAAAATTTCTTGAAATTGATTTTAAAAAGAAGAATGGCTTTAAGGCAAGTGTAGTTTTAAGCAAATACTACGGACTTTACAGGCAAAATTATTGTGGTTGTATCTTCTCAAAAGTAGAAAGTGACCACTTTAGGAAAGTAAAAGAGCAATACCTAAAAAGATAATGCACTAGCCTTTGAAGTTTAAAAATTTTGTATATTAAGAATTTGTTGCTCAATATTTTTACCCAGAATTTAGCTGTAAAGTTTGGAAAACATTGTATTTGAAAGGCTTTCATAGAAATTTGATATTATAAAATCTGCTTATATTTTTCTTGTTTTCTATGGAAAAGAATGTTAATTAATAAGCATTATAACAAGGTTTGTAAGGAATTTTGAAAGAATTTTTGAAAAACCTCTTATCCCCCCTTGACATGGTATATAGTTTTTGGTATTATTGTAATCGCTGAGACTCAAGAAAATGAAACTTGAGCAAGGCACCTTGAAAAAAGTAGAAAGTCTTGGGGTTACCCCCTTGACAAGAGACTAAAAAGTAGTATAATAGTGTGCCTATGGAAGATAGGCAAGTTGGTACAGTGGATTGTACCTTGAAAACTAAACAGCGAAAGTAAGGCCCTTTGAATATTTTTTCGGAGAGTTTGATCCTGGCTCAGGATGAACGCTGGCGGCGTGCCTTACACATGCAAGTCGAGCGGAGAAGATTTCCTGTGGCAACACAGGAGTCTTCTTAGCGGCAAACGGGTGAGTAATGGATGAGTAACCTGCCCTGTAGACGGGGATAGCCATCCGAAAGGATGGGTAATACCCGATAATGTTGGAGGACTTCGGTTCTCCAAAGAAAGGTGGCGCAAGCTACCGCTTCAGGATGGGCTCATCTCCTATCAGCTAGTTGGTGAGGTAATGGCTCACCAAGGCTATGACGGGTAGCTGGCCTGAGAGGGTGGTCAGCCACATTGGGACTGAGACACGGCCCAGACTCCTACGGGAGGCAGCAGTGGGGAATCTTGGTCAATGGGCGAAAGCCTGAACCAGCGACGCCGCGTGGAGGACGAAGGCCGAAAGGTCGTAAACTCCTTTTGCAAGGGAAAAAGGGAGGGGTTCGAATAGGGCCCTATCCTTGATGGTACCTTGCGAATAAGCCCCAGCCAACTACGTGCCAGCAGCTGCGGTAAAACGTAGGGGGCGAGCGTTATCCGGAATCACTGGGTGTAAAGGGTACGCAGGCGGACTTGTAAGTTGGATGTAAAAACTCAGGGCTCAACCTTGAGCTTGCATTCAATACTACAAGTCTAGAGAGCAGGAGAGGGGAGTGGAATTCCCGGTGTAGGGGTAAAATCCGTAGATATCGGGAGGAACACCAGTGGCGAAGGCGGCTCCCTGGCCTGTCTCTGACGCTCAGGTACGAAAGCGTGGGGAGCAAACAGGATTAGATACCCTGGTAGTCCACGCCCTAAACGATGGGTGCTTGGTGTTGGGGGGTAATTCCCTCAGTGCCGTAGCTAACGCGTTAAGCACCCCACCTGGGGAGTACGGCCGCAAGGTTGAAACTCAAAGGAATTGACGGGGACCCGCACAAGCAGCGAGGCATGTGGTTTAATTCGATGCTACACGAAGAACCTTACCTGGGCTTGACATGCATGTGAAAGCCTGAAGAAACTCGGGCCCCCATAGGGGTTACACCCTATGGCACATGCACAGGTGCTGCATGGTTGTCGTCAGCTCGTGTCGTGAGATGTACGGTTAAGTCCGTGAACGAGCGCAACCCCTGCCCTTAGTTGCTAATAGGCTTCGGCCTATGCACTCTAAGGGGACTGCCAGCGATAAGCTGGAGGAAGGTGGGGATGACGTCAAATCCTCATGGCCCTTATGCCCAGGGCTACACACATGCGACAATGGTCGGGACAATGCGTTGCAAACCAGTAATGGGGAGCTAATCGCAAAAAACCGACCCCAGTACGGATTGAGGGTTGCAACTCACCCTCATGAAGCTGGAGTTGCTAGTAACCGCCGGTCAGCTATACGGCGATGAATACGTTCCCGGGTCTTGTACACACCGCCCGTCACACCACCCGAGTTGCGTGCACCCGAAGTGGCTCGGTGAGTCACGAAGGTGTGCGTGATGAGGAGGGTGAAGTCGTAACAAGGTAGGTGTACGAGAACGTGCGCCTGGATCACCTCCTTTCTAAGGAGCATCCTTACAATCGGTGTGTTTAAGTTTCGTATCGAAACTTATTCTGGGTCTTACTTTTCGCTGTTTAGTTTTGAGGGCACAGTCCCTCCGCTGTTAATGTGGATTGTACCTTGAAAACTGCATGTGGGTATAGTAAGTTAGTAAGGGCACATGGTGGATGCCTTGGCGCACGGAGCCGATGAAGGACGCAGCAAGCCTGCGATAGGCCACGGGGAGCTGCAAAACAAGCTGTGATCCGTGGATGTCCGAATGGGGAAACCCGTGAGGGTAAAACCCTCACATCCTTGCCTGAACACATAGGGCAAGGAGGGGAACCAAGGGAACTGAAACATCTTAGTACCTTGAGGAAAAGAAATCAACAGAGATTCCCTGAGTAGTGGCGAGCGAAAGGGGAACAGCCTAAACCGTTTGTGTGTAAAAGCTCACGGGCGTTGCACAAACGGGGTAGCGGGACAAGCCGTCTCTCCCCGTGAGGAGAGTATGGAGTGAGAAATAAACTGCTTAGCCGAATGCTTTGGAAAGAGCAACCAAAGAGGGTGATAGTCCCGTAGGCGAAAAGCAGTTTACTCCTAGGCTTGATCCCAAGTACCGCGGGACACGAGGAACCCTGCGGGAATCAGGGAGGACCACCTTCCAAGGCTAAATACTCCGGCGACCGATAGTGAACATAGTACCGCGAGGGAAAGGTGAAAAGAACCCCGGGAGGGGAGTGAAATAGAACCTGAAACCATGTGCCTACAATGGGTAGGAGGGCTATGAAGCAGCAATGCTTCAGCCTGACTGCGTGCCTATTGAAGTATGACCCAAGGAGTTGATGGCAGTGGCAAGGCTAAGGGGTGAAACCCGGAGCCGTAGCGAAAGCGAGTCCGAATAGGGCGTTAGTCGCTGTCATCAGACTCGAAACCAGGTGGCCAACCCATGGCCAGGGTGAAACGGGTGTAAGAGCCCGTGGAGGCCCGAACCGGTCGGGGGAAAAAACTCGTCGGATGAGCTGTGGGTAGGAGAGAAATTCTAACCGAACCTGGAGATAGCTAGTTCTCGCCGAAATGCATTTAGGTGCAGCGGTAGGAAATTAGCATGCGGGGGTAGAGCTCTGGATGGGCTAGGGGTCTTACCAGACTTCCGAACCCAACCAAACTGCGAATACCGCATTGCCGTATCCTACCAGTGAGTCGGTGGGCTCTAAGGTCCATCGTCGAGTAGGGGAACAACCCAGATCGTCTGCTAAGGTCCCTAAAGTAGACTAAGTGCATCAAAGGATGTGGGACTGCTTAGACAGCTAGGAGGTTAGCTTAGAAGCAGCTATCCTTTAAAGAGTGCGTAACAGCTCACTAGTCGAGCGGTCCTGCGCCGAAAATGTTCGGGGCTAAGTCTACTACCGAAGCAGCGGGTTCAAGGTGTCTTCGGACATCTTGAGCGGTAGGCGAGCGTTCCAGTTGCTGAGAAGGCATACCGTGAGGAGTGCTGGAGCGACTGGAAGTGAGAATCTTGGGTTGAGTAACGAAAAGCAGGGCGAGAATCCCTGCCGCCGTAAGTCTAAGGTTTCCTGGGGAAGGTTCGTCCGCCCAGGGTTAGTCGGGCCTAAGCCGAGGCCGAAAGGCGTAGGTGATGGACAACAGGTTAATATTCCTGTACCGCATATCTTCCGCTATCAGGAAGGGGTGACGGAGGAGGATAGGCCAAGCGCGGTTCTGGTCGTCCGCGTCCAAGCTGGTAGGAGGCATCCGGAGGCAAATCCCTGGATGCGTTAACTCCGAGAAGCGATGGGGAGCCGCAAGGCGAAGTGGCTGATTCCACACTCACGAGAAAAACCTCTAACGAGGAAGATGTGCGCCCGTACCGCAATCCAACACAGGTAGACGGGGAGCACGCTCCCAAGGCGTTCGAAAGAATCCTCTTCAAGGAACTCGGCAAGTTAGCCCCGTAACTTCGGGAGAAGGGGTGCCTGAGGAGGTGGTAGGAACATTGCTTCCTACTGCGTCTTCGGGTCTCAGTAAACAGGCTCAGGCGACTGTTTAACAAAAACACAGGTCTCTGCTAAGTCGTAAAGACGACGTATAGGGGCCGACGCTTGCCCGGTGCCGGAAGGTTATAGGGAGGGGTTAGTGGGCGTAAGCCCGCGAAGCTCCGAACTTAAGCCCCGGTGAACGGCGGCCGTAACTATAACGGTCCTAAGGTAGCGAAATACCTTGTCGGGTAAGTTCCGACGCGCATGAAAAGCGTAACGATCTGAGCGCCGTCTCGAAGAGGAATTCGGTGAAATAACGGTGGTCGTGCAGACGCGGCCTACCCGTAGCAGGACGGAAAGACCCCGTGGAGCTTTACTGTACCCTGATACTGAACTTCGGTATACCATGTATAGGATATGTGGGAGGCTGAGAACCCAGGGCGCCAGCTCTGGGGGAGCCAACGGTGGAATACCACACTTGGTATGCTGAAGTTCTAACTCCTTGCCCTAATCGGGCGGGAGGACAATGTCAGGCGGGCAGTTTGACTGGGGCGGTCGCCTCCTAAAAGGTAACGGAGGTGCCCAAAGGTTCCCTCAGGCTGGTTGGAAATCAGCCGTTGAGTGCAAAGGCATAAGGGAGCTTGACTGCTTAGACCGACAGGTCGAACAGACACGAAAGTGGGGCTTAGTGATCCGGCGGTGGTGTGTGGAAACGCCGTCGCTCAACGGATAAAAGCTACCCCGGGGATAACAGGCTGATCTTTCCCGAGAGTTCACATCGACGGGAAGGTTTGGCACCTCGATGTCGGCTCATCGCATCCTGGGGCTGGATAAGGTCCCAAGGGTCCGGCTGTTCGCCGGTTAAAGCGGTACGTGAGCTGGGTTCAGAACGTCGTGAGACAGTTCGGTCCTAATCCGCTACGGGCGTAGGAGGTTTGAAGGGGGTTTCCCGGTAGTACGAGAGGACCCCGGGAAGGAGACCGCTGGTGGACCAGTTGTCCCGCCAGGGGCAGGAGCTGGGTAGCTAAGTCTCTATTGGATAAGCGCTGAAAGCATCTAAAGCGCGAAGCCTACCCCAAGATTAGACCTCCCATCCTTGCGCAAGCAAGGAGTAAGACCCCTCGTAGACTACGAGGTTGATAGGCCCGAGGTGTAAGCGCAGCAATGCGTTAAGCTGACGGGTACTAATAGGTCGAGGACTTACTATACCCCATGCAGTTTTGAAGGTACAATCCTTTTGCTCTGGTGGCCATACCGAAGGGGAAACACCCGTTCCCATTCCGAACACGGAAGTTAAGCCCTTCAGGGCCGATGGTACTGCACCGGCGACGGTGCGGGAGAGTAGGACGCTGCCAGGGCTTTTTTTATTTCTCATGTTTTTAATTTCTAAGAACTCTTTATAATGTAAAATGACGAAAATCGAAAGTCTTAAAGAAAACTTTACATTCAATATCGTTTTACTTTCACTCCTTTGGGGTTCAGATTATGTTCTTATTAAGATCATCATAAAAAGTTTTCATCCAATTTTATTTGTATCATTAAAACTTCTTATTGGTGCAATATCTATTTTTTTTATCCTGAAATTTATTTTAAAGAAAAAGATTTTGTTTGTAAAAAACGCCATAGTTTTCATTCTAAGTGCAGCATTTTTTGATACCTTTTTACCACAACTTCTTATATCCTTTGGTGAGAGAACTGTTCCAAGTTATGTTGCATCGATCTTACTTGCAAGTTCACCAATTTTTACATTAATATTATCGATCTTATTTACTAAAGAAAAATTAAATTACAAACTGATTCCCTATTTTCTTTTAGGATTTTTAGGTGTATTTTTTATTTTCTTTAACGAAGTTATGGATGCAAAAATTTCTGTTAATTTGCTTAATTTATCTCTAATTGTAATTGCTTCGATTTCTTATGCAGTTGGTGTTATTCTTCTCAAGCGAATTTCAGAATTTATGGATGCTTTTACATCGTCATTTTATTTGATGAGTTTTGGCTTCTTGTTTTCGCTTGTTTCATTCACTATTTTTGACATTGGGACCCCTAAGATAACTTATGAATCCATTTTTGCCCTTATTTTTGCTTCAGTTGTCCTTAATGGTTTTGGTTATGTATATTTCTTTTATGCAATATCAAAATTTGGTGCAGGAAAATCTTCTTTTATAGGTTATCTTATTCCGTTTTTTTCTACTCTTTATGGGACAGTCTTTCTCAAAGAGAAACTCACACTATATGCGGTCCTTGGTGGCATATTAGTTATTGTTTCGAGTTATTTTATAAATGTAGTTAATTTGAAAGAGAACTAAAACCTAAATTTTGAGATATCAAGGTTCTTTAAATTTTTTGATAACTTTTTGAAGTTTTCAAAATTTTTGAGAAGTTGATTTACTTCTGCCTTACTTACATGGGTCCCTCTTGCAATTCTTTCTTTTCTTGATGCGTTTATTATTTCAGGATGCGCTCTTTCTTCTTTTGTCATTGCATTTATAATGGCAATCATCCTTTTGAGTGCTTTTTCGTCCATATACTCCTTCGGGATCTTTATATTAGAAAAATTCGGAAGCATTGAGAATACTTTTGAAATACCACCCATTTTAAGAAGACTCTCAAGTTGCATTTTAAGATCGTTCAAGTCGAACCTTCCACTTTCAAAATCTTTTGCTATTTTTTCACTTTCTTCAAGAGATATTGCTTCCTGAGCCTTCTCGAAAAGGCCTTTTAGATCTCCTCTTCCAAGCAATCTTGAAATGAGAGCATCTCCGTCAAAAAGTTCAAGGTCTTGAATTTTTTCACCTGTTCCAACAAACTTCACAGGATTACCTGTTACATATCTAAAAGATAAAACACTCCCACCTTTTGCCGACGAATCAAACTTTGTGAATATGCCACCAGTTATGTTAAGATATTGTTTAAATCCCTTTACTATGTCCAATGCGGTCTGTCCCAAAGTAACATCCATTACCATAAGTGTTTCTGGATCTTCGAAATAGTCATTTATTAACTTTAATTCTTCCATAAGCGGGATATCAATTTCTTTTCTTCCTGCAGTATCAATAATTGCAACATTAAAACCATTTTTTTCCATATATGGCTTGATTTTTGAAAGAGCACTTTTGACATTTTCTTCATTTCGTAGATCAAGATACGCAATATCATTAGTCTTCCCAAGTTGGATAAGTTGATCAAAACTTGCAGGCCTTTTGAAGTCAAAAGGAACAAGAAGCGGATTATAATTAAATTTTTTCTTAAGGTAGTATCCAAGTTTTGCTGCAGTTGTTGTCTTACCGTTTCCCTGTAGACCAACGAGGATTATAAAATTTTTGTCTCCGTGTAATTTTAGTTTTTCTGCATGTCCAACATATTCAACAAGTGTGGAATATAAAATAGACAAAACCTGTTCTGCCGGAGTAAGGCTTTCAAGCACTTTAGAAGATTTCGCTTCGGCTTCTACCTTTTCTATAATTTCCTTTACAAGTTTATAATTAACATCCGCCTCAAGTAAAGCGAGCCTTATTTCTTTTACGGCTGCTTTAATATCGCTTTCGCTTAAATGTCCTTTTGAACGCAGTTTTTTAAAAAGAGTATTGATGCTCTCCTTTAAAGACTCAAAAATGGTTTGCCTCCTACTCTAAATTCTTTAATTGTTCGAAAAGTTTACTCAAGGTTTCTACTTCTTCTTTTGAAAGCTCTTTCTTTGAAAGTATTCCTTCAATTTCTAAGAATATTTTTATTTTCTTTCTTCTTTTTTCTAATAGTTTTGACTTTGTTTCGCACCTTTCCATTTTATTTACACCACGTCTTATATGGTCATGGACTGCTTGTCTTGAAACTTTTAATTTCTTTGCAATAGCAGCACCAGTAAGGGCTGGATCTGTATAAAGGCTTAAAATTTTACGTTCTTTATCTGTAAGTAAATTTGAGTAAACTTCAAGTAGTTCTTTTATTCGTGCCTTTTTTATAAGTTTCTTTTCTCTTGGTGTTATATTTTTCATTTATTACCTCCCGTTAATTTTGAGATGTAAGTATCAACTGAAAATTCTTCTAAATTATCGATATCTTCGCCAGTGCCAAGGAATTTCACAGGAATTTTATAGGTTTGAACAATTGGAACAACAACACCTGGCGCACTGTTTGAATCAAACTTGGTAAGTATAATACCTGTAACATTTATTGCTTTTGCGAATGCTTCCATTTGACTAAAAGCGTTTAGTCCGGTAAGGCTATCAAGGACAAGAAACACTTCATTTATATGTCCTTTTTTATTTAATACAACCTTTTCTATTTTTGTGAGTTCCCTGAGAAGGTTTTCGTTTGTTTCTACCCTTCCAGAGGTATCAATGAGTATTAAGTCATATGGTCCTTCTTTTGAAAGTCCATCAAATACAACACTTGCGGGATCTTGGCCAGTTTTCCCTTTCACTATTTCGACACCCAATCTCTCTGCCCAAATTGATAGTTGTTCTGTTGCGCCAGATCTAAATGTATCACCTGCTATAAGTAAAATGTTTCTGAATCCTCTATTTTTATAGTAATTTGCAATCTTTGCGATGCTTGTTGTCTTACCAGATCCATTTGATCCTGCAAAAACAAAAATGACTGGTTTCGGTTCGTCTGTGTTAACTTTTGGATCTACTGAATCAAATGTTTCTCGAATCAATTTTTCAAAAAGTTCAAGGTAGTGAGCGTTGTTTTCTTTTAGTTTTTCAATAAACGCTTCTGTAAAACTAACACCAAAATTTTTCGAGATAAGAAATTCTTCAACTTCTTCTATGGATAAATTTTTTTTACTGAACAGATTTTTCAATCTCTCGAATATATTCATCTTGAAGTGCAACCTCAGCAGCGTTTTCTTCTGCTTCTTTCTTTGTTTTGCCTTTTCCTACTCCTAAAACTTTTCCGTTAAATCTTACTTCGGCAAAGAAATATTTTGTATCGTCAATCTTTTCTTCCTTTATAATCCTATATTCGGGCACTTTATGCATAACCTTTTGTATTGTTTCTTGCAGTTTTGTTTTTGCATCAACTGTTTCAATTTTTCCTGCATTTTCAAGTTCGGTTTTAAAAATGTTTGTTATAAATTTTTCTGCTTCTTCAAACCCAAAACACAAAAATATTGCAGCAATTAATGCTTCAAAGGCATCTGCAAGGATTGCTCCTTTGAATTTGCCACCACTCTTGTTTTCTCCTTTACCGAAAAGCATAAGATCGCCAATTCCAATGATTTCTGCCTTTTTTGAAAGACTCTTTTCAGATACAAGATATGCTCTTTTTCTACTTAGTTCACCTTCAGTTAGATCTTTGTATGTGCAAAGAAGATAATGTGTAATCGCAAGCGAGAGGACGGAATCTCCCAGAAACTCAAGTCTTTCATTAGAGCGGTAATTTTTATGTTCCCCAGAAAAGGATGAGTGTGTAATTGCAGTTACAAAAGTTTCTCTACATTTTTTGGGAATTTTCCGTCCTAAAATCTTTTCAAAGGCATCAATGCGTTCCTTGAATGCCTTATCTAAAGGTTTCTCTGCCATGAGAAATGTTTAATTATTTCTCTTTTGTCTCTATTTTTACAACCTCTTTTCCTTCATAGTAACCGCAGTATGGACATACTTTGTGCGGTGGAATGAGGTTGTGGCAATGAGGACACTCAACAAGATTTAGTGGATCGAGTTTTTCCTTAATTTTTCTCATCCTGCTTCTTGAGTGCGTAGTCTTTTTCTTTGGTTGTGCCATTTTATCCTCCTAAGCAACAATATTTATTAATTTGTCTTTTACAAATATGTATTTTGCTTTATTAAAATCAATGCCTAACCTTGTTATTTTATCAGATTTTTTAACTAAATCAAGCACATCTTCAAGTTCGCTTCCTGCTTCAACTTCTATCTTATCTCTCAGTTTTCCGTTAACCTGCACTATAATTGTTACATATTCTTCTTTGTAAATTCCCTTTGGTTTCGGCCATTCCTTTTTATGAATACTTCCAGTTCCTCCTAACCTATGGTAAAGCTCTTCAGCTACAAATGGCGTTGCAGGTGCAATCATTGTAAGGAAAGTTTGAACTGCTTCTCTATATGCCTTTGTTTCCATTACTTCTGCGTCTTCTTGAGTAATTTTTGAAAGGAAATTCAACCATTCCATAAAACTGCTAATCATTGTATTAAATTTAAACCTTTCTATTTGCTCGGTAACCTTAACGATCATCTTATCAGTTATTAGTTCTATTTCTTTTTCGATAGGTTTTTCTTTTGTTGTGGACTTATCTTCTAATTGGATAAATAAGTTCCACATTCTCTTTATGAATCTGTTAACTCCATTTATACCTTCTGTGCTCCACGGTGCATCTGTATCGAGTGGCCCAATGAAGAGTATGTATGCTCTTAGAGTATCTGCTCCATATTCTTTTATAACATCATCAGGGTTTACGACATTTCCTCTAGATTTGCTCATCTTTTGGTGGTCTGCTCCAAGAATCATTCCTTGATTGAGTAATTTCTTGAAAGGTTCGTCGAAGTCAATAAGCCCCGCATCATACATTACCATGGTATAAAAGCGTGCATACAGTAAGTGCATTACAGCATGTTCTGCCCCACCTATATAGAGGTCAACAGGAAGCCAGTATTTTACCTTTTCTTTATCAAATGGTGCCTTGTCGTTATGTGGGTCTGCATATCTTAAAAAATACCAGGAGGAGCATGCAAAACCATCTTGGGTATCCGTTTCTCTTCGAGAGGGCTTTCCGCATATAGGACAACTGGTATTTACAAAATCGGGGTCATTTGCAAGAGGGGACTCTCCTGTGTCACGTGGTGAAAAATCAACTTCATCTGGCAGTAAAACTGGCAGATCTTCTTCAGGGACGGGCACTGCACCATGTTCAGGGCAATGAATTATTGGAATTGGTGCTCCCCAATATCTTTGTCTTGAAATGAGCCAGTCTCTTATTTTGTATCTTACAACACCTCTTCCAAATCCGTGCTCTTCTGCATATTTTGTAAGTTTTTTTCTTGCTTCATCTGATCTTAAACCAGAAAAACCATTCGAATTTATTAAAATACCATCTTCTGTAAATGCTTCTTCAAGGGTTTCAACAAGGCTTCCGTCTTTTGAGATTACAATTTTTATTGGGAGATTATGCTTCTTTGCAAATTGGAAATCTCTTTCATCATGCGCAGGCACACCCATTACAGCGCCAGTTCCATAGGAATATACAACATAGTCTCCAACATAGATTGGCACAAGTTCATCTGTAAATGGATTTCTTGCAAAACATCCTGTAAAGACACCTGTTTTTTCTTTTTCTGTTGAGAGCCTCTCAGTCTCAAATTTTCTAAGAGCCTCTTCGATATATTTTTTAACTTCTTCAACTTTGTCCTCTCGTGTTAGTTTCATTACAAGCGGGTGCTCTGGTGCTATTGCAAGGAATGTCACACCAAAAATAGTATCAATCCTTGTTGTAAAAACAGGTAGGTCATATTCCGTTCCGTCAGGTCCAACTCCCTTAAATGTAATTTCTGCACCTTCCGAGCGTCCAATCCAGTTTCTTTGCATGGACTTTATGCGTTCTGGCCAATCAATTCTATCTAAACCTTCAAGAAGCTTATCTGCATAATGCGTAATCCTAAAAAACCACTCCTTGAGTTCCTTTTTTACAACAGGAGTTCCACAGCGCCAGCACTTTCCGTCAATGATCTGTTCATTTGCAAGGACTGTTTTGCAATGAGGACACCACCATTGGAAACTTCTGTCCTGATATGCAAGTCCACGCTTGAAGAGTAGTTCGAAAAACCATTCAGTCCATTTGTAATATTCAGGATCTGATGTTGCAAATTCTCTATCCCAGTCATACGAAAGGCCGAGCATTTTAAGTTGTCTTCTAAAATTTTCGATGTTTCTATATGTTGATTCTCTTGGGTGTATCCCGTGTTCAATTGCGTAATTTTCTGCAGGTAGTCCGAAAGCGTCGTAGCCTATTGGATGTAAAACGTTAAAGCCTTGCATTCTCTTGTAGCGTGCATAAGTGTCTGCAGGTATGTAATTTCTACAGTGTCCCACGTGAAGGCCGGATCCCGATGGATATGGGAACATGACCAATATATAAAACTTAGGCTTTTCTGAAAAGTCCTCTGCCTTAAATAGTTTAGATTCTTCCCAGTACTTATACCACTTTTCCTCAAACTCTTTTGGATTGTATTCTTTTTCCATCGTTCACCCCTGTATATTAAAAAAATTGGTGGAGCTAAGGGGAGTCGAACCCCTGACCTCCTCCACGCCAAGGAGGCGCTCTACCAACTGAGCTATAGCCCCACTATACACAATAATACAGATTTTTAGATTATTGTCAAGGGTTTATGTAGAAATTTTCGTAATCTCTTACTAATTTAAAGCTTACTATTTTTATTCTCTTTTCCAGTTAGTGAATCCTTGAAGTTAGAGAAAATAACTTTTGGAATTTCTTTTAAGTCAAGTCCAACTGAAAAGCATTCTTTAACGACATTTTCTACCATGTCTTTTCCAGTTTTTACCGATAGTTTAGCGCCTTCCATTGCGCCTTTAAACATACCTTTGGCAACGCCTTCTATCACTATCTTGTTGTTGGATTTGTCTACTGTGCTCTTAATTACAGAAACAATCGCAGTTTGAATTTCATCTATTTTGTTTCCGCTGTTTTTGAAGAAGTCTTTTGCAACTTTTTCTGTTTCTGTCTCAATAATCCTTTCGACATCTTTTCCTGACTTTAAGGCAGATTCAACAACTGTCTCAATCTTTTCGTGTAGTTCTTTTAAATCCATAATGCTTCACCCCCCTTAAGGTAATTGATTATTCAACAGTAACTGACTTTGCCAAATTTCTTGGTTTGTCTATATCGAGGCCTCTTGCATCTGCCATATAGTATGCAAAGAGTTGTAATGGAATCACGGTTATGATTGGTGTAAGGTCATCTAAAACATTCGGAATATAAAACACAGAATCTGCAACTTCTTTTATTCTTGTGTTGTCTTTTTTTGCAATAGCAAGCACTTTTCCGCCTCGAGCTTTTACCTCTTTTATATTACTAATCGTTTTATCTGATAGAGGTGTAAAGGTGTCAATTGCGATAACAAGTGAATTAGGTGTAATGAGAGCAAGAGGACCGTGTTTGAGTTCTCCTGCTGGATAACCTTCTGCATGAACATAGGCAATTTCTTTTAGTTTAAGTGCTCCTTCTAACGATAGCGCATAGTCAAGGTTTCTTCCTATAAAGAATGTTTCCTCAATATTTTTCGTTGTTGAAACAAAACTTGCAATTTCTTCTTTGTTTTCTAAAATCTCTCTTGCAAAACCTTCTAATTTTTGAAATTCCTCAACAAATAATTTTTCATTAGCCTCATTAAGTTTATCAATAATCTTTGCTAAATGTAAAATTGAAAGCGTTATAACCTCAACCTGTGCAACATAGGCTTTAGTTGAAGCAACTGCAATTTCTGGTCCAGCATGAATGTAAACGACTTTGTCTACCTCCCTTGCAACAGAACTTCCAACGACATTAACTATTCCTATTGTTTTTGCCTTTTTTTCTTTTGCAAGACGAAGTGCAGCAAGCGTATCTGCTGTTTCTCCTGATTGACTTACAACAAATACAAGAGTTCGTTCGTCAATTACTGGATTTCTATATCTGAATTCTGATGCAACTTCTGCTTGGGCAGGTATGTTGAGGTATTTTTCAACAAGATATTTGCCAACAAGTCCTGCATGATATGCAGTGCCACATGCAACAAAATAAACCTGGTTTATATTTTTAAAATAATTTTTATCGAAGTCAAGTTCGGGAATTTCAATTTCGCCATTTTTAATTCTTCCTCTCAATGCTTCAACAATTACGTCTGGCTCTTCCAAAATCTCTTTAAGCATAAAGTGTTTGAATCCACCTTTTTGAGCGTCGCTTATGTCCCAATCGATTTTGTGAATAGGTCTTTCAATTACGTTAAGATTCTTATCGTAGATAACCATTTTGTTCTTGAAAACATCAACGATATCTCCGTTTTCAAATATGATTACATCTTTCGTGTAGGGAAGGACTGCGGGAATATCTGATGCAACAAAGTTTTCGCCTTTTCCAATGCCACCAATAAGAGGGCTGTCCTTTCTCACTGCAACAAAGTGGTCTTTTTCTTCTTTACTTAGGATTGCAAGTGCATATGAGCCTTCAAGCATTGAAACTGTCTTTTGTACTGCTTTTAATAAATCTCCTTCATAAAATTCTTCGATAAGATAAGCAATTACCTCCGTATCAGTTTCAGTTCTAAAAGTTTTACCCTCTTTCATTAGCATCTTCTTTAGTTCAAGATAGTTTTCAATAATGCCATTATGTATTACAACTATGTTTTTGCTTTCACTATAGTGAGGGTGCGCATTAATATCGTTTGGAATGCCATGAGTTGCCCATCTAGTATGTGCAATGCCAAGGTGTCCTATAAGTTTTGTCCCTTTAAGCTTTTCTTCAAGGTCTTTAATACGCCCTGCAGTTTTAACAACATGTAAGTCGTCTCCTAAAATTGCAACTCCTGCTGAGTCGTAACCTCTGTATTCAAGTCGTTTGAGACCGTCTATAAGAATAGGGAGTGCCTCTTTATCACCGATGTATCCAACAATACCGCACACATTACACCTCCAAATATTCCTTTATTCTATTTGCTATATCTTTAATTTTTATTTCATTATCCCCTTCAACCATTATTCGTATTACAGGCTCTGTGCCAGATGGTCTAATAAGAACTCTACCATTCTTCAGTTCTTTTTCCATTTCACTTACAAATTGCTTAAATTTTTCATCATTTACTATGTTTTTGTCTTTTACATTTGCATTAACCAATATTTGCGGTAATCTTTCGAGCCCTTCAACTAATTTTGAAAGAGGTTTTTCTTCTTCTATCATCACTCCGATGACACTTAATGCGGTAATTAAACCATCTCCCGTAACGCTTTCAATCAGGTTTATGATATGTCCTGATTGCTCCCCACCAAGAATTGCTCCTGTTTTTAGCATTTCTTGTAGGACATACCTATCGCCAACAGGCGCACGAACAAAATTTATTCCCTCACTTTTAAGGGTTTTTTCTATTGCAAGGTTTGTCATTACTGTGCCAACGATAGTATTGTTTTTTAGAAGACCTTTTTTCTTAAAGTGTCTTCCAAGGATAACCATCATCTCATCACCATCAACAATTCTTCCTGTCTCATCGGAAAGAATTACTCTGTCGCCATCTCCATCGTGAGAAATGCCGATATGTGCACCACTATTTATGGTGTGCTTTGCGATTACCTGTGGATGAGTTGAACCGCACTCTACATTAATTCTATGTCCATCTGGTTTATCGTTAATTGGGATAATTTGGGCTCCAAGTTTTTGAAGTGTGCGAGGTGTTGTGTAATATGTTCCACCATTTGCTAAGTCAAGTGCAATCTTAAGGTTCGATAAGTTGAAAGGGAATCGTCCTGCAATATAATCTACGTAAAAGTCCCGTATGTTTTCATCAAAGAATACTCGTCCAATATTTACAGGACTTCTTTCAATATTACTTTCCATGAGTTTTTCAATATGTTCTTCAACTTCGTCGCTTAATTTAAAGCCATTTTTGTCGAAAATCTTGATACCGTTAAATTCAATTGGATTATGTGATGCAGAAATTACGCAACCTGCACTAAAATTTTTCATGATACGTGTAAGAAGAGATACTGCAGGTGTTGGCATTACAAAACCTACTGTCACATCAGTTGATGCACTTATTATTCCTGTTGCAAGGGCAAGTCTCAACATTTCAGATGAAAGCCTTGTGTCCTCACCAATTAGAATTGGACCGTTTCCATAAAAGAGTTTGCCTATTGAAGTGCCAATTCTCAGTGCAACTTCAGGTGTTATTTCTATATTTGCTATACCTCTTGCGCCATCTGTTCCGAAAATTTTTCTCATACACAACTATTTTATGGATTTTCTTAAATTTACAAAACTAATTTAAGAAAGGATTAAACGATCTTTCGTCAGAAATTTTAGTGATGTCTCCATGTCCAGGCAAAACGACATAATCATCTTGTAAAATGAGTATTTTTTCTTTTATTGAATTTATGAGTTCATTAAAAGCGTTTGGGTAATCTTTTGCGACACCGACGGTTCCTGCAAAAAGTGTATCTCCAGTAAAAACAAATTTATCGAAAATGATTGAAATACTTCCCCTTGTGTGCCCCGGAGTATGCACAACTTTTACATTTAACCTACCAAGTAATAGTTCGGTCTCTAATTCAATTTCTATATCGGCTTTGGGTGATATAATTTCAATACCTGCCAAATAGGATTTATTTTTTATTGGATCTAAAAGCATATCAGAATCATATTTGTGAATAATTAGTTTTGTATTCTTATAAAGGCGTTTTAAGATAACGTTTCCTACAATATGGTCAAAATGTCCATGAGTGTTAAAAATATATAGATTTGTGTTCTTAATTTCATGTATAAGTTCCTCGGTTTCGTAGTCGCTCATATTCGATGGGTCTACAATAATTGAATATCCGTTTGCGTTTATAAGATAACAGTTTGTTGAGAGGGGATTGAATGTAAACTTTAATATTTCAACGGTTTTTACTTTTATTTTTTCCATTATTACAATTATAAGATATTTTTGTATAATTTATTGATGGTTAATTTATATTTAAGTAAATTTTCCCTCTATGTGTGGTTGTTTCAATCACTCACGGTTATAATAACTGTAGCATTTTTACTCACCCAAACTCCAATTGCAAGGTCTCTTTTTAACCTTGAACAATCCGTTAAAAAGCAAATATACCTTGGAATATTCTTTGGATTCATATCAATTCTTGGGACGCTTTTAGGCGTTCAAACTCATGATGCTGTTGCAAACATAAGGGATATTGGTGCTATTACAGGTGGACTTTTTGGAGGGCCTATTGTTGGACTTATCGCGGGACTCATGGGTGGGGTTCATCGTGCATCTCTTGGTGGATTTACAGGTAATTCATGTGCACTTGCAACAATATTAAACGGCATTTTTGCAGGGCTCCTTTATACAAGAAAAAAGGAGAAATTTTTCTCACCATTAGGAGGATTTATTTTTGCGGCTCTTGCGGAAAGTTTCCACATGATTCTTGTTCTTCTCATATCTCCACCTTTTAATAAGGCTATTGAACTTATTAAGGAAGTTTCAGGGCCTATGATTTCAGCAAATGCGGTTGGCGTAGGGCTATTTCTACTTGTAATAAGAGTTTCTTTCATTGAAAAAGAAATTGTGTCTGCAATAACTTCCGAGAAGGTTCTTAAGATAACTGAGAAAACTTTGCCGATTCTAAGCAAAGGTCTTACTCCTGAGACGGCTGATGAAACGGTAAAGGTTATCCTCGAAAATACCAACCTCGATGCAGTGGGTATAACAGATACTGAAAAAATCCTTGCGTTTCGAGGTATTGGCTCTGACCATCACAAACCGCTTTCGCCAATTTTAACAACATCAACACAAAAAGCACTTACAAGTGGAAAAATAGTTCTTATGAAAAATGAATTTGATGTTGGTTGTTCTGTAAAAGAATGCCCCCTTTCTTCAGGTGTTGTTGTGCCTTTAAAGGATTCGTCGGGAAATGTTTTTGGGGTTCTAAAACTGTACAGAAAAGAACGCAATACTATGACTCCTTTTGATGTAGAAATGGCTATAGGTTTAGCAAATATTCTTTCACTACAGGTTGAACTAAACAAATTAGAAACCGAAAAAAAGATGAAAACGTTTTTCCAGTTAAAAGCGTTACAATCAAGAATAAATCCGCATTTTCTTTTTAATAGTCTCAATACGATAAATTATGTTATAAGAAGTGATCCAAATAAGGGAAGGGAACTTATCCAAAGACTCTCTTTTATTTTGCGAAAGACAATTGATACAGAAGAAACTCTTTCAACTTTAGAAGAAGAAATAGACCTTGTTAAAGCCTATCTTGAGATTGAGAAGGAGCGATTTAAGGATCGTTTGCATTGCGAGTTTAATATTGACTCAAGCCTCTACGATGTGAAGGTGCCAGCACTCATTCTTCAGCCTGTTGTTGAAAATGCCGTTAAGCATGGGTTTTCCTTGACAAAGAGGAATATCACTATCAAAGTTTCTGCCTATAGAAGAGGAAACTATGTCTATATTACAATTGAGGACAATGGAAGAGGAATTAATGAAGAAACACTCGAAACTCTGTTTGATGAAAATAAGAAGTCACTTGGTATTAGAAATGTAAGAGACAGAATTATGAATCTATATGGAAATAAAGCCATATTTAAAATAAAAAGTGCTGTTAATGTGGGAACGAAAGTAATTATAGGAATACCACACGAAGGGGTGCCAAATTGGATATTAGAGCGATTATCGTCGATGACGAAGAACCTGCAAGGGAAGAGATAAAAAGTCTTCTTCTGAAATTTCCTGAAGTAAAAGTCTTGGGTGAATTCGAAGATGCGTTAAGCGCTTTTAACTTTGTCTCCGAAAATTCAATTGATGTAATTTTTCTCGATATAAATTTAAGCGGAATTTCCGGAATGAAACTTGCAAACGAAATAAAAGAATTTAAGAATTTTCCTCTGATTGTTTTTGTGACTGCCTATTCTGAATATGCAGTTGATGCTTTTGATGTCGGTGCTGTTGATTACATTTTAAAACCAATTGATGAGGGTAGATTTTTCAAGACAGTGTTAAAAATAAAAAATGTGCTTTCATCGAAAGAAAGAAGAAAAGAGGATTTTGTTGTTTGTAGTTTAGACGAGGAACTTACTTTGGTTAGGTTAAGTGAAATTACCTATTTCTTTACAGAAAATGGAAAACTCTATGTTAAGAAAGGAAAAGAAGAATTACCAGTTAAGGGGCTTAACCTTCAAGGCGCAGAAGAAAGGTTCAGTCCAGTTGGATTTTTTAGAATAAATAAAGAGTATCTTATAAATATCTCAAAAATATCAAAGATTATCCCTTGGTTTAAGGGAAAGTATATGATTGAAATGGATAACGGAGATAAACTTCCACTTTCTCCGCATAGACAAAAGGAGTTTAGAGAAATTTTTAAATTTTAACAAAATGTTAACCTCAAATTTTTTACTTTAATCCCTAAATTTTCTACCTTTATTTAATTTTCCTTGACTTCTAAAAATCCATGGTAAAATATTATTGAGGGTATATGAGAGCCTCAAGAATTTTAAAAAAAACTCAAAGGAGGTGAAGTATGTACACAACAATCATCGTATTGATTGGTGCAATCTTCTACATTGCTCTCTACTTTACCTATGGAAAATCTATTGAGAAAAATGTTGTAAAGGCGGACGCAAGTAGAGAGACTCCAGCGGTAAGGTTGAGAGACAATGTAGACTATGTTCCTGCAAACAAGTTTGTTCTCTTTGGACACCACTTTGCATCCATTGCAGGCGCTGGGCCTATCGTAGGTCCTGCAATTGCTGTAGTTTGGGGTTGGCTTCCTGCGTTGCTTTGGGTATGGTTTGGTAACCTTTTTATTGGCTCTGTTCATGATTATCTCTCTCTTATGGCATCAGTTCGTTATGATGGAAAATCGATACAATGGGTTGCAGGAGAATTGATGGGAGAAGGCACAAAATACATTTTCGAACTTTACGTTTACTTTGCTATGATTCTTGTTATTGCTGCATTTATGGGAGTATTTGGTCCTCTTGCAAACAGTACACCTGAAATTTTGACAGCATCATTACTCTTTATGGTTGCAGCAATTGTTGAAGGTCAACTTCTTTATAAGACTAAACTTCCTTTCTGGCTCTCATCACTAATCGGAGTGATTTTAACGCTCCTTTCAATCGTACTTGGTTTTTATTTCCCTTGGAAGGTTAGTCTCAATGCCCTTTATTGGGGTCAGTTTATTTATATTATTCTTGCTGCAGCACTTCCAGTTTGGTTCTTACTTCAGCCAAGAGATTATCTCAACTCATATATTCTTTGGGGTGGTGTAATTCTTGGATCAATTGCAGCAATTATTTCATTTAAGTCTTTCTCATGGCCTGCATTTACAAGTTTCTCTGCTAATGTAGTTCATCCAGCAGTTCCGTCACCTTTCTGGCCGACTGTTCCGCTTGTTATTGCTTGCGGTGCCCTTTCTGGATTCCATTCAATCGTTGGTTCTGGAACAACTTCTAAACAACTTGACAATGAACTTTCTGGTCTTTTTGTAGGTTATGGTGCGATGTTTATGGAAGGAATGCTTTCCACTATTGTTATTACTTCAATTGCAGCTTACGGTCTTAATATAGTTCAGGGATTTGCAGATAAAATTGCTCAAGCAAAACCCACTCTTGATGCAATGAAACTTTCAGATCCAGCATACATGGCACAGTATGGAAACGCGATCATCAATTTAAAAACAGCAGAGGGAAAAGCGATCATTGGTGGTGCACTTGGTTTGTTTACCAAGTCCTTTGGTCAGCTTCTTTATAATTCTTTAAGGATTCCTACAAAGGTTGGAACAATCTTTGGAGGCCTTTGGGCATCTGCGTTTGTTCTTACAACACTTGATACAACAAACCGTCTTGCGAGATATGCCTTCCAAGAACTTGTAGAACCTCTCAAGAAAGTCTCTGTTGGTCTTTATGAAGTTCTTCACAATAGATGGGTTGCTTCAATTATTGCAGCAGCACTCGGCTTTTATCTTATTGCATACGGTGGAAATGCATATACGGCGTTGTGGGCAGGTTTTGCAGGTACTAACCAACTTCTTGCATCAATTGCAATGCTTACTGCAACAAACTATGTAAAGAGAGTTCAGAAAGCTTCACAAGGTGCAATTGTGCTGGTTCTTATTCCTGCAATCTTCCTCTGGATAACCGTATTTGCAGCCCTTATTTGGTACTTATTCAAAGTCGTACCAGTGCAGGCTTCAGCAATTAAAGGTATCCTTGGTGCGTTTGTAGTAATAATGCTTATTCTCGATCTATTCCTTGTCTTTAACTTCTTCAGAACATATAATAAAGAGTACAAGCCTGCAAAGGCAAAAGCATAAAGTAAAATGAAAAACATTCTTGAGGCTCTCAAAAAATTTTTTATGAGTTTTGATAAGTCGATGAGGGAGGCTGCAATCTCCCTCATCGAACATGAACTTGTCGAAGAAGAAAATGTATTTGCTCTTGTCACGATGAGTATGTTTTCTGGGCTTCCTTCTCCTCCAACGGGTGTGATTTTAAGAATACTTCCTTACATGGAAAGAGAAATACAAATAATGACGAGAAGAAGTGCGGAACTTGACGATATTTTTGCTCAAACTTTATCGCATTTTGACATAGATTAGGAGGAGAAATGCAAACGTTCTTTTTTATTGGAAAAGGTGGAGTTGGAAAAACAACAATATCTGCCTCTTTTGCTTCAGGGCTTGCAAAGAAAGGTTTGAAAACGCTTATTGTTTCTCTTGATCCAGCGCACAATTTAGGTGATGCATTAAACAAGGATGTCTTTGGAAAGGTTGTTAAAATTTCAGACAATCTTGATGCAACAGAAGTAGATATTGATAGAGCAATTGTTGAGTATCTCACAGAAATGTCGAAAAAAATGAAAAATACATATAAATATCTTTCTGTATTGAACATTGATAGATATTTTGATGTTCTGAGAAATTCTCCTGGCATTGAGGAGTACGTAACACTTGAAGCAATTAGAAAATTTTTAGAAACAGACTATAGTGCAATTGTTTTTGACACGCCTCCAACAGGTATTACGTTAAGAGTTTTTGCAATGCCGAGAATTTCGGTAGTTTGGACCAATAGCCTTATAGATATGAGAAGGAGGATTCTTTCTAAGAGACAAATGGTGGAAAACATAAAGGGTCCGATTTCTGATGTTTTAGATGGCGAAGAGGTGAAGATCCCTTCAAAAGAAAGTGAAGATCCTGTTATGCAGGAGTTGTTTACATATAAAAAAGATATGGTTAACCTTATGGAAAGGTTTTCTTCAGAAGAAAATTATGTAAGCGTCGTCACTATGGCAGAAGAATTAGCATTTGCAGAATCAAAGAGAATAAGAGATGCCTTGCGTGAGAATAATATAAAACTAAGAAGAATTTATCTAAATAAATATCTTGAAATTGAAAATCCCCCCAGGGAACTTTTAGGTAAAATTGAGGAGCAGAAAAGAGTTGTTGAAAAAATGAGAAAAGAATTTAACGAGGTTGAAATTAGAGAAGTGCCACTTCTTACAGAATCTCCACGAGGAATTGAAGCGCTTATTTCAATATATGAAAAATATCTTGTATAATTTCTTTAAAATTCACCTTGGAGGTAAATAATGCAGATATCTTCATATTTACTTTTGATCTTTTTGGTACTTGGTGGAATTGCATCACTTCAATTTTATAAGGGAAGAAAAATTAATACCAGTATTATGATTCATTACATCCGAAAATTTGAGGAAAATCTCAGTCTAAGAGATAAAATGTATACCTACCTTGGAGGCTATATTGGTTTTAAAGCGAAATATGACTTACAGGATAAAAATATAAAACGAATGGAATTGGTGCTAACTCTTATTCCAAGGCAAAGTTTGTTCTGGTTGCCGTTTTCCTACCCCTTTAAAAGGGGAGATAGACTTTACTTAATGGTCTATCCAAAATTCAACATAAGAAGAGACGCTCATATTGTCCAAAATTTTTACTACCTTTTTGGTCCAAATATAACAGAAAGAGAACATTTAAAAAAAGAGCCCGCAAGTATTTCGAGATTCAATAATTATTATACTTTATACGAAAGCAAAAGTGATTACGATAAACTAAAAAAACTTATTGAAGATACATTTGAAGATCCAAGAAGGGTAAGGCATATTGCATTAAATAGAGAAAATAACTCCCTTTTTATTCTAATGAAGCCAGACATCAACGCCACTCCAAAAGAATTGAAAAAATTAATAGAAAACTTCCCCAAGGTTTTTGACGAATGGTCTTATTTTAAATCCGAGGAGTAATTTTTACCTTTCAACTTCCTCAACATCTCTATACCAGGGAACTGATGTTCCCTTCTTTGCTCTGTTTTGGAAATTTCGAGTCTTTGGTGTTTTTTCTATAACTTCTTTTAATAAATCGATTTTTTCGATTATATCCTTTAACTGATTTTCTGAAATTTTTCCATCACTTTGGAATGTTTTTGTAAACTCCTTTACCTTTTCAAGATTTACAATCGCATCGTAGTAGAATCCCCAATCATCTGATAGTACCTTTGCAATGTAAGATGCATCAATTGTTTGGGTAGATTGAGCAACTTCTATGTTATGCTGTAAGAAAAGAATTAAAAGATCGACTATATCTTTTCTATTAATTTTGTGAATCTGGAGTTTTTCAAGCACGATATCTGCCAAACTAATTGTTGGAAAATCAAGTTCGAGCCGTCCTCTTCCTGGGGTATTTCCAAATTCTACGTTATGAGAAAACTCAAGCCTATCGTAAAACACATCGACTGCAAAAAGCCCTTCGGGATGCTCAAATATATTTCTTTTATAAGCAAAGAGAGTATTCACATAGATATTCGGTTTGAATTTCAAAGTGTTTTCAAAAAACCTTTTCACTAACGGTTGTTGTCTTGAGTACGCAACTGTGTCAAGATCGGTAAAAAGTGGTTTTCCCGATCCAAGCCTTTCAAGTGTATAAAAAAGGTTTCGTATTTCTGAATCTTCTGTGTGAATGTAAACTGCAAGTGCTCCTAATATTCTTAAAATAACATTGTTTTCTTTTGCTTTTTTAACAATTTCCTTCGCTAAATTTACAAAATCACTTTCGCTCATATTTACAAATTTTTCGCTCATTTACCACCTCTAACCTTGGATTTTAAAGTAATTTTCAATGCCGTCTTTGGAGATATCAATGATATACCCTCGTAGCAAACCTTCACCGTATTCTGAGCCCGGATTTAAACAGAGAGTCCTTCCAATTTTTTCAAACCCCGATGACTCGTGAATATGCCCATGAAGTCCTAATATAGGCTGGTATTTTTCGATAACTGCTCTTACGCCTTTAGAACCAACATGAACAAACTTAACACCATCAAGGCCACCTACAAGTCTCAAATTTTTGTCTAATTTTGGAGCAAGATCAATTGCGGTATTAAAGGGTGGTGCATGAATATTAAAGATTGCGTTTTTGGGGTCTTTTAGTTTTGAAATTTTTTCTTCAAGCATATGTTGGATTTCTCTATCGTCTCTTTCTCTTGGCGTGTCCCATGGGGTTGGATTTACGTATTCAAAACTCATAACTTCGTGTCCTTCAATTTCAATAATTTTATCCAGAGGATATACGATCCCTCTATCTTCAAACTCCTTTATAACTGGGTCAATAACAAATTCATCATCATTTCCGGGCATAACGACCGTAAAGATTTTTTTAGTATCAACTTTTTCTACTAAAAGGTTTAGCCAGTCTCTCATTCTTTTAACCATCTCTTCTTCCATTATTTGTTTAACCTTGTCAGGGTTATTTTTGAGTTCCTGGAGCTGTTCTTTTGTTATCCTTCTATAATATGCACCTGCATTTGAAAGTTTTTCTTCAAAGTTTTTAACTTCATCTTCGTTTTTGAGGATCCATGTAGTTCCAAAATAACTTGCCTTGTAGGACCCATCCTCTTGAAGGATAAGAGGGACAAGAACTTTTCCTGTAAGATCACCCGAGAGTATTAGGGCGTTTGCCTCGTATATTGAAACAGCAGAAATCCATTTTCTCCATACAGTTGTTGCACCATGTACATCAACCGCAAAGAATACTTTCATCTTCACCTCCCGATTACATTTTTAGGGGAGAGAGTCTCTCCCCTTTTATCATAAAGTTTTATGCTGGTGGAATCTCCTTGAAAATCTTATTAGGGTCAACGCCTTCCTCTCTATTCTTGGACCACATATAGAGAGCGAAAAGCAGTCCAACAAGTATAAGAAGAGTAGTTACAACCATTGCAAGTGTGTTTTGCTCTGTTGTTACATTTAGTATCATCCACCAACCAATTGCAAACGCAATTGCACCTAAAATTGATATGACAGGTACCTTTCCCCATTTGTACTGGAATGTGGATTTCTCATATAGGTCGGGACGAGCATACGGTAAAAACATTGCAGCAAGTCCCAAAGGCCAAATAAATACGAGGCATGTATAGTCTTCAAGTGCAAGCATTGCGGAAGATAACTGTGCACCTAATGAGTCTCCTAATCCTATGAATACTCCAATTATTGCAACAATTCCAACAAGATGATTTGCCCATGTAGGTGACCCAAGGCGTCCAATTTCTGTTAGTTTCAAAGGAAGCATTCTATCAAATGCCATTGCAAATATGCCACGAACACCCGCCATCCATATTATCATTGATGTGTTTATATACCAGAGGAAATAGCCAATTCCCAAGATAATTGAGAAAATAGTATTCTTTCCGATTATTGCAGCATAGAATGGGATTGATGGCGCAGGAGGTGTTGTTCCTAAGACTCCCTTTAGTTCATCAAAATGGTTGTAATAAAGCCAGCTATATTCGGTTATAAAGTTGTATCCAAATGAGCGATAAACAGCAACTGCATTTAGCACATAGAGAATGCCAACTGCAATAAGACCTAAAACCATTCCCCTCATGTAAGATAATCTTGGTGTTTTTACCTCGGAGCCTACGTATGAAACAGCCTCAACTGCGGTATAAGCCCACAAAACCGAAAGGAGCATACCTTGCATCGCCTGTCCTGGCGAAAGGAAAGAGTCTTTTATGTTTAGTTTTGTAGCAAGATCGTGTACCGCTTGGTATGAGTTTGTGCCAAAGATTACATTAAATGAAGGTTCGCCACTTTTTACGAAGAAGATAATAATTGCAATACCAGTTATTGCTAAAGGAATGTAAATGATTGCTCTCAAAATCCATTTGAGTTTGTCAATTCCAAGAAGCTCGAGTATCCACATTATAACAGTTAAAGCAAGCGCTATCCATAAACGTGTCCAGGGATTTGCAAGTCCTTCGCCAAGTGCAATAAGCGAAGCATTTTTAGAAACAATACCTGCAATTTGAATACTTGAAGCAAGAGGAATAAGTCCAAGATAATTTAAGAAACCCACCGCAAGTGAAGCGCCTCCTCCAACGACATAAGACCAATTAGGGATAAACCCAAGAATTGGATGCAAAACTCTTGAGATAACTACGTAAAGTGACCCGCTTCTTGGGAATGATGCTGAAAGAATTGCAAGAATTAATACAGGTGGAAGCCACACAAGAAGACCAACCAAAAATGCCAAAGTCATGTTTCCTCCAGGATAAAGCCCTGGAACCTTTACTGTGTAATAAGTCATGCCTGATGCTGCTGGCCCTGCAATGGTAAATAACAATACGTCCCACCAACTCAACTCTCTTACAAGGCCTGATGCCTTCCTTGTAAACACTACCGACTCCTCGTCCATAGTTGCCCCCTTTCCTTAAGTTTTAAAAATTATATGCATTTCGTTTTTGAAGTCAATATTTTAAGATGTGAATTTTTAATTTTTATGGTAAAATAGAACATATTAATTTGGAGGTTAAAATGACTAAAGCATCAAAAATTATTTTGGCAGTCTACTTTTTCTTCCTTGCGCTTGTTGCAATAATAGTGCCATGGAAGGTTAATCAGGCAATTGCCCAAGGAACAGTCCTTGTAAACTCAATTGGTTATGCACCGATTTGGTCAGTAAGGGGAGTTAGCTCGAATTATGAAGCATTAACGGTCGATTTTGGGAGAGTTATTCTTGAAATAATCGCACTTACTGCTTTATTTGCAATTCCTTTTATCTTTACCTTAAATACCGATGAAGAAGAATATGAATATGTTGAACTTGAAGATTTTGTGGACGATGAGGAAGAAAATAACAAAGACATAGAGCAATAGAAAAAATTTAGTTTTTTAAAGAGGGCGAAAAGCCCTCTTTTTTATTTTTTTTAAGAAAATTTAGTTTTCTTGACTTAATATGTAAAATCTGATATTATTGGTAAACGAAAGGAGGTTTTACAATGGGAAGCATTGTTATCAAAACTGAGATTCCCGGGCCAAAGAGCCGAGAAATCCGGAAGAAAAAAGAGACTTATGTGGCATCACCTCTTGAACCACTTGCGCCATTTTTTATAGCAAGAGGTGAAGGAGCAGTTGTTGAAGATGTTGACGGAAATAGATTCCTTGACTTTACTGGTGGTTGGGGCTGTCTTGTTGTAGGATATTCTCCAAAACCGATCGTTGAAGCAATTCAAAAGCAGGCAGAAAATTATATTCATACTGATTTTACTTCTATCCCATATGAGCCTTACGCGGAACTTGCGAAAATGATAGCAGAACGAGCTCCAGGTAATTTTGAAAAGGCCGTTGCCTTTTTTAACTCAGGCGCTGAGGCTGTTGAAAATGCAGTGAAAATTGCACGAGGTTATACAAAGAGAAGGGCTGTGGTTGTTTTTGATGGTGCATTCCACGGAAGGACTTTACTTACAATGACAATGACTCACAGACCAATGCCATACAAATATATCTTTGGTAGTGCACCTGATGTTTATAGAATTCCGAGACCAAATATTCATAGGAATAAGTATACTCCAAAAGATTTTGAAAGACTTCTTCTTGATACTGTTGCGCCTGATGACGTTGCAGCCGTTGTAATTGAACCAATCCAAGGGGAAGGTGGTTTTAATATCCCACAACCAGGGCTCTTAGAAGAGATTAGAAGAGTAACTGAAAAATATGGCATCCTTTTTGTTGCAGATGAGGTCCAGAGTGGTTATGGAAGAACAGGAAAGTTTTTTGCAGTTGAAAATTGGGGTGTGGTGCCGGATCTCATCTCATTAGGTAAGTCAATTGCAGCAGGTTTGCCGCTTTCAGCGGTAGTTGGAAGTAAGAAATTTTTTGATGCACTTCCAAAAGGATCCATCGGTTCAACTTTTGGTGGGAATCCTGTTGCTTGTGTTGCTGGTATTGAAGTAATTAAAATGATTGAGAGGGAGAAACTCCTCGATAGGGCTATCCACCTTGGGAAGATCATAAGAGAAAGATTTGAAGAATTCCAGAGAAAATATCCTGTTGTAAAGGAAGTTAGAGGCATTGGTGCAATGCAAGCAATAGAGTTTGTAAAAGACCATGATACCTGGGAACCAGATGCAGAGACATGCCAGGCAGTAATCCAAGAAGCGCTTAAAAACGGAGTTGTACTTGCTGGTGCAGGCTTACATAAGAACATAATAAGGTTGTTAATACCTCTTGTGATAACCGATGAACAACTCAAGGAAGGGCTTGATGTACTTGATAAAGCGATTGAAACTGTAACAAAGGGGAAATAATAACAGTTATTAGAAAAATTGCATGGGGGCTTTAAGCCCCCTTAACTTCTTTAATAGAATCTAACGGATTATCGCTTACCTTCTTTGAGTACTTTATCAATAATTCTTTTCCCTTATAAATTATGTTATCATTAATTTCATCGCTAAAACTTCTTATAAGCACACTTGGACCTGGAAAGTCGGGCACAAGCAAAACATCATTGGATTTTCTAAGGTCTTCAAGGCGTTTATTTTCAAACTCGTTTCTTCCTACAATGAAAACAATTTTATCTTCGAAAAAAACTCTCCCATTTCTTAAGATTTGTGTGTCGTTTCCATCAAAACATGGGTTTATTTTCTTAAGTTCTTTTAGTCTTTTTGCAAATTCTGGGTCTGTCAAAATACAACCTGATGCAGGGGTTTCATATTCCTTAAGTCCAAAATCCTTTGCTAACTGTATCTGTCTCACTCTTGATTGTCCTTTAATATCAAGCATATGTTCTCGTTTAATGAGTCCTTTGCGTTCAGCTTCCGAAATTTTTAGGAGTTTTTGCGATAATGGTCGCACGATTTTTCCTTCAAGCCCAAGTGTTTTTTCCATTTCTTCGAAAACTTTATCTCTCTGTGAAAAAGGCCTTTCATCGAGTACTTCTCCTGTTGCAATAAAATCAAATCCTTCTTTTTCCATTATTTCCTTTGCCCTTTTTATCATAAGCATATGACAGTCTATACATGGATTCATATTTTTGCCATATCCATGAGGTGGGTTTTGCACAATTTTAAGGTGTTCTTCTGATATGTTTTCAATTCTCAACGTGAGTCCAATTTCTTCTGCAAATCTTTTTGCCTTTTCTGCCTTAAAAAAATAAGTTTCAAAAAAGACGGGCACAACTTCGATTCCCTCTTTCATAAGGATAAGGCATGCAAGTTGTGAGTCTAAACCACCTGAAAATAGCACCAATGCCTTTGCCACATTAACCTCCAACTCTAATTTGTATGAAATTATAACTGAAAAAGTAATGTTTTCAAAATGAGTTAAGTTTTAGATATAATAAAAAGGCATGAATATTGAGAGGAGGTAAAATGAAAGCAATAATTGTACATGGTGGTGCAGGCGATGCAAAAATAACTCACGAAATTCCCGAAAGAGTCCAATTTGTAAAGAAGGTTGCAGAGGAAGGTTTTACGTTATTAAAAGAAGGGCTTGATGCAGTTGAAGTTGCAGTAAGAGCTGTAAAGATGCTTGAAGATCATCCCCTTTTTGATGCAGGTAGAGGTTCGTATCTAAATGAAGAGGGTTTCGTAGAAATGGATGCGGGCATTATGGATGGATCAAAATTATCAATTGGTGCAGTTGCGGGTGTTAGAAACGTAAAAAATCCGATTGAACTTGCTTACCTTGTAATGGAAAAGTCGAGCCACAATATCCTCATTGGAAATGGTGCAGAAAAATTTGGTAAAGAACACGGTGTAGAATTTGTCCCACCTTATTATTTCTATTCTGAACGAATTATAAAAATATTTGAAGGAACATATGGCGATACGGTTGGTGCAGTTGTGCTGGACGGGAAAAAAATCGTATCTGCGGTTTCAACAGGTGGAACACCCAAAAAGCATGTTGGACGCGTCGGGGATTCTCCAATTGTTGGGTCTGGATTCTACGCAAATGACGAGTTTGGTGCAGTTTCAACTGGTATTGGTGAAGACATAATGAAACTCGTTTTAAGTTTTAGAATTTCCCTATACTACCCTAAATACACAATTAACGAAGCGGTTAAGAATTGTATAGATGATCTTTCCAGGATTAATGGTCGTGCAGGTCTTATAGCACTTGATAAAAATGGTAACATTGGATACGCGTTTAATACGAAGGGAATGTTTTTCGCATATATAAAAGAAGGCCAGGATAGTGTCATAGGAGGTTTTTAGGCTTGTAAAAAGGAGGAGAAATGAAAAATTTAAAAAGATTAATTATTCTTGTTTTGTTTTTTACATTTTTGCCATTTGTTTCCGTTTTCGGATGGAATTCACATGGTTTAACGCTCTCGTATGTTGTTTCTAATATTGATTGGCTCAAGAATTATAATAGCATTATCATCACACCTTACACATATAAGAATTACGAGACAGAGCCTATAAATCCTGAGTTTCAAGTTAAGTATCTTGAAGGCAAAGTTGGTGATAAAACTGACGCTGTAACGATACTTACAACCTATGCAGATGAACCTGATTGGGGACTTGACGAAAATATGAAACTATCAAATTTACAAGTTCTTACAGGTGGACCTCAAGGATATAGACACATGTACTACAAGATGGGATTTATAACTGTAGGGACTGCACCAACGCAAATTGAATTTTGGTTTCACATGGCTGAAATTGCAAAATCTAAGGGTGATCTATACTGGACTTTTAGGTTTCTTGCAAGAGCACTCCATTATATGGAAGATATAACTCAACCATATCACGGCACTCCTGGTCCTACATCGATTATTTTAGGAAATATTTTTAGTGGAATAAAAGGCCTTACGATAATGTGTTCAAATCACCATTATGCTCTTGAAGATTACCAGGGCTATATGGTGAAGATAGGAAACCCTGATTTTGTAAAAACTCTTCAAGAAAGATTTCTGCCAATAAATGAGGATAAGGTTAAATCACTTACAGACTTAGGAAAATTTGCGGCATCCTTAAACAGAGAAAGGGTAAAAGTTTTATGGCCACTTGAAACGAAATTATTTGGAAATGACATTAACAGTAAAAAAGAGAAATTTAAGTTAACAGAGGATAAAATCAAAATGCTTGATCCTACAATTGAAGCAGAATATAATCAGGTTTTACTATATTCTCTTCGGTATTTTAATGGGTTTTCGAGATTACTACTTGAATATGCAAGAAAAAAGTTAGGTTTTTAGTTGTTTTCCTCTTTTTCAAAGTGGTGATGCTTGATTACTTTTCCTTCCCCAATATAAACTACATATTCACCAATATTGGTTGCCTGATCTGCAATTCTCTCCACATTTTCAGAAACCCGTATGATTAGGATTGCTCTGTTGATTGTCCTTGGGTCACTTAGCATGTATGTAATTAGCTCTCTTATAATTTGGTCATTTAGTTGATCTACAATATCATCTCTTATACAGATTTCTCTTCCTAATTTACTATCTTCGTTAACAAAAGCAGTAATTGCATCGTCAAGCATTTGTAATGCAGTCTCTGTCATTCTTGGAAGGTCTATGTATGGTTTTACATCTGGTTGTGGAATGAGTTCTCTTCCGAATTCCGCAATATTTACAGAAAGATCACCAACACGTTCGAGGTCTTTAACCATTTTTATAATCATAGCAACCTTTCTTAAGTTTTTTGCTTGTGGCGCGTAAAGAGCAAGCGTTTCAATTGCAAAGTCATCAATCTCAATTTCAAGTTCATTTACTTGAGGTTCAAGTTCATTAATTACTTTTTCTGCCCAATCCATTCTCTTTTCTACTATGGCTCTTACGGATAATTTCACCATTTCTTCAGCAATTGAAGACATTTTCAAAATCTTTTCAGTTAATTCTTTTAGTCTATCTTCTAACATCGTTCACCTCATCCAAATTTACCTTCAAGATAATCTTCAGTGAGTTTTTTCTTTGGAGTTGTAAATAGCCTTTCAGTCTTATCATATTCCACAAGTTCACCCATATAGAAAAATGCTGTGTAATCAGAAACTCTTCCTGCTTGCTGGATGTTGTGTGTTACAATTACTATCGTAAAGTCTCTTTTTAGTTTTTCAATAAGTCGCTCAAGTTGGAGTGTTGAGATTGGGTCTAAAGCCGATGCTGGTTCATCCATCAAAAGGACTTCTGGTTCTACGGCAATTGCTCTTGCGATGCAAAGTCTCTGCTGCTGCCCCCCAGAAAGGCTAAATGCAGAATCGTTTAGTTTATCTTTTACCTCTTCATATAAATTTGCTTCCTTGAGTGCCCAAATAACCTTTTCCTCTATAAGTTTTTTGTCTTTAATCCCATGAATTTTTAAACCATATGCAACATTTTCAAAAATTGATTTAGGAAATGGATTCGGTTTCTGAAAGACCATTCCAACCTTTTTTCTTAGTTCAAAAACGTTTACATCTTTATCGTAAATATTTTTATTGTCCAGTAGAACCTCTCCTTCTAATGTTATATCTTCAAAGAAGTCGTTCATCCTATTTAGACTTCTCAAGAAAGTTGATTTCCCGCAACCAGATGGTCCTATAATTGCTGTTACAGATTTTTCATATATATCAAGATTGATTTTCCTTAGTATTTGCTGTCTTTTTGTGTATGCCGAAAGATTTTTTACCGAAATTTTTACCATTTTTTATTGCTCCTATATCTATTTCTAATTATTATACCAGGCAAAGTAATTATAAAAACAACAATTATCAAAACTAATGCTGCGCCAAACGCAATGGGAACCTGTTTTTGTGGGAAAGTACCCTCAGTTAGTAATCCATAAATTGTGTATGGAAGTGCCATTACCGGTTCAAGAATACTTTTTGGAAGACCTCTCGTATAGAATGTTGCTCCAGTAAAAAGAATTGGTGCGGTCTCTCCAATTGCTCTTCCTACACTTAGCAAAACTCCAGTTATAATGTTTGGCATTGCCGTTTTTAAAACAATTTCAGTCGTTGTTTGCCATTTCGTTGCACCAAGTGCAAAAGAAGCATCTCTGAAATCTTTAGGAACAAGTTTTAAACTTTCAATAGTTGCTGAAATTATCGTTGGAAGCATAAGAAGCGATAGTGTTAAACTTCCTGCGATTAGTGATATCTTAAATCCAAGCATCTTTGAGAAAACTGCAAGTCCAAACAAACCAAAGATTATTGATGGAATACCCGAAAGCGTGTCAATGGCAAGACGTATTGAGTTTGTTATAATGTTTTCCTTTGTATACTCAGAAAGGTAAATTCCTCCCAAAACACCAATAGGAACTGCAAAAATTGTTGCAAGTCCCACAAGGTATAAACTTCCAATGATTGCAGGGTAAATCCCACCTTCAGTAAAACTATTTCTTGGAACATCAATAATGAAATCAATTGAAATTACTTTCATACCTTTGGAAAGGATATAAAAAATAAGTGTAAATACGGTGACAAGCGTTATAAGTGCGGTTACTCTAAAAATTGTAAAAAGTAGAATTTCTTTTCTTGTTTTATCCATAAAGTTTTCGCCTGTATATTGCCTTCAAATGCCTACTTAAAAGGTTAAACGACAAGACAAGGATAAGTAAAATTAAAGCAAGCATAAACAATGCTCTATAGTGGTCTCCCCCAACTGGTGCTTCGGCCATTTCAAGCGCAATTGTCGCAGTTATTGGTCTCATTGGTTCCAAGATTGAATGAGGGATTCTAATTGAGTTTCCTGATGCAAGTAAGACTGCCATTGTTTCTCCAACTGCCCTTCCAAACCCAGCAGTAATTGAAGCAAAAATACCTGCTGATGCAGATGGAATTGTAATCCCAAAGATTGTTTCAAGGTTTGATGCGCCAAGTGCATATGAAGCGAGTTCTTCTTCTTTTGGCACCATAGAAATTGCATCATCGGAAAGGGTTGTTATTGTTGGAATTGACATGATTGCAAGAATAATGCTTGCATTAAGCCCATTGAGACCTACTGGGAGATTAAACAGTCTTTTAATGAGTGGTCCCAAAAATAGTAGAGCAAATGCCCCATAAATTACAGATGGAATATTTGCAAGAAGTTCAATTGTTGGTTTTAAAACGTTTCTAATTTTGGGAGTTGCGATTTTCGAAAGATAAATTGCAGTACCTAAAGACAGTGGAATTGCAATCAGCATCGAAAATATTGCAACGAAAAATGTTGATACAATTGATGGGAGGAAACCGAAGAGTGGAGGCAAGGATGTGGGCCTCCACTCGGTTCCTGATATAAGGGAAAAGAAGGAAAACTTTGAAAGTAGTGGTAAACCTTCTAAAGCGATAATTGTTATTATTCCTGCAAAGATGATGATTGCTATATAACCAAAAACCGGTAATAAGTACTCTACAAAATTTTTCTTCATTCTACTTTATTCTAATAAATCCTACACTTTCTACAATATCCTGCCCTTCCGGGGAAAGAACGAAATCAATGAAATTTTTTACTTCTCCTTGTGGTTGTCCGTTTGTATACATATATAGGTGCCTTGATAATTTATAAGTTTTATTTATTGCATTTTCTTTTGAAGGCATAACACCTTCATATGCAACCGGCTTTACGGAAGAATCAACATATCCAAGTCCTATATATCCTATTGCTCCTTCCGTTGTTGCAACGGTGTTTTTAACTGTTTGATTAGAGGATTGATAGATCGCCTTGTCTGTAATTTTTGCATCTTTTGGAAGAGCAAGCTCCATGAAAGCTCCGTATGTGCCTGATGAAGTATCTCTGGAGACGACAACAATTGGAGCGTCTTTCCATCCTAAATCTTTCCAGTTTGTAATTTTCCCAGTAAAGATGTCAATGACCTGATCCCTTGTAAGATTTGTTATTGGATTTGCGGGGTTTACAACAATCGAAAGAGCATCAAGTGCTATTGGAATCTCGTATGGACTTACTCCTTTTGCCTTTGCTTTCTCAATTTCTTCGGTTTTTATTTCTCTTGAAGAGTTTGCAATGTCTGTTGTTCCGTCAATGAGTGCAGCAATACCATTGCCTGAACCTGTTCCCTCAACAGAGATTTTTACATTTGGATGTTTGTCCATGTAAATTTCTGCTGCCTTTTGGGCGATTGGAAACACGGTTGTTGAACCATTCATTGTGATTTTTACTTCTTGAGTTTGTGATGTCTGCTTGCAACCTGTAAGACTTACTGCAATTGCTAAAACGATACCCATGATTACAAGATACGCTAAGAACTTGCCTTTCTTATCCATGCCTTCACCTCCACTTTTATGGTAGAAGGAAAACGCCAAAAGTAAAAGTATTTTTTGTTAAAATTTGGTTAAATTCAGGTTAAATTGCTTTAACTTGCTTTTGGGAATTTTAGTGTGAATTTTGTTCCGATGCCCAGTTTACTTTCAACCTTTATTTCTCCAGAATGCATATCTACTATTCTTTTAGTAATTGTTAATCCAAGCCCTGTCCCTTTTACAATTTCATTTCTAGATGAGTCTTCTCGATAGAATGGCTCAAAGATTTTTTCAACATTTTCTTCTTTGATACCCTTTCCTGTATCTTCAACAGTAATATACACAAATTTTTCGTCGTTAAGCACATTTAGGCTAACCTTGCCTTGCTCTGTATATTTCAAGGCATTTTCAAGGAGGTTAATAAGTACATCTTCCAAAAGGAAATAATTTCCTCTTATTATAGAATTTTGTTGTATAGTATAAGAAAGTTCAATACCCTTTTCTTTAAATAAGTTTGCGAATTTTTCTACAACTTCGCTTGAGAGTTTTGAAAAATCTACAACCTCGTTAAGGGTGTTTCTTCCTGATTCGATTTCGCTTAGTTTCAGGATTCTTTCTGTTAGTTTCTTTAGCCTTTCTGAGTTTTCTTTAAGAATTTCTAGGAACTTTTGTCCTTTTTTCTTTATGAAACTTTCACTCTCGAGAATTTCAACCGTTCCAAGGATGGATGATAGAGGTGTTTTCATCTCATGAGAAACTGCCTCAAGAAATTGTGTTTTAAGCAAAGTTTCACTTTTTAGGTCGCTTAATTTCTTGAATATTGCAAGAAAGTGTTTCTTTTCCTTAAGCACAATTGGAAAAATATCTACTTCATAAGGTGTTTCATTTATGTATATTTGAGCGACATTTTCTTCTCCGTTTTTTAACGCATCGCTAATAAGTGTTATGAGTTCGCTATTTCTTATTGCTTCGTAGTAGAGTTTTTTGTCTTTAAGTTTAATGAAGCTCTGAGATCCTTCATTTTTGAAGACAATCTCGCCTTTATTGTCGATTATAAGAATTGCTTCGTCAATTTTTGATGATATGCCATTACAGATGGTTTTGAGGTCATTTAATTCTTTCAGTTTGTTTAAATAATCTTCACCTAACTTGATTGTATAACTTGTAATTTGATCGAAAATATATAAATTTTCATTGGTTTTTTTTACTTCGTTTTTATCTATAACATTTTTTAAAAGGTCTTCTAAATTTTTTATTTCGACAGATTCTTTCAATAGATATACAAGCAATATCAGTATTGAGGTTAAAAGTACGGACAAACCTAAAAGATTTTTAAAAGGAAGTATAAAAAGTGAAAGTAATATAAGCCCTGTTGCGCTTGCGATATACGAATTTATTCTTCTAATTGGAATTTGTAGCCAACCCCCCTTATTGTTGCAATGTACTTACCGCAATCATGCAGTTTGTCTCTGATACTCTTAATATGCACGTCAACAGCTCGCTCCGTGGGAGATACAGTGTGCAAGAATGCTTCATTAAGTAGTTCTTCTCTTGTGAAGACTTTACCCTTTCCTTCGACAAGTACTTTTAAAATTCTAAATTCTGTTGGCGTAAGTTTTACAGGTTTGTCTTTGCAATAGACAAGATAATTTGCAAAATCAAGGGTAAGATCACCAGCTTGAAGTGATGCCTTCTTTCCTTCTCTCACAAATGCCTTTACTTTTGCAGCAAGCACTCTTGGTGAGAATGGCTTTGGGATGTAATCATTTGCGCCCATTTCAAGACCAAGTACCATATCTCCTTCAGAATTTTTTGCCGTAAGAATAATAACAGGAATGTCCTTGGTGTCCTCACGTGACTTAAGGGTTTTAAGAATTGTAAGGCCATCTACATTGGGTAGCATTAGGTCAAGCACAATGCAATCATACTTTTTCGAACCAATTGCATTGAGGAAACTATCGCCTGTGTAATACTTGTCGACCTTAAAGCCCTCTCTCTCTACATAAAAAGAGGCAAGATCAACGATGTCCTTTTCGTCATCAATAATCGCTATTCTCTTCATATTTTTATTATATGTAAAATGGAGTTTTTTTACAAAGGGTGTATAATTTAGAAGTATGAGACAAGGATATGTTGAATTACCTTTGCATGGCGGGAATGCACCTCCGTGGCTTTTTAAAAGAATGGAGAAGTTAGCAAAGTACCTATCTATTGCTATTGTTGATTTTTTTGGGATAGAAGAATATCTTAAGCGTCTTTCTGATCCTATATGGTTTCAATCCTTTGGCTGTCTTCTTGGGTTTGATTGGCATAGTTCGGGACTTACAACCACTACCACAGGTGCAATTATCTCTGGCTTGTCAGATGAAAGTAAAAATTTAGGACTATTTTTTGCAGGTGGAAAAGGTGCAAGAGCAATAGATACACCGAATCATATTAATAGAATACTTGAACAAGGTTTGATAGATCTGGAGCTTGCTAATTCATTGAAAAGAACCTCTCGTCTTGTTGCAAAAGTTGATTCTTCGTGTATTCAAGATGGCTATAAACTTTACCATCACTTTTTAGTTTTCGATAAATTTGGAAATTGGACAATTATTCAACAAGGAATGAAAGAAAGCAAGCACTATGCAAGAAGATACCACTGGAACTCTTTTGGCCTCAAAAGTTTAGTTAATGATCCACATAAAGGAATAATTACCGCAAAATTTGAAACTCCGTTGAATCTTGTCGATAGTAGCATTGTTGAAACACAAAAGAGAATGGTTCAGCTTGCAAGCGATAAAAACTTTTCAAAAGAAATAAGGAACATCAAATTTCCCTCACATCATCCAATTTACGAAAGCGATTTTGATAAAGAGCGTCTTTCCAAAATTTTTAGTGCCGTTTCGGAGTTAAATCCCAAGGATTTTGAGGAACTACTTCTTGTAAAAGGTGTTGGTGAGAAGAGTTTACGTGCACTTGCACTTTCCTCACATTTAATTTTTGGTTCTTCTCTTTCATTTAAAGATCCTGCAACATTTTCATTTGCGCATGGCGGAAAAGATGGATATCCTTATCCTGTTATGAGAGATATTTATGATAAAACTATTGAGGTGTTTGAAACGGCTATAAAAAAAGCAAAACTTTCGGAACTCGAAAAAGAGAAACTTCTTTCAAAATTGAAGAGCCTTGTAGTATGAAATACAAAACAGTCGACGGTGTCGTTGTGAAAAATGTAATAAAGAGATCAACTTTTATAGCAACTGTTAAAAGGGTTTCAAGTATGTCCGAAGTTGAAAGTTTATTAAGGGGTATAAAAGCGCAGTATAAGGATGCAAATCATAATCCTTATGCTTATAGACTCGTCTCGGGGGAAAGCCATTACTCTGATGATGGAGAGCCGAGTGGCTCGGCGGGGCTTCCAATTTTTAATGCGATAAGACACTTTGATGTGTATAATGTTTGTGTCGTTGTTACCAGGTATTTTGGAGGGATTAAATTAGGAATTCCTGGACTTATTGAGGCGTATGGAAAGACTGCAGAATTTGCGATTAGCAGTGCGAAAATTGTTGAGGAAAAGACAATGAAAACCTTTGAGATAACATTTCCGTATAAGTCGTTTAATTATGTTAACTATGTTTTAAACAAAGTTCAAGCCGAAATTATAAAAAGAGAGTTTAATGAAATAGGTTTGGTAATTGCAAAAGTTGACGAAGATATGTTTGATGACTTTACAAATTTACTTAAAAAGGAAGGAAGTATTTCTTTTAAGATTTTAAGTTTTTAACTTGCAAACAAAGTTGATTTTTGTTATAATAAGTTTGCTACAGATGAAACTGACTTAGGAGGCGAAAGTTGGCTACAAAAATTAAGCTTGCAAGAGTTGGAGCACCTCATCGAGCATTTTATAGGGTTATTGTTTCCGACTCTCGTTTTGCAACTGATAGTAAGGTAATTGAAATTGTTGGACACTGGAATCCTGTTGTTGAACCTGAAGAACTTGTTTTCAACAAGGAAAAGGTTCTTGATTGGCTGAAAAAAGGCGCACAGCCCACTGAAAGTGTTGTTAATCTTCTAAAACGTGCAAAAATTTGGGACGAGTACCTAAAACTCAAAGGAGGTAAGTGATGAAAGAACTTATTGAAACTATTGTTAAGGCTTTGGTTGACAAGCCAGAGGAAGTTAAAGTTACAGAAGTTGCAGGTGAAACTGCAGTTATTTACGAAATTAAAGTTGCAGATTCCGATATCGGAAAAGTAATCGGAAAGCAGGGAAAAACTGCAAACGCACTTAGAACAATCGTAAAAGCAGCATCCTCAAAGATTGGAAAAGCTGCAAGTATTCAGATTAACTCCAAGCCAAGAGGAGCATAACACCGTAGGAGTGCTCGATGAGTGTGCTTCACCTTAAGCAAAATGTAATAGTTAAAGTAATAGTAACCGAAAAGTTTAAGGAAGATTTTAAGAGAGAGCTTTCAAGACAGTTGGAGGCAGCCGAAGGAAAGGCGCGTGAGTTAAAATCTTCTCTTGCGCGCCTTGTTATTGAAAGTGCAGGAATTCAAAATCCAACATATGTAGAAAGTCTCAAAGCAAGAATTGAAGAAGAAAGAATGCTTCAAGAGGCAATTGCATCTGATTTGAGGGAAAAGATAAAGGAAGTAGAGTCTCTTACTCCTGATAGCATATATCCTTATACAGTTATTGAAGGCTTAGTTGATGTTGATGTTGGTGATAACTTATTTAAAAAAATTGCAGGTGTTGAGGTCCTTATAAAAGACGGCGTTGTTATAGAAATTAAAGAAGGCACCTAAAGGTGCCTCTTTTAGTTTATGGAAGTCCATTTTCTTACCATCTTTCCTGATTTTTTTGAATGTGCAAAGGCATTTGGCCTTTTTAAAGTTGCAATAGATCGTTCAATTTTATCGTATTATGTTCACAACCTAAGAGATTTCACAAAAGATAAACACAAGACTACTGATGATACGCCTTATGGTGGTGGTGCAGGTATGGTTATGCTTGTTGAGCCAATCGTAAAAGGTATAGAATCTATTGAAGGAACTTATGGCAAACAGTTCAAAATTCTTACATCACCTCAAGGTATAAAACTTGATGAGAACCTTGCTAAGGAAATTTCTCAAAAGGAAAAATTGCTCTTTATCCCTACCCACTATGAGGGCGTAGATGAACGTGTTATGGATTACATTGATATTGAAATTTCGATTGGTGATTATGTGCTTAGTGGTGGTGAAATTGCATCACTTGTAATTCTGGATGCTGCTTTGAGACTTGTGGAAGGCCTATTACATAACAAAGAGTCTTTATCTGAAGAAACTTTTGAGAATAATCTTCTTGAATATCCACAATATACACGCCCCTATGATTTTAGAGGAGAAACTGTCCCAGATGTTCTGAGGAGTGGTAATCATAGGGAAATAGAAAAATTTAGGAAGAAAGAGTCTCTTAGAAGAACTTTACTTAAAAGGCCTGATTTGCTTTTAAAACACAATTTTACAGATGAAGAAATAAAATTGCTTAAGGAGATACAGAAAGAAATCGAAGAAATTATAAGGAGACTAACATGATTAAATTATACATGGCACTTCTTCACTATCCTGCCTATAACAAGAACAGAGAAATTGTTGCAACAAGTATAGTTATTCATGACTTGCACGACATGTCAAGAGCAGCACGGACATACGGAGTGAAAACTTTTTATATAGTGCAACCAATGGAAGAGCAGAAGAAAGTTGTCTCCCGTATTGTTCATTTTTGGCAAACTGTTGGGTACGAATACAATCCCAATAGATTAGAAGCAATTTCAGTTATTGATGTAAAGGATTCCCTCTTTGATGTAATTAAGGAAATCGAAGAGAAAGAAGGCGTTCGTCCTTTTATTATTGGGACATCTGCAAAGGAAAGAAATAATATAGTAACGTATGAGTTTGTTGCAAAGGAGTTAAAAAATAACAGACCTATACTTATATGTTTTGGCACAGGGTGGGGAATACCAGAAGAATTCGAGAAAAATTTTGATGGCTTCTTGCCACCAATTATTGGTATTACCGATTTCAATCACCTTTCGGTAAGAAGTGCCACTTCAATTATTCTTGATAGAATAATTACGAGTTTTAAATCTATTTCTTTTCCATCTTCAACGGATTAACAAAGAAAAGTCCCAGTATTATCGTTACTCCTCCCAATATCATTACAAAATTCATTGGCTCTTTTAGGAAGATAACACCGCTTAAACTCCCAATTATAGGATTCAAATATATAAATGTTGCGGTTGTCGAAGCCTCTTTATATTCAAGTGCCTTAAACCAAACAGCATAGCCTATGAGAATACATAAAACACCCAGATAAAGAACTGCAATTAAAGTTTGCGTATTCATAGTAAATATTTGTTGAACGAACATTGCTTTTGCAAAAGGAATAAGAGCAAGAGTTCCAAAAAATAATCCAAGTGTATTTACCTCAATTGGCTTAAACTTCTTGTAAAGGGATTTTGAAGTAACTGTTGCAAGCGCCCAGGAGGTTACAGATGATAAACTTAGTAAAACCCCAAGTGAATTTTTCACTTCAAATTTATGTGAGATACCATATGTAAGAGTAATAACTCCTACGAGAGAAATTATTAATCCTACTATCCTTTTCTTTTCAAGTTTTTCTTTGAGAATAATTGACGAAAGTATACCTGTAATTACTGGGCTAAAGCCTGCAACAAGTGCTGCAACAGATGCATTAATCATTGTTTCAGCTGTGTTTAAAAATATGTGATATGAAGGAACGATGAGAAGTCCTACAAACAATATCTTTAAAAAGTCTGCAATGGATTGTATTTTCTTAAGACCTGTATAAAAATCCTTAAACAAAAACAAAAAAGGAAATATTATAAAAAATCTTGCTAAGACAAGCGAAACAGGTTCAAGTTGTCTTTCTGCAATTTTAATAAATGTGTATGAATTTGCCCACACAAGAAAAAGTAAAAAGAGGCTCACATTGACCCATAAGCCGGTTTTCTTTTCCATATTACCTCCAAACAGTTTATGGATATTATAGCAAAATTTTCAAAAATTTGTTGCAAAAGTATTTGAAATCTGTATAATATTTTGGTATATTTGAAAATGTGAAAGGGGTTGATTTATATGAAGGACATTTTGAAAGAGGTAGAGAAGGAATATTTAAAAGAAAGACCTAACTTTAATGTTGGTGATACCATTAGAGTGCATGCGATTGTGAAAGAAGGCGGAAAAGAAAGAGTTCAGGTCTTTGAAGGAGTAGTCATTGCAAAAAAAGGCGGCGGCATTAACGAAACTTTCACTGTAAGGAAGGTTTCATATGGAGTTGGTGTAGAAAGAGTTTTCCCTCTACATTCCCCATTAATTAAGAAGATTGAAATTAAAAGAAAAGGTGATGTAAGAAGAGCAAAACTATATTACCTAAGGGAAAGACTTGGTAAGGCACAAAATGTAAAAGAAAAGGTTGAAAGCGCTGCAAAAGCACAAAGCGAAACTACCCAAGAGGAAAATATTGAGAACTAAATGAGTGATTTTCAAAAAGAACTGAAAAGTTGGATTATTTTAATAATAGTTGCGTTCTTAATATCTTTTGTGCTAAGGGCATACGTTATTCAACCATTTAGGGTGCAGATGACCTCAATGGTTGCAACCCTTGAACCTAACGACCTTGTACTTGTCGAAAAAATAACATATAGGTTTTCTAAGCCCCACAGGGGGGATGTTGTTGTTTTTATCCCCCCAAATAATCCCAAAGATAAGTACATTAAAAGAGTTATAGGTCTTCCAGGCGAAACAATTTATATTAAAAACGATACTGTATACATTGACGGGAAGCCTTTAAAAGAACCTTATCTCAATTCGCCAATGGCAGACATGGAGCCTGTAAAAGTTCCCGATGGTTCTGTATTCGTTATGGGTGATAATAGGTCTGTCAGTCTTGATTCAAGGGTATTTGGTCCCATAAAAATTTCGAGTATTATAGGCCGAGCAATTCTTATATACTGGCCTATAAATCATTTCCAATTTCTCCTTGCGTACAGTGGGGAAAATCCTTAGAATAGGAATTGACGAAGTAGGGCGTGGACCACTGGCAGGTCCTGTTGTATCTGCTGCTATCATAATCTATCGCAAAATAGATGGTGTGAAGGATAGTAAGAAACTTACTCCAAAAAGAAGGGAAAATCTCTTTACTCAAATTATTGAATCTGCAGTTGCATTTGGGATTGGCGTTGCATCCAGTGAAGAAATTGATACTCTAAATATCCTTAATGCAACTTTTCTTTCAATGAAAAGAGCATTGGAGAATTTGTTTTTAACCTATGAGAAAAAAGTCGGTTCTTTTGATTCCAAAGGCATTTTATTATTAGTTGATGGAAATAAAAAAATCCCAGAATTACCTTACAAGCAGACGAGCATTATCTCTGGGGATAATCTTGTCTATGAGATAAGTTGTGCTTCAATTATTGCAAAGACTTATCGAGACAATATAATGGTTGCCTTTTCAAAAGAGTTTCCTCAATATGGTTTTGAAAGAAACAAAGGTTATGGGACAAGAGAGCATATTGAGGCAATTTTAAAATTTGGACTTAGTCCAATACATAGAAAAAAATTCGTAAGAGGAATTAACGGTGTTTCGCTCTTTGGGTAAGGAAGGCGAAGATCTTGCAACAAAATACCTTATTTCAAGAGGTTTCAAAATTCTTGAGCGAAATTTCAGGACGCCTTTTGGAGAGATAGACATTATTGCAGTAAAGGATGGGAAATTGCACTTTATTGAAGTGAAAACAAGGAGCAGTGAAAATTTTGGCAGAGGTGCTGAAGCCGTAGATAAGCGAAAATTGAGCCACATTGTTAGTTCGATTAATTTTTATCTAAAAGGTAGAAACTTTGATTACGAAATTGGAATTTTAGATATACTTAAAGTAGGAAATGATTTTGAAATTAATTATATTAGAGATATTTTTTAATGGCTGGGGCGGAAGGATTCGAACCTTCGGATGACGGATCCAAAGTCCGTTGCCTTACCGCTTGGCTACGCCCCAACGCCTTTATATTTTATTGATTTTTAAGGAGAAGTCAAGAGATGAAAAACGAATTTAAAATTATTCCGTTAGGCGGAATTGGTGAAATTGGCAAGAATTCAACACTGCTTGAATATAAGGGAGATATTGCCCTTATAGATTTCGGTTTTAAATTTCCACCACCAGATTTATTTGGAGTGGACTTTATAATTCCCGATTACAACTATATTTTGAAAAATAAAAATAAGTTAAAGGCAGTTGTGTTAACTCATGGGCATCTTGACCATATAGGTGGCTTGAGATTCCTTCTTGAGGAGGTTAAACCATCTGTTATTTTAGGCTCCGATTTGACGCTTGGACTTGTAAAAGAAAATATCCCGCCGAAATTAAAAAGCACTTTAAATTTTGAGGTTGTAAAACCGAGACAAACTGTGAAGGTGGGAAATTTTGAATTCACATTCTTAACTGTAACCCATAGCATTCCGGGGAGTTTTGGTATTATTGTTAAAACTGATGAGGGAAGGATATTTTTTACAGGAGACTATAAGTTTGATGCAACTCCAATAGATGGAAGACAAATGGATATTGAAAAACTTGAGGAATTATCAAAATCTGGCATTGATGTGCTATTCTCAGATTCAACCAACGCTGATGAAAGTGGCCTTACAGGTTCCGAATCAATTGTTGGACAAAGCCTATATAAGATAATGGAGGCTGCACCTGGAAGAGTAATTGTTGCAACATTCTCGACAAATATCCATAGAATCCAACAGGTCATTGATATTTCTGAAAGACTCGGGCGAAAAGTTGCTTTTGATGGAAGAAGTATTATTGAGTCAGTTAAGATCGCTTCGAAACTCGGCTATCTTAAAATAAAGGATAATGTTGAGATTGAATTATCCGATATTAATGCAATACCAAAAAAGATGGTAACAATAATAACAACCGGAACTCAGGGAGAACCAATGTCGGGGCTTGTGAGAATTTCAAATGGCGAGCACAATGGGATTAAAATAACAAAAGGGGACATTGTTATCATTTCTGCAGACCCGATCCCAGGAAACGAAAGACTGATTTCAGAAGTTGTGAATAAACTATTTAAGTTAGGTGCTTTTGTTTACTACAGAAAGGAAGATGGAATACATGTTTCTGGACATTGCTCACAGGAAGATATTCGCTTTATGATAGATCTTGTAAAACCGAAATATTTTGTGCCTGTTCACGGTGAATATAAACACCTTGTATATGCAAAGAAAATTGGAGAGGAGGAAGGCATTTCCTCTCAAAATATATTCCTTGTTGAAAATGGATTAGGCGTTGCTCTTTCTGATCATAAATTAAGAAAACTTCCTCGAATATCAACCGGAGAAATTCTCGTTGAAGGCAACATGAAATTTCCTGTAAAAAGCGAGGAAGATCTTACTCATATTGGTGAAAGGAAGGAACTTGCAACCAAAGGCGTGCTTCTTATAATTGTATTTCTCAAAAAGAATAGAGAATTTGCTCGTCCGATTCACATAGAAACCCGTGGATTTGTTTTGCCAAGAGGTGAAGAAGGTGCGATTATTCGTGAGATAAAGACAGAGGTAGAAAAGATAGTAAAGACTGTTGCAAAGAAAGGCGATTTTGGTAATATATCTAAGGAAATAGAACGAAGTGTGAAAGGTATACTAAAAAAGAGTGTAAAACCTCCAATGGTTATTTCTTCTGTACTTACTGAAAAGTAGTATGCGGGAGTGGCGGAACGGCAGACGCGCTGGATTCAGGTTCCAGTAGGGCGACCTGTGAGGGTTCAAATCCCTCCTCCCGCACCAGTCTATTTTTCACTTTTAAGCTTGATGACAGTTAGTTCAGGAGGGCATAGGAATCTGAATTTAAACACGGATGTCCCAATGCCGCGATTAACATAAATTGTCCCAAATTGAGTATTATAAAGTCCTTTTATGTATTCAGTTGTTGTAGGTGCAAGTTTTTTTGAAATAAACGGAACGCCAATTTGCCCACCATGGGTATGGCCACATAAAACTAAATCAAATTTTAAATTGCTTGAAAACTTTGTGACTATATCAGGTGCATGAGATAAAACAAGTGTAAATTTGTTAAGGTTAACTCTGAAAAGCGCGCTATCAAGATCATCGTGCCCAGTAATTGGGTCATCAACACCTATTACATAAAAACTTGAACTGTTAAATGTGTAATAAGTATTTTCATTTTTGAGTAAAGTTATGTTATAGTCATTCAAAAGTTTTTCAATCGCATTTGCTGAACTTTCGTAATCCCAGTTTCCAAGCACTGCAAATGCTGGACCTTCATAACTTAACCTAAATGCACTCAGAAATTGATTCAAAGTTTCTAAGTATTTTTTGTCATCGATAAAGTCTCCTGTAAAAACAACCATGTTGGGCTTTATTGTAATAAGCGATTTTACAACGAACTGTTCTTTTACGCCATAATCTTTTATATGAAGATCTGAAATGTGAACAATTGTGAAGTTATTAAGTGAGTCTTCAATTTTTGAAGATGTATATTCAATGTTTGTAATCTTTATTACGTTCGGTTCGATAAAAAATCCGTAAATGATAATTGCGGAAATTAACAAAATAACTATGTATCGCATACTTTAATTATAGAACTTTTTAAGATTGAAAAAATCTACAAAAAGTTCCCTCTTGACAAGTGAAAAAATGTTCGTAAAATATATTGAGGTGGAATATGGATAAAAAACTTACAAACAAACAGAAAAGGGTACTTGATGCCTTAATAGGACTTTATGGAGAAGGGATTACCCCAACCTATAGAGACCTTCAAGAAAAACTTGGTTTACGTTCTATTGCAACCGTCTATGATTATGTTAAAAGGCTCGAACGCCTTGGATACGTTAAAACCGAAGGAAAAGCTCGTTCGATTAAAGTTGTTGCACCTGTAATGAATAAGTTTCCTCTTGTAGGAGCAGTGCACGCAGGAGATCCCACTGTTGCTGTTGAAGATATTCAAGGATTTCTTCCGTTCCCTGTTGATCCAAGACTTCATCCACATGCGTTTGTTCTTAAGGTGAAAGGCGATAGTATGATTGATGCGCATATTGAAGAAGGAGACCTTGTAATTGTTGACCCTGACATGCCTGCTTCGATTGGTGATATCTGTGTTGCAGTTATCGGGGATGAAGCAACGGTTAAGAAAATTGAGAAAATGAAAGATGGTTTATACCTTGTACCTGCAAATCCCAAATATAAACCGATTTTTATAAATCGTGATGTAAAAATTATCGGAAAAGTTATTGGGTTGTATAGGGGGATCTCTAAGTAAATTTACAGAAGGAGTAGTTTCTCATACTACAAAACTTGCAAATTTCTCTGTTCTTAGTAGGGGGACGAATTTCTTCACTTTCAAATTCGTTTATAAACGAAGTTAGAAGTTCTTTTATAAATTCAATAGTAATCTTTATTTCTTCATGAGTATAAGTTTCTACCATGATTTTTCCATCCTGGAAGTAAATTACATGTGGCTCTGCCTCAATTCCAAGAATATTCCTTACTGCTTCATGATATAGAGAAATTTGAAATATATCCCTTTCGAAGTCATCTTTTCCAGTCTTATAATCAATTATTTTAACTTTATCACCAACCCTTAATAGAACATCGAATCTTCCTTTAATAGCTATGTCATCTGTTAATTTATACTTGAATGGTTTTTCAGAAAATATGAATGTATCTTTTGAAGAAACATCATTTTCTTCAACTAACGTGGATAATAGAACTGAAAAATCTTCAAGGTATTTCCATACCAAATCAAGTGCAGATTTTTTATCTTTATCAATTTCTTTTAAGAAAATTTCATAAAGTCTGTTCTTAATGATCGATTCAACCTCTATATTCTTTGTATCAAACTCGTTAAAAAGTCCTTGGTTTACAGTCTTAGCGAAATTGTTGAGAACTTTATGCAGAAGTGTCCCCGTGTATGACAGTTTTTCAAACTTGAAATTTACATTGTATCCTTTTAGTTTTAGTGCAAGCGCCTTTTTGCACTTCGAAAGCATTAGTACTTGAGAAACGGAAAATTCATAGAATCTTTTTTGTAATAAAAATCTCTCCATTTTGTTGCTCTTTTATTTGAATCGTTTTCATCATCCTAAGTTTTTCAACGATTTTTGGTATTAGGTATGAATATTTTTTATCAACGTATCCTGATAATCTTGCAACATTTATTTTATCTAAAGCAAAATCGCTTTTTATCTTTGAAACAATCTCCATAACGATTTTGTCAGTTTTTTCAAGGGATTTCTCCTTAAAAGATTCTATTCTTTTAGGACGGGTTAGGAATTTTTCAGTATCAAGCAAATCTCCTAAAAATTGGATTAACAATTCTTTTGCGAAGTTTGAAACCTCATTAATATCAAAATCTAAGTCCTTTGATTCTGTAAGGCTCAGCATTTTTTGAGCTGCCATTAGTTTTTTTCCTTCTTCAAAGTTGTAGTATTTTATCAAGATCCCATTTTGAGTTATCAATTCCATAGATTTTGTTTCCATTCGAAGAGGCATTTTTTCATCTCTTATGAAAATTGCTCTATTAAGTCCTTTCTTCTTCAAGGAACTTACGAGTTTTCTTACAGTTGAATAGTAGTTTTTGGAATTATTAATGCCAATTGAAATATTGTTTACTTGAATTACAAGTTTTTTCCCACTTGGATATAAGTTTACTCCGCCAAGTAGTGTTACAAGTAATTCACCAAGCGCTTCTTCAAATTCATCCTTGTTATAAATTAGAGATTTAAGGATATTTTCAAATTCGCTTTTAAGGTTCTTCTCTTCAGGTTTTTTTCCTTCGAGGATTTCGTCTGCAAGTTGAATTACTTTTCTTGGTGATTTAAGTTTGTGCTCTTTTATCTTCGACAAAATTTCATTTTTATCGAATGGGAAATAAGAATCGTCCATTGAGATACCAAGTTTTGAAAAGTAGTAGGTGTTTCTCTTCTTTATTATTTCAAGTCCTTCTTCTGCTTTCATTCCTTCAAGAGATGCAACATTTGAAAATCTGTCTTTAAGGTGCTCTCCCAAAAATGAGTTCCATTTTCTAAAGACTGCTGTTTGTGCACTCAAGAGTAGAAGCACGTTTTTTGTGTTTGATACAAGCCTGTATAGGTCTTCAAGAAAATTAATTATGCCTTTCTCATCGAGATGTTGGTCGAAGTGTTCAATTTGGTCGATTGAAAGGAGAATCGGAAATGGAGAAACTAAGAATATTGCTTGTATAATTTCGAAGGCAATATCCTCGTTTACGACAAATCCAGATGTGAGATTTAGTATTTGTGCATCTTTATCAGTTAGACTTCCTTCATTTACAAGGTCTCTTAGAATAGGGTATTTTTCTTCGTCAATAAGTGCTTCTATTATTGCCTTAAGATACTTTTTTCCAATCGTAAAATTACTTTCAACTTTTATGTATTTTAATACTTCTTCTGGAATAAATTTTCTAAGTCTATCCTGAACCCTTTTTGGAAACGATTTAAAATCTTCGTAAAAAACTGCAGGGAGGAGATTCTTTTTAGGTTTTCGGATTTCTCTTAAAAGAACTTGTATTTTTGGATCCTCTTGTGCTGTGTAATTTTGTAAGCCTATGCGGATTATCTTTCCTCTTATGTGATTTATTGGTTTTGCTTTAAGTTCCGAATGCTTCCTTTCGAAACTATCAAAGATGCTTTTTAGAAGTGATGAATATGTTGCACCAATTTTAACGACGAGAGGATTATATAAGGCGAAGAGAAAACGCTCAGTTTCGGCATGTCTATAAATCCTTGCAAGAAGATGAGATTTTCCAGAGCCTGGTTCTCCTTGTAAAACCAAAATGCTTGGTTTTTTAGAATCTTTGACTATCCTCAGTTCTTCTATAACTTTTTCAAATGCGGTCTTGTTAATGGTCTCGACATCAATTATTTCATTACCAAATGGATCTTTTATTACACTTTCTTTAAAGGGGTGTAAGTCCTTAAATTTTTCTATTAATACTCTCTTTTCATCCATGTTATAAAGTAAAGAATCCTTCCCTCAAACTTTATACCTCTGTTGCTATCACTAAAGTCCTTAGGATTATCAAGGGTTTGAAGGTAAATGATTTCTTTGTTGTCCAAGTCCAAGAGTATCTTATCGATTTCTTCATCAGAAATATCAAATTGCTTCTTGACTTCGTCCTTAAAAATTGGAATTGGCACAGAATCTCCGAAATTATGTATTGCGTTTAGATTATCGTAGATCATTCTTAGCGATTCGACATCAATATTGCCTACTTTTTTGTGACTTGGCTCCTTGAGATAAATAAACACATCGTTTATATAATCATATGCTCGGTCTATTTCGTTTTTTAACTGATATAGAAGCCCCCTAAGTTCATCGATTTCTTGCAGTTTTTTCTCAACTATTGTTTTGAATTCTATGAAATCTTTTAATTTGGCAAATTCCTCTTTTGTAGTGGATCCTTTAACGGGGAGTTCCTGCAATTTTTCTTTTGCAAAAAGCCTTTTACCTTTTTCAATTACTTTCCCCTCATCTACAAGTGATTGAACAATTGTATTGACTATTTCTTTTTCCTTTGTTTTTTTCTTGTATATTTCGCTTCTTGTAGTGCCTTTACTTCCGCTTTCTATAATAATCTTTAAAATTCCATCTTTGGTAAACACTTTCTCCTCCTAAATAATTTTTACCTTTAGCACATTTTCAAAATGCTTTTTCATATAAATTTCATCTTCTTCTGTTATTCCTTTTGTGCCTTTCCAAGGAATCAAAACCCTATAGCCTCTTAAAACTGCATCAGATGCCGTATAGTGCACGCAGATATTTGTAGCAACTCCAACAATGTAAAGTTCGTCAATATTCAGTTTTTTTAGTGTTTCTTCAAGTTCCGTTTTAAAAAATCCAGAATATGTTTTCTTTTTTATGATAATATCGCTTTCGTCTGGTTTAAGTTCATCGACCACTTCTGCTCCTTCTGTTCCTTCAACGCAGTGTGGTGGCCAAATTTCAAACTCTTTATCATACTTATCGTGAGAATCAGCAAGATATATTACTGGAAAATTCTCCTTTTTAAATTGTGTTTTTAATTGGTGAATATAAGGAATAATGTCTTTTGCTCCATTTATCCTTAATGTGCCCCAATCATATACAAAATCCTTAAGCATATCAACGATAATTAGCGCCTTCATTTTTCACCTCTCATTTTTTTAATTTCTTCAATTACTTCTTTTACATGGTTTGGAACTTTTACCTTTCTCATAGCCTTTCTTACAATGCCATTCTCATCGATTATGAAAGTTGAGCGTTCAATCCCCATGTACTTCTTTCCGTACATGCTCTTTTGTTTATAAACTCCATATTCTTCTGAAACCTTAAATCCTTCGTCTTCCAGAAGAATAAATGGCAAACTTTCTTTCTCTTTAAATTTTTTTATTATCTCCACCTTATCGCCACTTATACCAATTACTTCTGCACCTAATTTCTTAATCTCCTCATAGTGATCCCTAAAATCTTGTGCTTCCTTTGTGCATCCTGATGTGAGAGCCTTTGGATAAAAATAGAGTATTACAATTTTGCCTTTAAAATTGCTTAGCTTAATTAAGTTTCCTTCCGAATCCCTCAATTCAAAATCTGGGGCAGTTTTTCCCTCTTCAACCATTTTGACCTCCTTTATTAATATAATTATACTTTAAGATCGTTAAAAGCGATAATGTTCTTTAGAGACTTTGCATGTTTTATTGCGTTAATTATTGCTCTTTCTAAAACATTTTCAAAAAGAACTCCTAAAGTTAGCAAATCATCAAAATCAAATTCGTTTGTTGAAAGTGTAAATACCGTATCGCCATCAAAAATTGTATGTGATGGTCTTATCCTTCTTGCAATTGCATCATGTGAAATTATTGCAAGGCGTTTTAATTTTGCTTTTGTAAGTTTCACGTTTGTTGCTACAACGCCTATGGTTGTGTTTTTAAAAGGGACTTCATTTGTCTGAGTCTTTAAGATAAACTCTTCCGTATTTATAAATCCATTTTTACTATCATTCAGTGCTCCTGCAATGATTTTATTATCAAAGTCGTAGATATCTCCAAGCGCATTGACCACAACAAGTGCACCAACTACAATATCCCCAACTTTTATGCTATCAGTTCCTAATCCACCCTTCATCGCAAAATCCATACCTCTAATTTTCCCCACAGTTGCACCAACACCTGCACCAACATTTCCATTTGAGTTGAAGTTATCGGTTGAAGACTTTGCGGCAATATATCCTGCTTGAATATCTGGGTAAATAGGAGTGCCAACCGAAAGATCAAAGATAATTGCTCCACTTACAATTGGAACTTTCTTTACTCCTGTATCAAAACCGATATTTTTTTCTTCAAGATATCTTGAAACTCCACTTGCACCTTCAAGACCCATTGCGCTTCCACCACCGATATATATAGCATTAACATATTCAACCAAATTTTCTGGGTTTAAAAGGTCTGTTTCACGTGTGCCAGGGGCACCGCCCCGCACGTCAACGCTTGCAGATGCCCCTTTTTCTATGACTATTGCAGTTGCTCCTGTTAAGTTTTCAAAATCTTCGTAATTTCCAACGAGGATTCCTTTGACATCAGTGATACTTCCCATTAGAGCCTCCAGATAAACTTAATTATAGCGACAATTGTTCCTGCAAAGCCTTCTCCTCCCAAAAGTCCCGAGGAAATAAGAGTAAAGTTTTCGCTCTGTTTTGGGAAAAACTTATCGATTACAACTCTTAAGACACCACCAAGAAATGCAGTGAGAGAAATGATAAATGGAAGGTATACACCAATTCCAAGAATCATCGTTTGGATGTTGAAGAAGTAGAGAACGAAGCCTGCTATAAGTCCGAATATAAAACTTCTCGGATTTGACAGTCCTTGTATCATTTGAGATACTGCGTATGCCTGAGGTGCAACGAGGAACGTTCCAGGTCCCATTTTTCCATACGTTAAGTGTAAAATAAACAATCCTATTGTGCCAAATACTGCACCGACTATTGCACCAACAAGTTCTGAAATAATTTGTGCTCTTGGATTTGTGCCTATTATAGCACCTGCTTTGAAGTCTTGTAGATTATCCCCTGCTACTCCACTTGCAACGGCAACGATAGCAACCACGGCGAAAAGTGGAAGGTAGGAGAGTGTATCTCCTCCTATTGTAAGTTTTACAAATAAAAGAATTATAATCCCAAAAATTTCCATGGGCACAATACCTGTTGCTCCGTCAGTATATGCGGCCATTACCACTGAGACTGCTGCCCCAATTAGTGTTAACAAACTTGCAATAATTCCCAGTTTTAGAAATACGAATTCAATACCGAGAATAATCAGGAGCACCAACGAGATGATTTTGTAAGAGATGTTAAGTTTACTAAATGCATTTTTGAAAATAGTGGAAACTTTCGGTAGTATGTCTTTAACTAAAAGTGCAATACCACCGCCAATTATAAGACCGATTCCTAAATTGTTTTTAAATGTGATAGCCGCATTTACTCCACCTAAGGGCATGGAAAAGAAAACCGGGATAACAATATTTCCAATAATGCTTCCTATAAACCAAATGCCCATGTAGATAATTCCGATTATGTATCCAATTCCAAAGGCCATTGGAGACATGAACAACCCAATTCCGTAATTAGCAAGACCTTTTATCATAATTGCCTGCGGGATTTTCGAAAAACCATCTCTGAGGAAGGTAAAAATTGCTGAAATTCCAAGCGAGGTAAAGACAATTTTTGACTTTCTTCCACCCTCGTCGCCTGCAACAAGCGTTTGTGCTGTTGCGACTCCCACAGGATATGGAAGATTCGATTTTTCAATAAAAAATTCTCTAATGAGTGCAACCATAAAGACTCCGATTACCGCACCTATTAGAGATACAAGAAATACATAATGGAAACTTACTTTTGCCTGTTCACTAATTATCCAGATACCTGGAATCGTGAAAGCAATACCTCCTGCGACCATTGCACCTGCTGACATTCCCGTGTGTGCAACATTTATCTCCTTTAAGTTCGTGTTTTTAAAGGCCTTTAAAATGGCCATTGAGGAGATAGCAACAAAAATCGTAGGCCAGGGTAATGCACCAATTCGGAGTGCAATGTAGATAGAACTCATAGAAATTACGGCACTACCCAATGCTGCCAAAACAATAGTTCTGACTTTTAGTTCTTGCATTAAAACTTCCTCCGCTATTATTTTTTTTCACGCAAACCCGCCATATTATAACAAAAAAACGTTTAAATTCCTTACGCTATCAAGCAATTAAGTCCACATCTTGACTAAAAAGGAAATTCACATACAATTGAAACATGAAGAACAAAAACAAAAAGCAAGTTAAGAAGATTTCTAAATTTCAGTTGTTCATTATCTTTTCTGTTATTTTAATCCTTGTCTTCGCAGGTTTAATAATCTACAGGCTCTTTTTTATTAAACAAATTGTGTTTAGTGAGAAAACTATAAAAACTCTTCAAGAACCACCTACAACTGCTGTCTCTTATCAAAATGGAGTACTCATAGGTAATTCCCAAGGTTATGTTGCTCTTTTTGATGCCGAAGGCAATACAAAGTTCTCAAAAAAGATTGACGATAAAATTTTTGGGCTTGTAGTAAATCCAAAAGATGGTTCAATATGTGTTGCAGGCGTTAAGTTTCATTTGTTAGATAGAAACTTTAAAGAACTCTATAGTCTTGGTTTTGATAATTTTATTCCAAGAGATCCTTATGTGGCATTTTTGAATAATGGAAATACAAAACTTCTTTTCCAGTCTCTTAAAGATCTTTCTTATTTGATTGTAACCGTTGATTCGAACGGTAGGATTCTCACGAAAGATACAGTGCCGGATATGGGGCAAAACTCACAAATATCAATTGATGCATCTGGTAATGCAATATTCGTTTTAGAAAGTGGAGATATTTATCTTCTTGATGGCTCGAGAATTGCGGCAAAAACATCAATTACAGAAAAACAAACAAGTTCCATAAGCAACGTTTTTGGTTATTTCGCAGGTGGAAATATTGTTGTTGGGTATAAAACATTAATAACAACAGATCAAAGCCAAAATAGTAGAAATATTAATGTAACGCTTCCTGTGTATTTTTATAATAATTCACTTTCAATGCTTACAAAAACGAGTTTTGATTCAAGTATCAATAATGTTTTTGTTGGTAATAATAGGGTGGTGTTTTCAGCGGCATCTGGCTTTTACTTTTACGATACAAGAGGAAACCTTTTAAATAGCGTTCCAAAAGTTGACTTTACTCCTTTTGAGTATCTTGAAGGATCCCAGGTTCGTGCATACGTTTATAAAAATATCAATCAACAAGGGACAGTTTTTTATCAAGTAATTGTTAAGGATTCAAGTGATCGGGAAATAGGTCGTTTCATAAAAGCCTTTTCAATAGACAATCCCGTCTTTTTAGTTTCTTCGAATTCACAAAATGTTTATATAATTGAGGGGGTGGATATAAAGCTTCTTACAAGATAAGGAGGTGGGTAGAATGAAAATTGACGTTTCTCATCTAACACGAGAGCAAGCAGAAAAAAGGCTTAAAGAATTAAGGGATATAATAAACTATCATAATTATCGTTATTATGTGCTTGATTCTCCAGAAATTACCGATGCAGAATATGACAGACTATTTCAAGAATTGCTTGCAATAGAAGAGCGATTTCCAGATTTGATTACACCTGATTCACCGTCACAGAAAGTTGGAGCGCCACCTCTTGACGAGTTTCCCGAAGTTATACATAGTGTTCCAATGCTTTCGCTTGGTAACGCATTCAATGATGAAGATTTAATGGAGTTTGACAGAAGAGTAAAAAGAGAGTCTGGATTGTCCAAAATTGAGTACGAGACGGAGCTAAAGATGGATGGTCTTGCAATATCAATAAGATATGAAAATGGAATCTTAGTTAGGGGTGCAACTCGAGGTGATGGGGTAAGAGGTGAGGATGTTACCCCTAATGTTAAAACGGTAAGGGGCGTTCCTCTAAGGCTTTTAATAGATAATCCCCCACCTGTAATTGAAGTGCGTGGGGAAGTAATAATGTATAAAGAAGACTTTGAAAAACTTAATAATGAAAGGATTCAAAAAGGCGAACCTCCTTTTGCAAATCCAAGAAATGCTGCTGCAGGTTCAATTAGACAACTTGATTCAAGGATAACAGCAGAGAGAAAACTCCATATGATTGCCTATGGTGTAGGGGAAGTTGTTGGTGTCGAATTTAAAACTCAGTTTGAACTATTACAATACCTCAATAAAATCGGTTTTAGAATTAGTCCAGAAGTAAAGGTACATAGAGATATTGAAAGCGTGATTGTAGAAGTTAAGAGGCTCACAGCAATTAGAGATTCATTTCCCTTTGGCGCTGATGGTATTGTTGTGAAAGTAAATGATATTGAATTGCAGAAGAGATTAGGAGCAACATCTCACGAGCCACGTTGGGCAATTGCATATAAGTTTCCTGCAGAAGAGGCTGAAACTATTGTTAAAGATATTATTTTTAGCGTTGGAAGAACTGGTGCAGTAACCCCCGTTGCGATATTTGAACCCGTGGAGATTGATGGATCTATTGTTTCAAGAGCCTCTCTCCATAATGAAGATATTGCAAAAGCGCTTGATATCCGTGTTGGCGATCATGTAATTGTTCACAAGGCAGGGTCTGTGATCCCTGAGGTTGTAAGAGTTGTGAAAGAAAAAAGAAAAGGAGATGAAATTACATTCAAAATGCCTGATAGATGTCCTGTATGCGGTGGTCCTCTTATAAGGGAAGAGGGTTTTGCAGTAACTCGTTGTCCTAATGTCCGATGTCCTGCGCAGGTTAAAGAGCGTATAATTCACTTCGTTTCAAGAGATGCAATGGATATAGAATCAATTGGTGAGAAACTTGTAGATCAAATGGTTGATAGAGGCCTTGTTACAGATTATGGCGATCTATACTACATACCAAAAGAAAAACTTCTTACTCTTGAAAGAATGGGACCGGTGCTTGCAGAAAAGATCTTACGAAACATTGAGGAAAGTAAATCGAGACCATTGGCAAATCTCATATATGCACTTGGTATTTTTAATGTTGGGAAGAGAACCGCAGAACTCCTTGCAGAACATTTTAAATCACTTGAAAATCTTATGAATGCAAAAATTGAAGATATTTTACAAATTGAGGGAATTGGTCCTGTAACAGCGAAGTCGATTGTAGAATTTTTTGAATCTTCAGGAAATAGAATGGTCATTGATAAACTCATCAAGGCAGGCGTTAACACAAAAGAGGTACCAAAAGAAAAGGAGAATGTTGGTCCGTTAAAAGGTCTCACATTCGTTTTTACTGGTGCACTTAAAGAGTTCACGAGAAGTGAAGCAGGTAAAATTGTTGAAAGCCTTGGTGGAAGCGTTTCTGATACTATAAGTAAGAAAGTTGATTACCTTGTCGTAGGAGAGGATCCAGGTTCAAAACTGGAAAAGGCTCAAAAACTTGGCATAAAGATAATCAATGAGGATGAATTTAAAAAAATGATCGGATACGGAGGAAAGTGATTATGAAAATTGATCTTGAAAGGATTGAAAAACTTTCAGCCCTAAAACTTGATGAAAGTGAAAAAGAAGCGATACTCAAAGACCTTGAAGAAATAATTGGTTACTTTGAAAACTTGAAAGAAGTAGATACTGAAGGCGTTGAACCGATGGTATATGGCGAAAAGATAGAATTATTTTTGAGAGATGACATTGTAAAAGATGGATTACATTTAAAAGATCTTGAACAGTTAAGGGAACTCTTTGGCGATGGTTTTTTCAGAGTAAAGAGAATTATAGGAGAGTAGAATGGAGATAACAGAATTAAAGGTTTCTCAAATTGTTTCTAAGATCAAGTCAAAAGAATTGAAGGCAAAAGAAGTAGTCCAAGTATTTCTAAGTAATATCGATAAACTTGATGGTGATATTAAGGCTTTCTTAAACGTATTCTATGATTATGCGCTGAAAAAGGCCGAAAAGATCGATGAAAATCCTCAAAAAGAAGGCTTACTTTTAGGAGTTCCTGTTGCTATAAAAGACAACATTTCTATTAAAGGCTTTGAACTTACAGCAGGTTCTAAAATTCTAAAAGGATACATTGCCCCTTTTAGTGCAACCGTTATTGAAAAGATAGAAAAAGAAGGTGCAATAATAATTGGTAAAACAAACCTTGACGAGTTTGCAATGGGATCATCAACCGAAAACTCTGCCTTCTTTAAAACCAGGAATCCTGTTAATTTAGAGTATGTCCCTGGTGGTTCATCGGGAGGATCTGCTGCGGCAGTTAAAGCAAACGAGGTTCCCGTTGCGCTTGGATCAGATACGGGTGGTTCAGTTAGGCAACCTGCATCGTTCTGTGGTGTTGTTGGGCTTAAACCAACCTATGGAAGAGTTTCAAGGTATGGGCTTGTTGCATTTGGCTCATCTCTTGACGTAATTGGGCCAATTGGAAAAAGTGTTGAGGATGTTGCAACAACCTTGTCGGTTATTTCAGGATTCGATATTCATGATTCTACGACAGCACAGGTGCCTGTTTTAAATTTCGAAAAATATCTTACAGGAGATATAAAAGGGAAAAAGATAGGTGTAATAAAAGAAATACAAGATTTTAAAGTTCAACCTGAAGTAGAAAAGGCTTTTAAGGAATCTTTAGAGGTATTTAACAAAAACGGTGCAGAAATTGTCGAAATTTCAATACCACACATTAAGTATGCACTTTCTGTTTACTATCTTGTTGCACCATCAGAAGCATCTGCAAACCTTGCTCGTTATGACGGTGTGCGATATGGTTTTGAAGGCATTGGTGATAATCTCAGAGACATTTACGAAGATACACGTACAAGAGGTTTTGGGCGTGAAGTGAAAAGGAGAATACTTATAGGTACGTTTGCTCTTTCTGAGGGTTATTATGACCAGTATTACTTAAAAGCATCAAAAGTAAGGCGGATAATTTTTGAAGAATTTAAGAAGGCATTTGAGATTTGTGATGCAATTCTTACGCCAACTTCTCCTACTACTGCATTCAAGTTTGGAGAAAAAGCAACACCACTTGAAATGTATCTAAGTGATGTGTTTACAATTCCTGTAAATCTTTCTTATCTTCCTGCAATATCTGTTCCATTTGGCACGGATGAAAAGGGACTTCCAATAGGAATCCAAATTATTGGAAAGTGGTTCAAAGAGGAAGAACTTCTTAATACTGCTTATGTTCTACAAGAGGAGGCAGAGCATGTATAAGCCAACAATAGGTCTTGAAATCCACATTCAACTTGCAACGAAATCCAAGATGTTTTGTAGTTGTTCAACCGAATTTGGAGATCCGCCTAATACCCATGTGTGTCCTGTATGCCTTGGACTTCCAGGAGCGCTTCCAGTTATTAATAAAGAAGCCGTTAAATATGGTATAAAACTTGCTCATGCTCTAAATATGGAGATAAATCTTACCTCAACGTTTTATAGAAAAAATTACTTCTATCCTGATTTGCCGAAAGGATACCAAATAACGCAGTATTCACTTCCTCTTGGATTTAATGGCTTTCTTGAAATTCCAATGGAAGGAAAAATTAAAACAATAAGAATTGAAAGAGGTCACATTGAGGAGGATTCCGGAAAATCAATCCACATAGGCGATATAACAGAATCTGAGTATTCTTTTATTGATTTTAATAGATCAGGTGTCCCACTTATGGAAATCGTCACCTATCCTGATTTTGAATCAGGAGACGAAGCATACGAATTCTTAACACTTTTGAGAAGTATAGTAAGGTATCTTGGCGTTTCCTCGGGGGATATGGAAAAAGGTGCTCTCAGATGTGATGTAAATGTATCTGTATCAAAAAATGAGAACAAAGGGACGAAAGTTGAGATTAAAAACCTAAATTCTTTCAGAAGCGTTAAACGTGCAATTGATTATGAAGTTGAACGTCAAATAAATGCAATTGAACGTGGAGAACGCATAATAAGAGAAACCCGTCATTTTGATGAAAAAGAGGGCACAACAAAACCCATGAGAGTGAAGGAAGAATTGAACGATTATAGATACTTTCCTGAGCCTGATCTTCCGCCGCTTGTATTAGACGAAGAGTTTGTTTCGGAAATAAAAAGGGAGATCCCAGAGTTGCCTCATAAAAAGGCAATTAGGTATATTGAAACTCTGGGTATTCAGGAAGATTACGCAAGAACAATTGCATACAATAAAAAATATGCAGATTATTTCGAAAATATCGTAGATAATGTAGGCCATCCGATAGAGGTTGCAAACTTTTTCCTCGTTAATATCCTTGGTCTTCTAAACAAGAGGGGTAAAGATATTGATAGTCTTACATTTGGAACAAACGAATTTAAGGAACTTTTCCATTATCTTGATTCCGGTCTCATATCTACAAACATAGCAAAAGGTGTTATTGAAGAAAGCATTGAGAAAGGTTTATCTGTTAAGGAAATTGTTGAAAGCAAAGGATTAATTCAAATTACAGATGAGAACCAGATACGGAATGTCGTTATAGAAGTTTTGAAGAAAAATCCAACACCAGTTTCACAGTATCTTTCGGGGAAAAAACAAGTTTTTGGATTTTTGGTGGGACAAACAATGAAAGAACTTAAAGGTAAAGGTAAACCAGAACTTGTTAATAAGATTTTGAATGAAGAACTATCAAAATTGGGGCAAGGTGATCAATTATGATTCTGGAAGCAATCTTAAAGAGAAGATCCGTAAGAAGTTATCAGAACAAGGATGTTGAAGAAGAAAAATTGAAAGAAGTACTTGAAGCAGGACGCCTTGCACCATCTGCGTGCAATATCCAGCCCTGGAAATTTATTGTAGTAAGAGACCCTGAAACTCGAAAGAAAATGGCCTCTCACTGTGCAAATCAAAAGTTTGTAAGCGAAGCACCAGTTCTTATTGTGGGATGTATTACCGAAAGAGGCTATCTTATGGGTGGTTGGTATGATTCAAATATACTTGACTTGGGTATTGCGCTTGACCACATGACTTTACAAGCGGTGCATTTGGGTTTGGGTACCTGTTGGATTGGCGCATTTAACGAAAGCGAAGTTAAAAAACTTCTTAATATTCCCCATAATGTTAGGGTTGGTGCAATTTTAACATTGGGTTATCCTAAGAACGGCAATGTTTTTGAGAAGGATAGAAAGCCTTTCGAAGAGGTTATTTCTTTTGAGAAATTTTCATAATAATTTCACAATTTATGTTATAATAGTTTAGGAGGTGCAAAATGGTATTGATAGTGATTTTAGCAATTGTAGTTTTGCTTGTGTTGTGGTTTGTTGCAACTTACAATGGTTTCATAAATCTTAAAAATCGTGTCGAGAATGCATGGGCTCAAATTGATGTTCAACTTAAAAGAAGATACGATCTAATTCCAAATCTCGTTGAAACTGTTAAAGGCTATGCAGCGCATGAAAAGGAAATTTTCGAGAAACTTGGTGAATTGAGAGCGAAAGCAATGGGTGCAACATCTGTTAAGGACATTGGAGATGCAAATAACCAGATTAGTGCTACTTTAAAAACTCTTTTTGCGGTTGCTGAAAACTATCCTCAATTAAAGGCAAATGAAAACTTCCTTAAACTTCAAGAAGAACTAACCAACACGGAGAATAAAATTGCATTTGCAAGACAGTTTTATAATGATATTGTAATGCAGTTCAATGCAAAGCAGCAACGAATCCCTGATATGTTTGTTGCAAGAATTATGAACTTAACCCCTAAAGAATATTACCCAATAGAGGAGGAAGCAAGAGGGTCAGTTAAGGTCCAATTTTAGAATGTAAGTTTGGAAGGTAATGCGTATGGAAAGAAAAACTCTTTATGATCTTCAATCTGAAAATGTTAGAAAGACATATTTGTTTATGATGATTTTTTCGCTAATCTTATTTGCAATTGGTTATTTCTTTGTGTGGTATTTTAACGGAGGAAGTGTTGGGATAGTTATACTTGTCGCCTTTATTTTCCTCTACAATTGGATCGCCTATGAAAATTCTGATAAAATTGCACTTGCTTCGGTTAACGCACGACCTGCCGATCCTAACGAGTATTATGTTCTACACAATGTGGTTGAAGAAGTTGCCCTTGCTGCAGGTATTGCTAAACCAAAAGTTTACGTAATGGAAGAACCTCAACCAAATGCATTCGCAACAGGAAAAGACCAAAATCATGCAGCAATATGCGTAACAACGGGGCTTCTTTCAATGGTTAACCGAGAAGAATTACAAGGAGTTATTGCGCATGAGATGGCGCACATTAGAAATAGAGATATTCTTCTAATGACTGTTATTGGAGTCGTTGTAGGACTTGTCCTAATCTTAAGGGACGTGCTATTCAGAAGTATGTGGTGGGGTATTGGTGGAAGAAAACGCGATAGAGATAATAGTGGTTCTGCTATTATTCTAATTGTTGGACTTGTATTATCAATCCTTGCACCAATTATAGTTGCTCTTATTAGGGCAGCCATTTCGAGGCAAAGAGAATTTCTTGCGGATGCAACGGGGGCGTATATTATTAGGGATCCTGAAGCTCTTGCAAGTGCCCTTGAAAAAATTGGCTCATATGGGAGACCTATGAAAGTTGCAAGTGATGCAACTGCACATATGTTCATTTCAAATCCTTTTGGAAATGTTGAAAAGCTTCTTGCAACACACCCGCCAATCGAAGAGCGAATAAGAAGATTGAGAGCATTAGTGATACAGTAATCATAACTTGTTTCTTTATAAATTTAAATGGGGCTTTTTGAAGCCCCATTCTTGTTTTGGTTTTTTAAAACATCAATTTAGGTAGTATCTTTTTTAGTTTTCCGATGAGTGCATAGTTTGTTAAATCAATATTTATAGGAGTTATTGAAACATATTTATTTGCTACAGCAAAAGAATCAGTATCTTCTTCAAGTTCATGAGGTGGTCTGTCGCCTCCAATCCAGTAGAATGTTTTTCCTTGGGGATTTACATATTTTTCAAGGTAGTTTTCGTACTGAGTTTTTCCTTGACGTGTAATTCTATATCCGTTTAGTTCATCAAGAGGCACATTTGGGACGTTTACATTGAGAATAGAACGTTCTTCTACGATACCTTCAAACAACTCTGGTGTTTGAAGAATTTTTGTTGCAACTACCGCTGCTGTTTCGAAATATCCTTCATCACTATGCACATCCAATGAAATTGCCATTGATTTAAAACCGTTTGCAAGCCCTTCAAGTGCTCCTGCAACTGTGCCAGAATAAAGGATGTCGCCTCCGAGGTTTGCACCATGATTTATTCCCGAAACAACGAAATCTGGAGGATCATCTTTCATTAAGTCTTTCACACCCACAAGGACACAATCTGTTGGAGTTCCATCTACCACTGCAATACCTGTAAACCCTTCTTCTATTTCCACTTCTTTAATAAGCAAAACGTCGTTAATTGTTAATGAATGTCCTGCTGCACTTTTTTGCCTGTCCGGTGCGACAACTACAACTTCCCCCAAAGTTCTTAGATGATTTGCAAGCACTCTAATCCCCTTTGCATAAATTCCATCATCATTTACAAGGAGTATTCTCATCTTATCACCTCGTAGTTTATTCTCCTTTTATATTTTTCTGGCAACATCCCCCAATATATGAATAGCACAAGTTGTTTTGTATATCCAACACTATCGAAACGCCTTGTTGAAGTATAAACCTTGTTTGTCCACATGAAAAAGAACTTTCCAAATTTCTCTGCACTTTTCATCATTTTCCAGTCTTCGGTGTATTGAAGATTTTCATCATACCAAACTTTGTAAAATACATCTTTTTTCACTATTTGGATGCTAAGAGATGCATGAAGTAATATATGAGCAATGTCGTAAAACTTAAACCATAGTTTTGCATATAATGAATCTTTTTGCGGAAGCAAAGATGTTGTTCCAACAACATAATTTTTAGAGGCGTTTTTAATAAGAAAATCATTTAAATCGTTTAGAAAACCTTTTTTAAGGTGTGTATCTGCATCTAAAAATATAATCCAATCAGTGTCGTTTCTTATCTGCTTTGCACCAAAGTTTCTTGCAACGGCTACTCCCTTTTGATTGATTGAAAACACTTTAAAATTTTTGCACTCATATTTTTTTGCAACCTCGTAAGTTCTGTCGTTTGAGCCATTTTCAACGACAATCACTTCGTAAGTATCTGTCGGATAGTCAATATCTTGAAGATGCTTTAGCGTCTCTTCAATGTAGTTCTCTTCATTATGCGCAGGAATTACAATAGAGAATTTATGCAATTTTTTATCATCCATACATTCTATTATACAGCAAATTTATTAATTTTGAGCTCGTTAGTACTGAGGCAGGATATTTTTAATTTCCCAATCTGTAACGCTTGTCCTATATTCGTCCCATTCTCTTTCTTTTGCTTCGATATATTTTTCTGTTATTATTTTTCCTAATGCATCTTTAATTACTTCATCTTTTTTTAGTGCTTCAATTGCCTCTTTTAATGTAGATGGAAGCGTCTTAAATTTTCCTGGGTATCTTAAATTTTCTTCAAATATATTTATGTCGTTTGCAGCATCTCCTGGTTCTATTTTATTTTCAATTCCGTCAAGACCCGCTTTGAAAACTACCGCAAAAAGTAAATATGGATTTGAGGTGGGATCAGGGCTTCTAAACTCAATACGTTTAGTCTTTTCATCTGCTTGAGGCACCCTAATAAGAGCACTTCTATTTTTTACTGCCCACGATACGTAAACTGGTGCTTCGAAACCAGGAACAATTCTTTTATATGAGTTAACCGTGGGATTTGCAATGGCTGTAATTGCATCAATGTGCTTAAAGATGCCTCCTATGAAATACCTTGCAATGTCAGAAAGTCCAAACTCTTTAGAAGTATCAAAGAAAAGATTTTTTCCGTTTTTATCTATGATGGATATATTTGTGTGTGCTCCAGAGCCGTTTACTCCATAAATCGGTTTTGGCATGAAGGTTGCATAAAGTCCGTTCATCAGTGCAATTGTTTTTGCAGCAATTTTAAAGGTTATAATTCTATCTGCAGTTGAAATTGGATCTGCATATTTAAAATCAATTTCATGTTGAGAGGGTGATACTTCATGGTGAGATGCCTCTATTTCAAAGCCCATTTCTTCAAGATTTTTTGCAATTAAGGCTCTCGTTTTTTCGCCAATGTCCTCTGGAAGCATTTCAAAATAACTTCCCATACTTACAAGTTCTGTTGAGGGTGAGCCATCTTTAAGTTTGAAAAGGAAAAATTCCTCTTCAACTCCGTTTTGCATGAAATATCCCTTTTCTTCGCCTTCTTTTAGGACTTTTTTAAGTCTAAAACGCGGGTCTCCATCAAAAGGGGTATCCTCATCAAGATAAACATCGCAAACGATTTTTGCGATTTTTATATCATTACGCATCGTCCATGGTAGAATTGAAAATGTTTCAGGATTGAGTTTAAGAAGCATATCCGATTCTTCTATTCGTGCAAAGCCTTCTATTGATGAGCCATCAAAAGCAACACCATCTTCTATTGCCTTAGGAAGCATCTTTGATGAGATTTCAACAAGTTTTGGGAATCCAAGCATGTCTGTAAATTGAAGCCAAATTAGGTCGATTTTCTTTTCGTGAACTTCTCTGTAAATCTCTTTTATATTCGTCATATGCGCCTCCATAAATTAATAAGTATTATATACAAGCTGTAAATTCTTCAAACTATAGTGCGATTTCTCCTGGAAGTTTTGCGAAAAGCCGTGCATCCTTTACGCTTTCAAGATTAAGCACAAATCTTAAAAATCTTTCTATCCCAATGCCACAACCTGCAGACCTTGGAATTCCTTTTTTTACTTCTTCAAGGTACCATTCCCAATCTTGCAAATTCATGTTTTTAAACTGCATCCTTTTTACAATCCTATCAAATTCGTATTCTCTTTCTCCGCCAGACATTCCTTCACCAAATCCATATGGATAGATTAAATCCATATCCACAAGCGTTTTTCCGTCATCGCTTAACCTATCGTAAAATTCTCTATCCTCAATAGGGATATCAATAAGGAAGAACGGGTCAGTTTTTTCTTTTGAAAGTTGTGCTTCAAAGGTATTTCCATATTTTTCTTTTGCCTCAAGAAATTTTACTCTCTCGAAAGGCTTCTTTGGAACGTGAAAGTTTGGATTTTGTTTCTTTATGAAATCTCCAAATTTTTCTTCCAATTTTTGCATTGTGTAGATTATGAGGTCTTCAACTAAATCAAGAATATCTTCTCTAGTTGCATCCTTTACCTCAAGGTCAAGTTGAACAAACTCAATAAGATGCCTTCCTGAGTTTTTCTTATCCTCAGTTTCAAGGCGAACATTTGGCGAAAAGATAAAAATTTTTGGATACTCACGTAGGGCAAGTTGCTTGTGGAATATCATAGACTTTGTAAGGGAATAATAACCACCGTTGTAAGGGATTTTTGCATCGTAGACTGAATGATTCAAAGGGTCTGTTAAAGGAGAGATAATTACAGGTAAGATCTCGACAAACCCTCTACTTCTTAAAAACTCTCCCATTCTAAAGATTGCCTCACTTTGTACTTCTAAAACTTCTTTTTTCAACGCTTACCTCCTTAAAATTTATTTTTAAATTAAAAAAGGCCGGCTTTTTTGCCGGCCTCTGGGTAAAGATTAGCAATAGCTACCCAAACCGACCGGCGCCGGGCGAGTTATTAATGTTATTATTATTGATTGCTACTGCTAATCTAACCCTTTCCATATTTTGCACGTATTATATTACAGTTTTTATCTTTGTCAATAGGATTTTCGATTGTTAAGAAAAATTAATGTAATTTTATTTTTGTAACATTTTCGACAGGCAGAGTATATTATATGGTGGAGGTGATGGGAATGAGAAAGTTGATTATTTTTGTATTAGTAATGCTATTGCTTGCTACACTTGCACCACTAATGGCAGAAGCAAAGGTTACTTTACCAAAAATTGACGTAATTAAAGGCAATATTACCGCAATTTCAACGAACACAATTACTATTGATAAAAAGGTTATTACTATTCGAGATGATACTGTTTTAAGATTGAATGGAAAGCAGATTACTATGAACGACATTAAGGTAGGCATGTATGCGATTGCAATGTGCGAGACAATTGACAAGAACCTTGTTGCAAGACTTGTCCTTCTGTTTAGCGGAGAGACTCCCTCCAAGACTTTTACACTTTCTGGAATCGTAACTTCAATCACACAGAATGCAATTGTGGTAAGTGGAAAGACGATTTTGGTAAATAACGTTACAAAAATAAGACTCAGAGGAAAATTGGTGAGTTTTTCTGAACTTAAAGTTTACGACACCGTTATTGTGCACGGTACATTTTCGCAGGATGTGTATGTTGCAAAAGAGATTCTGATAATAAGGCAAAAAGAGTTCGAAATACGCACTTACATAACAGAAATTGGTTCAAACTTTGTCAAAGTTAAAGATTTTGATTATCAAATCTTCATAGATGAAAAGACCTCGATAAAGAAAATCGGAAAAGGGACAATTGCTTTAGGAGATTTAAAAGTAGGTGATCCAGTTCAGATTCATATAAGACTTGATTCAACAACGGGTAATTATATTGCAACTTCCATAGTTGTGCTTTCCTTTAAGCCAAATACAGCAGTTGCAATTGCTGGAACTGTTTCATTCATCGACCTTGAAACAAAAACAATAAAACTGACAGAAGTTCCACTTCTTACATTTAAATTTTCTGAAGACTATAAAGGGAAAGTAAAGATAGAAGATCTCAATATTGGCGATAAAATCCTTATTCTTGGAAAATATACCGACGTAAGCACTGTTGAAATTTCAAACATCATAAGGTTTAAGATAAAATTCCCCACACCTAAAAAGCCATAGTTCAGGTTAACTAAAAATTAATCGTATATTTCTTAAGATAAGAAAAGTGGGGGTTGCAATGAGTACGCCAAGTGGTCCAAAAATTGCACCCCCTATTGTAATCATAAGAATGATTATTATTGGAGGCACATTAAGCTTATCGCCAACCAAGTGAGGAAGAATTCCATTACTTAAAACCCCCTCTATTATAGAAAAAACAATTATAAAGCCAAGGAAGGTTTTAAATCCTTGAGTAAGTGATAATAGTGCCCCAGTTAAGAAAACAATTGTTGGACCTACATAAGGTAGCATTTCTAAGAATGCATCAATTACACCTATAAAAACAGAAAATTTTACGCCCACTATAAAACTACCAAGTCCCATAAAAAATCCAACAATAATAGAGATAACAACAAGTGTCGAAAAGTATGCTCTCATTTCTTCATTTGTTCTATCAAGGAAGTGTTTAAATTTTATTCTTACCTTAGGGTCAAATCTTCTGAGAGTAATTCTATAGAGTGCTTTTGAGTCTTTCATAAAGAAATAGGCAAGCAAAAATGATATTACAAGGGAACCTATATTTGATAACGTTGATCCAGCAGTTTTTGCAAAGTTAGTAATAAAATTTTGTATAACATTTTGGAGTGTAGAAGTCGCATTGTTGATTATATTTTTTACGAGCCCGCTTTCAACCTGTGCGTTAAGAGCCCTACTGATACTTTCAAAAAATGAAGAAATATTTTCTTGCAAGTTTGGAATTTTATGTGCTAATTCTACCAGTTCTTTAACTATAAGTGGCACAAGAAAATAGCCAAGAAGCATTATCAAAAAGAAGAAAAGTATAAGTGTTAGAAATGATGCAAGAGACCTTGGCAGTTTAAACCTCTCGAGGGTGTTAGTGATAGGTAAAAGCACGTATGCAATCACCGCCCCAAAAATAATCGAAGGGATTACATCTTTAATAAGGTATAAAAGATATAGAAGCACTACAGCGATAACGAGAACAAAACTTGTAAAAAGTGCATTCTTAATTTCTTTGTTCATTTTATTCTAATGCAATTGCTGAAACTGTGTCCTCCCCTTCTTTAAATCTTACAAGAATTACGCCTCTTGTATTTCTTCCCAACTCTTTTACATCTTTCAATTCTATTTTAATAACATTTCCAGATTTTAAAAGCAAGTATAAATTTTCTTCATCATGAATTACCTTTACTGCAACAAGATTTCCTGTTTTTTCGCTTAATTTGATGCACTTTACTCCTTTTGCTCCCCTTTTAGTTTTCCGTATTTCTTTTACACTTAAAATTTTTCCGTATCCCTTTTCTGTTACAAGAATAACTTTATCTTCTTCTTTAAGTATCTCTGCGTCGACAACAAATTCTCCATTCTTAACTTTCATTCCTATTACTCCTGAGGATGCTCGCCCCATTTCCCGAACTGAATTTGTATCAAATCTAACTGCAAGCCCCGCGTTCGAAATCATCATAACATCGCTTTCCTCTAAAATGGGTATAACTGTTTCAAGTTCATCATCATCTTTAAGTTTAAGTGCAATTTTTCCTGCCGACGTAATATAAACAAATTCTTCCATCTTTGTCTTCTTTACGAGGCCTTTTCGAGTCACAAAGAGCAAACTCTTAATCTTATTGTCCTTTTCAATGGATATAACTTTGCTTATGTTTTCGTTAGGCAATAATTTTAGAAGTCTATGAATTGGTGTGCCTTTACCTGTTCGCTCAAGTTCGGGTATTTCAAACGCCCTAAGCGAATACACCTTACCAATGTTGGTAAAGAAAAGCATTGTGCTTTTAAGGGTTGTTGGTATTATCTCAATTGGGTAGTCCTCTTGAGAAACTGACTGTCCAATTACGCCTTTTCCTCCACGTCTTTGCACTTTGAAAACATCTTCTCTCATTCTCTTGAGATATCCTCCACGAGTAACAATTACGATAATGTTTTCATCTGGGATTAGTTCCTCTTCATCGATTGATTTATAGTAGCGTTGAATTTCAGTTTTTCTTGCATCTCCGAATTTGTTTCCTATTCTCCTTAAGTCTTCTTTAATTTCATTATAGAATCTCTCTTTGTTTGTGAGTATTTCATTTAAATTCTTAATAAGTTCTTCTGTTTCTTTGATATCTCTATCAATTTTTTCAACCTCTAAACTTGTTAATCTTGCAAGTCTCATGTCGAGAATTGCTCTTGCTTGCTCTTCAGAAATTTCAAGGTACGCCATTAGTTTATTTCTTGCTTCTTCGTTATCTTTTGATTCCTTTATGAGAGGTATAATAACATCAATACTGAGAATTGCTTTTCTTATTCCACTTAAGATTTCAAGACTCTTCTTTGCTTTTTCGAGTTTAAACTGAGTTTGCCTTCTTAAAACCTCTCCTCTAAATCTTAAAAACTCATTTAGCAGTTCTTTGAGTGTAAAAATTTTTGGCTGGTTATCGATAATACCCAGAAGGATAACGCCATACTTTATTTCATACCTTGTAAATTTGACGAGTTCTGCTTCAAATATCTCAGGCTTTACATCCTCTGAAAGTTTTATAACGATTCTAATACCTTCTCTGTCTGATTCGTCTCTTATATCTTCAACGCCTTTTATCTTTTTCTCTTTTGCAAGATTTGCAATCTCTTCAACGAGTTCAGCCTTGTTCACTTCGTACGGGATTTCGGTAATTACAAAATATTTTCTTTTGTGTTTGCCTTCTTCGATTTTGTATTTTCCTCTTATTGTAATTGATCCTTTTCCAGTTTCGAAGTATTCTTTTATTCCATTTGAATCAAGAATTGTTGCACCTGTTGGAAAATCGGGGCCTTTTATGAAATGTCTTAATTCTTCTGTTGTTACCTCTGTTCCTTTTAGAATTTCTGTATCGATAAGATAAACAAGAGCATCTACAACCTCTTTAAGGTTGTGAGGTGGGATATTTGTTGCCATTCCAACTGCAATTCCAGAGGAACCGTTTACAAGAAGATTTGGTATCTTTGCAGGAAGCACTACAGGTTCCTTAAGAGTGTTATCAAAGTTTGGCACAAAATCAACCGTGTTTTCATCAAGGCCTTCAAGCATTTCCATCGCAATGGGAGCAAGGCGAGCCTCAGTGTATCGCATTGCAGCAGGTACATCTCCATCAATTGACCCAAAGTTTCCGTGTCCGTCAACGAGAGGGTACCTTAAGGAAAATGGCTGTGCCATTCTTACGAGTGCATCATATACAGATGATTCTCCGTGTGGATGGTATTTACCAAGCACTTCTCCGACGATTCTTGCACTCTTCTTATATGGCTTATTTGGGAGACAACCAAGGTCATTCATCGCAAAGAGAATTCTTCTATGAACTGGTTTAAGGCCATCTCTTACATCTGGAAGTGCTCTTCCAATGATAACGCTCATTGAGTAGTCAAGATACGATTTTTTAACTTCTTCTTCAATCGGAACGTTTATAACCTTTTCATGGAATAGATCTGACATACATCACCTCAAATATCAAGATTAACAACTTCTTTTGCATGATTCATAATGAATTCTTTTCTCGGTTGAACTTCACTTCCCATGAGAAGTTCGAAGAGTTTGTCTGCTTGTTCGGCTTCTTCTATTGTTACTCTTTTGATTATCCTTCTTGTTGGGTCCATTGTTGTTTCCCATAGTTGTTGAGGATCCATTTCTCCAAGACCTTTGTATCTCTGCACTTCAGCCTTGTTTGGGTCTTTTATATGTTCCATTACGTGCTTTAGTTCTTCGTCTGAATATGCATATCTTACATCTTTATCGTAAGAAACTCTATAAAGCGGTGGTTGTGCGATGTAAAGATACCCCTTTTCGATTAAAGGTCTCATGTATCTAAAGAAGAATGTAAGAAGCAATGTTCTTATGTGCGCACCATCAACATCGGCATCAGTCATTATTATGATTTTATGGTATCTGAGATGCTCTTCTCTAAAATCTTCACCCACACCGCATCCAAGTGAGGTTATGAGATTTTTAATCTCCTCAGAAGATAGGGCATGTGCCATATTAACTTTTTCAACGTTAAGAATCTTTCCTCTCAAGGGAAGGACTGCTTGGAATTTCCTATCCCTTGCCTGTTTCGCGCTTCCACCAGCGGATTCTCCTTCAACGATATAAAGTTCAGTTTGTGCTGGATCATTAAGAGAACAATCGGCAAGTTTACCGGGAAGCCTTCCTGAGAAATCCAAAGCCCCTTTTCTTCTAACAAGTTCTTTTGCTTTCTTTGCAGCAATTCTTGCTGATTGGGCAAGGAGAACCTTTTTAAGAATTTTTTGGAGTTCATCAACATGCTTATCGAAGTAAAGGGTTAGTTGTGTTTTTACTATGTTGTAAACTTTGTTTTTTACTTCGGCATTTCCCAATTTTGTTTTTGTCTGTCCTTCAAATTGAGGCTCAAGCATCTTTACATTAATTATGGCAGTAAGCCCTTCTTTAACATCATCAAATGTCAATGCTTCATCTTTTATCATTTTAAGTTGAAGGCCTTCGTCATTGAGGAGTTTTGTTAAGGCAAGTTTCAACCCTAGTTCGTGTGTTCCACCTTCTGTTGTCCTTATGTTATTTACAAAAGAGAGTATTTCTGAAGAAAATCCAGAATTGTACTGCATCGCAATTTCTAAAAAGAAGTGGTCTTCTTCATAGTTAAAATAAATAGGGTTTTCAGGAATAACTTGTTCTCCTTTATTTATATCTTTAACAAGTTCGACAATTCCTTCTTTTGATTCGTAGATGTTTTCCTCACCTGTCTTTTCATTTATGAACTTAATTTTCAATCCCTTATTTAGATATGCCAATTCCTTTAGTTTTTCTTTTATTATGTCTTCCTTGAATTCTACCGTCTCAAAAATGGTATCATCGGGAATGAAGGTTATCTCTGTGCCTGTATTTTCAAAAAGAGAATTTCCAACTTCTTTTAGAGAATAAAGTGGTTTTCCTTTTGCATATTCTTGTTCATAAATTTTTCCGTTTCTAAATACTCTTACTTTTAGATATTTTGATAAGGCATTAACAACGGAAACACCAACGCCATGGAGTCCTCCTGAAACATGGTAAACCTTTCCCTCAAATTTTCCACCTGCGTTGAGTTTAGTAAGAGCAACTTCAACTCCAGATATATGAAGTTCAGGGTGCTCATCGACTGGAATTCCACGTCCGTTATCAATGACAGTAATTGAACCGTCTTTTCCCATCTTAACGATTATCTCAGTGCAGAAACCTGCCATTGCTTCATCAATTGAATTATCTACAACTTCGAAGACCAGGTGATGAAGACCAGATTCAGATGTCGAACCAATATACATAGAAGGACGTTTTCTTACATGTTCAAGCCCTTCAAGGACCTTCAAGCTTCCTGCGTTATATTCAATTGTTTCAGGTTTTTCATTTTTATTCTTGTTATTCAACTTTTCTTTTTCGTCCATATTTACCTCCAAACAATTTATTGTATCAAAAATTGCAAAAAATCCAAATCTCAATTTATTTAAGTTAAATTTTTTTAATAAGAGCCAAACAAACATTTATTCGCTTGCATTTTCAATAAACACGAATATAATTTCAAAATCCTCTTTTAAAATTTTAAAAATTCGCTACAATATTAATAGGAGATGATTCTATGAATTGGAACAATTTAACAGAAAGAGCACAAAAAGCGATTTTAATTGCGCAAGAAGAGGCTCATAATCTCGGGAATGATTATCTCGGGACGGAACATCTATTGCTTGGACTTATTAAAGTAGAAGAAGGTATTGCATATAATGCGATTATCAGCATGGGTGTTGATCCAGATGAGGTTGTTGAGCGAATCGAAAATTTTATCAAGGAGAATAGAAATTTCACTGGGAAAACAAGCGATGAGGTCATTCTTACGCCACGTGCTAAAAGAGTTCTTGAACTTGCTGAGCGTGAAGCGATTAATCTTGGTGACAATTATATAAGCACTGAACATATTCTTCTTGCAATTCTTCACGAAGGTGGTGGAGTTGGAGTAAAAATCCTTCAAGACTTAGGCGTTGATATACAGAAGTTTGAAGAGACGATTTATTCAATGATTGGCGAAAAGGCAACGAAAGATACAATGAAAACGTCTGAGTTTAGAGAGACAAAAACTCCCACTCTTGACCAGTTTTCAAGAGACCTTACATACCTTGCAACACGTGGTGAACTTGACCCTGTTATTGGAAGAGAAGCAGAAATTGAGCGCGTAATCGAAATTTTAATGAGAAGAAAGAAAAACAACCCTGCAATCATTGGCGATCCTGGTGTTGGAAAAACTGCAATTGTTGAAGGACTTGCGCAGAAAATTGCCGATAACGATGTGCCAGACTTACTTAAAGGAAAAAGAATCGTATCTTTGGATCTTGCTTCTGTTATTGCTGGCACAAAATACAGAGGCGAGTTTGAGGAACGAATGAAAAAGATTCTCAAAGAGGTTGCAAAAACAAATAGAAATGTTATTCTTTTTATAGATGAATTCCATACACTTGTAGGTGCTGGTGCTGCAGAAGGCGCTATCGATGCCTCAAATATCCTTAAGCCGTCTTTAGCAAGTGGAGAGATTCAGGTAATTGGTGCAACGACTCTTAAGGAATATAGAAAGTATGTTGAAAAAGATCCTGCACTTGAGAGACGTTTCCAACCTGTCTACGTAAAAGAACCCTCCATTGAGGAGGCAATTGAGATACTTAAAGGTATTCGTGAGCGATATGAAAAGTTTCATGGAGTAAAAATCCCAGATGAAGCAATTGAACTTGCAGTTAAGCTGTCCGTGAAGTATATAAACGATAGGTTTCTCCCAGATAAGGCAATTGATGTCATTGATGAGGCCTCTGCAAGATTGAAACTTCAACTTTCTAAAAATTCGGAAATAAAAGAACTTGAAAAAAAGATAAAAGAAATTAAGGATAGAAGGTTTCAAGCGATAAGGGAAAAAAGACTTCTTGAAGCAGAACGCCTTAGGGAAGAAGAGAAGAATCTTCTCAATGCCTTAAGACTCATAGCAAACGAAAAAGAATCAGAAATTCCAATATTAAGCGAAGATGATGTAAGAAAAGTTATATCTTTGTGGACTGGTGTACCAACTGAAAAGATGATAAAAGATGAAAAAGAGCGTCTTGTTCATATGGAGGAAGAGCTCCACAAACGCATTGTTGGGCAAGAAGAGGCAGTAAGGGCTGTATCTCGTGCAATAAGGCGTGCACGGTCCGGTTTAAAAAATCCGAACAAACCCATTGGCACATTCTTGTTTCTTGGGCCAACTGGTGTTGGTAAAACGGAACTTGCAAAAACACTTGCAGAATTTCTTTTTGGAAATGAAAATGCCCTCATTAGGCTTGATATGTCTGAATACATGGAGAAGTTTTCTGTTTCAAGACTTATTGGTTCTCCTCCTGGTTATGTTGGTTATGAAGAAGGTGGCCAATTGACGGAAGCCGTAAGAAGAAGACCGTATTCAGTTGTGCTGTTTGATGAAATTGAAAAAGCACACCCGGATGTATTTGATATCCTTCTGCAGATAATGGATGAAGGAAGGCTTACTGACTCGCAGGGAAGAACTGTGGATTTTAAGAATACAGTTATAATCCTTACCTCAAACTTCGGAACAGAAAATCTCAAGGAAAAGAGTGTTGGTTTTGAATTAGGAAATGCAATAGAATCCTTTGAAGAAAAGAAGAAAAAATTACTCTCATCACTTAAAGGATTATTTAAACCAGAATTTCTCAATAGGCTTGACGATATTATCGTATTCTACCCACTTACACTGGAAGAAATTAAGCAAATTGTTGATATCATTATGAAGAGAATTGAAAAGAATGCTTCTGAAAATAACATTGAAATTGAACTTACCGAAAAGGCAAAAGAATACCTTGCAAGAACTGGCTACAGTCCTGAATATGGTGCAAGGCCATTGCAGAGACTTATTGAAAAGGAAGTAGAGGATCCAATTGCCGTTAAAATCCTCCAAGGCGAAATTAAGGAAGGAAGCCTTGTGGTTGTTGATTATAAAGAGGATTCAGGTATTGTTTTTGAAATAAAAGAGAAAATTCCATCGCATGGATAAAATTCGTAATTTTTCAATAATTGCACATATTGACCACGGGAAGTCAACACTTGCGGATAGATTTTTGGAGCGTGGTGGGTTAGTTGTTAAAGGAGAGCAGATCCTTGACAGCATGGAACTTGAAAGGGATCGAGGCATCACTATCCGAGCCCACCCAGTTAGCCTTGATATTGAAGTTGATGGCGTTAAGTACCTTTTTAATCTCATAGATACACCAGGACATGTAGATTTTTCCTATGAAGTATCAAGAAGCCTAAAGGCATGTGAAGGGGCAATACTTCTTGTAGATGCAACTCAAGGAGTTGAAGCGCAAACGATTGCAAATACATATCTTGCCTTGGAAAACGACCTTGTTATCATTCCTGTTATAAACAAAATTGACGTGAAAGATGCAGATATTGAAGGAACTTCAAAAGAAATAGTTGATATTCTGGGGTTTAAAGAAGACGAGATTCTTAAAATCAGTGCAAAGACAGGTGAAGGCGTCGATAATTTAATCAAGGCAATCTTAGAGAGAATTCCAGCACCTCATGGCGATCCCAATGCCCCACTTAAGGCTCTTGTCTTTGACTCACACTTTGACACGTATAAAGGCGTTGTTGTGTATGTGCGTATAAAAGATGGCACAATTAAAAAAGGCGATAAAATTAAGTTTATGTCCAATGGAAAAGAATTCGAAGTTGAAGAGGTTGGTATTTTTAGGCTTAAAATGGAGCCGGAAGATGTGCTTTCTGCAGGTTCCGTTGGGTATTTTACTGCACTTATACGGGATCCTCTCGATGTTCAAATTGGAGATACTGTAACGCATGCAAACAATCCAACAAAAGAGCCTATACCCGGATTTAGAAAAAATGTTCCAATGGTTTTTGCAGGAATTTTTCCCCTTAACACTAATGAATTTGAGGAATTAAAAAAATCTCTCGAGAAACTTCATTTGAATGACCCAGCCTTCACCTTTGAGCCAGAATCGTCTGAGGCGCTTGGATTTGGTTTTAGATGCGGATTCTCGGGGCTTCTTCATATGGAGATAACGATTGAACGATTAAGAATTGAATTTGGACAGGATATCATAGCAACAGTCCCAAATGTTGAGTATGAAATTGTTTTAAGAGACGGACGCACTATAACAATTGATAACCCTGCGAAATTTCCAGACCCATCAAACATTCTTGAGATAAGAGAGCCCATTGTTGATGCCTCAATAATGATTCCGCCAGATTATATAGGAAATGTAATGGAACTAATTACATCAAGAAGAGCAGTGTATAAAGAGATGCTTTATCCTGAAGAAAAGAGAGTAATTATACGTTTTGAAGTGCCACTCCAAGAGATTATTACAGATTTTTTTGATACATTGAAGTCAGTTACACGTGGCTATGGAACTCTTGACTATGAATTTATAGGTTTCAAAAAGGCAGACATTGTAAAAGTTGATATTTTAATAAATAAAAAGCCCATAGATGCACTTTCCTTTATGGCCCACGAAGAAAAGGCATATTATGTTGCTCGCTCAATGCTTGAAAAAATGAGAAAAGTTATCCCACGACAAATGTTTGAAATAAGTTTGCAGGCTGCCATCGGAAGTAAAATCATAGCGAAAGAACGTATTGTACCGTATCGAAAAGATGTCCTTGCAAAGTGCTATGGGGGAGATGTTACTCGAAAAAGAAAACTTCTTGAAAAGCAAAAAGAAGGAAAGAAAAAGATGAAAATGGTTGGTAATGTTGAAATCCCGCAGGAAGCATTTTTCTCAATACTTTCGGTAAAGAGTGGGGAGAAAGAAGAATAGATATTTTGAGGGTTTTGGTCTTTATATCCATTTCCCTTTCTGTGTAAGAAAGTGTGCCTATTGCGACTTTGCATCTTATAAGTTTCAAAAGACTTACTCTAAAAAGTATTTTTCTTATCTTAGGAAGGAAGTTGAAATTTTTGTTTCAAAATTTCCCGAGAGTTCTTTAAAAAGAGTCCAAACAATTTATGTTGGCGGCGGTACACCAAGTCTCATGGATGTTGAGGAATTTTCAGCTTTTTTGAGTTTTTTGAAGCGTTATTTTGATTTTTCAAACCTTAAAGAATTTACAATCGAAGCAAATCCTGAAAGCATAGAAAAGGAAAAATTCGAGGACTTTTTAATGCTTTCTGCAAATAGAGTTAGTATTGGTATGCAATCCTTTAATGACGAAACTCTTAGAATTCTTGGGCGAGTTCATGATAGCAAAACCGCAGTGAAAAAATTTGAACTTCTTCGTTCAATTGGTTTCAATAACATAAATATTGATCTTATTTTTGCTCTTCCAAATGAGTCATTTGAAGCACAAATGAATTCTTTAAAGAAGGCGATTTCCTTAAATCCTGAGCATATCTCATACTATGCACTTATGCTTGAAAGGGGGACTCCTTTAAACAAAATGAAAAATCGGTTTACATTTCCCAATGAAGATACTTGGCTAAAAGAATTTTCCATTGGTAAAAGGTTGCTCGAAGATAACGGCTATATTCACTATGAAATATCAAACTACGCAAAGAGAACATTTGAATGCATTCATAACATTTCTTATTGGCGGAGTTTTCCCTACTTGGGATTTGGAATATCCGCAGGCGGTTTTTATAATGGCATTCGTTATGTGAATGTCCGAGATTTTGAAAGCTATTTTAGAAGGCTTGACAAATGTGAGTTACCTTTTTCTACGAAAAAGAAACTTTCCGTGCAAGAGTTAAAAAGTGAATTCATTTTCATGGGGCTTAGACTCCTTGATGGAGTTTATTTTAGTGATTACTATCATAGATTTGGAAGTTTTCTCATTGAAGACTTTAAGGAAAAGATTGAGAAATTAAGCCACCTTAAATTATTAAAAGTCGAAAAAGATAAAATTGCACTCTCCGAAAGGGGAGTGCGGTTTGCAAACGTTGTATTTAGAGAGTTTATTTAGTCTTTTTTCGTAATGAGATTTTTCCGTTACTTAAAAGATATCTTAAAATTTGTCTTCCTTCACGAAGTGTAATTCCCATTTCTTTACATATTGTCGGAAAATCTTTTCTTCCGTCAATTTTATTGTAGAATGCAATGTTTCTATCACCGTAGACAGGCGTGTTCACCGCATACCATCCGGTTTCTTTTACAGGAATGACTTGATCCTCCTCTTTTAGAACATCCTCGGTTTCAAAACTCATCGTAATGAGGCCTTTATCAAAAAGGGAAGCAAGAATTTCAAGAGTTTTCATTTCTCCCATTGGAGAATTCATAAGCAACCGCAAAAGTGTTGTTGGTTCTCTAACAAGAGCAAGTATTTTCCATTCCTCTGGTGTGAGTTTTACTTCTTCTGATTTTGCCTCACCTATATCAAAAACGATATCGTAGTTTGGAAATTTCTTTTTTAGTTCTTCCCATCTCTTCAAAATGTTATCGATATCTTTTGTAAGTGATTCGAGTTCTTTTGCTTTGTCGCTTTCTTTTACATCATCCATTTTAATAAACTCGAATTTTCCAGACCTGAGGCCTGCCGCTTTTTCAAATGATGAGATTGGATCTTTGTCTCCTTCTGCATTAACTAAGATGCCGTTTTTGAAATAGAGAAATACATGCGTTGAGTCACCAATGATTTCAAGTTTTCCTGTGCCTTTCATGGATTGAACTAAATTCAATAAGCCTTTAAGGTCAAGTTCACTTAAATCTCCCGTTAAAGCCATCCTCAGCCTCCCTTTTTTAAGATTTATTTTACTATTCTTATTATAGATATTTTTAAAAAAAGTCAAATAGCATGTATAATATTTCGATGAAAGAGCGAATCAATTTTGTAATTATAACTGGGTTAAGTGGCGCAGGAAAGACAAAAACCGTTGGAGTAATGGAAGATTTGGGTTATTACTGTATTGATAATCTTCCACCAACTCTAATAAATGACTTTATAAAAATTGCACAGAGTACTGATGGTAAAATTAACAAAATTTGTGCAGTAATAGATATAAGGAGCAAGGATTTCTTACAACAATTTCCAGAAATTGTTAAAGAATTGAAAAAAAGAGAGGATATAAATCTAAAGATCATTTTCCTTGAGGCATCAGTTGAAGCGCTTGTTAAAAGATTTTCCGAAACAAGAAGAAAGCATCCTTTTGATGAAAGCACTTCTGTAACTCTTGAAGAAAAAATTAAAGAGGAAATAAACTGTCTTACTCCAATTAAGGAAATCGCAGATATTGTGGTTGACACAACACATTTTAAAGTTCAGGACCTTAAGAGAAAAATTATCGAAATTCTCACATTACCTGAAGAGAAAGCACTACATATTACGATAATTACTTTTGGCTACAAATATGGTGTGCCGATTCAGTCTGATATTGTAATTGATGTTCGTTTTATTCCAAATCCTTTTTATGAGGAGGAACTGACTTTTAAGTCAGGGCTTGATAAAGAAGTACAGGATTTTGTTTTGAGTTTTGAGGAGACGAGGGAATTTCTCAAAAAACTTATAGATTTCTTGCTATTCTTAATCCCTTATTATATAAAAGAGGGTAAATCATATCTTACAATTTCACTTGGTTGCACAGGCGGACATCACAGGTCTGTCGCTATAGGTGAAATTCTATCCGAGAAGCTTAAAGAAAAAGGCTTTAACGTTTCTGTTGTTCACAAGGATTTGCAAAATGAGGATAGAACAAAGTAAATTAAGGTTTTTATTACCTGGCTTAAAATTAAAGAGATACATTGCTCTAATTATATTTTCAATTTTTCTTCTTATGTACGGAATTTTTGTATTTTCTACCGCTATCTCAGGAAACGACAATCTTATGCAGAGCAATCTTTATCCTGGGAAATATTTTGATGTCCGTTTCGAAAATTTATATATTCAGGTTGGTTCACTTCTTGTAATAATACTTTCACTTACACTTCTTTACTTAGGAATTACTCTTCTTGTCCAATCTGTTGCAAAGGCACTTGTACCTGATAAACCGTATGAGGAGATATTTGACCTTCTTTTTGAAAGTAGGAAGGAAAGTCTTAAAAAGCGTGTTGTTAATATTGGTGGTGGCACCGGAACTACATCAGTCCTTGAAGGGTTGAGGGGTAAGTTTTTAAAAATCGCTGCTGTGATAACTGTTGCGGATTCTGGTGGTTCGTCGGGAAGACTTAGAAGAGAATTAAATGTTCCGCCACCAGGTGATATAAGGAATTGTCTTCTTGCTTTAACTGAGGAAAATTCTCTTGCAAGAAAAATTCTTTCATACAGATTTAATGCACCCAACTCGTGTCTTGATGGACATAACCTTGGAAATATTCTTATTGCAGGCTTAACAAAGGTAACAAACGATTTTGGTGATGCCGTTCTCAAGCTTTCAAAACTTCTTAATATAAACGGTGAAGTCTTGCCTTTTACTGAAGATGAAGCAATTTTGTGTGCTGAGTTTGAAGACGGGGAAATCGTTGAGGGGGAAGCAGAAATAACGGAAAGAGGAAAGAAAATAAAAAAAGTATTTTTAAAAAATGGAGAAATTAAACCTTATTTACCTGCTTTAGAAAGAATCCTTAATGCGAATGTTATTGTGATAGGCCCGGGAAGTTTGTTTACAAGCATAATGCCACCTCTTTTACTTCCAGCAATTGTGGATACAATAAGAAGGTCGACTGCTATCAAAATTTATATTGTCAATGCAATGACTGAACATGGAGAGACTGATGGTTTTAAGGCATCTGACCATGTGAAGGCAATAGTCCACATTCTTGGAGATGGCGTTCTAAACTATGCTATTATAAATACAAAAGAATTTTCAGAAGAAACATTAGCAAGGTATAGACTTTCAAATTCTGAGCCTGTTTTTCCCGATGTCGAGAATGTTAAGAAACTTGGCGTTAAACCTATTGTAGGGGATTTTGCAAAGGAAAGAGGTGGTCTCATACGACACGATCCAGAGGCACTGGGCGGAATAATAATGAAGTTAGCACAAAAGAGAGTTTAAATATAAGGCTTAAAAGAGAACTTGTTTCGGTGGGAGAAGAGCCCCTTTTTGAACTTTATGGGATAGTGTTAGGAAATGGGCGAATCGTAATTTCAAATGAAAAGATGCTTAAATTTTCTTCTCGTGAGTTATTTGTTATCAGAAAAATAATTTCTCTTTTTAACGATTTAAATATAAAAAGGGAAAAGGATATTATTTCAAGCGAAAGGGGAATCCATGAAATAATATTCACAAGTGTTTCAGAGGATTTTGA